>DASYGI010000264.1:0-5371 GCA_035999925.1 Pedococcus sp.
CTGGGAGCTCACCATTGTGGGTGGATGGCGGCGCGGAGGTGCTCGTCGTAGATCCGGCGAATCCCGCGGTCGAAGGAGTCGCTCAGGGGTGGTACGTGGCCGGCGGCGGCGTTGGCGCGGGCCTGGTCGATGTTGCGGGCGCCGGGGATGACGGTGGAGACCTGGGGGTGCTGCCACAGCCAGGCAATCGCCGCTTGGGCAGGTGTGGTGCCCTGAGGCGTCTCCGCGCCGACGAGGGCGGCGAACTCCCGGGCGGCGATGACGCCAGTGGCGTAGTCGACGCCGGAGAACGTCTCGCCGACGTCAAAGGCGGTGCCGTCGCGGTTGTAGTTGCGGTGGTCGTCAGGGGGGAACGTCGTGGCGGCGTCGTATCTGCCGGAGAGCAGGCCTGAGGCGAGCGGGACCCGAACGATGAGGCCGACGCCAGCCGCGGCGGCGGCGGGAAACACCTGGTCGAGCGGCTTGAGCCGGAACGCGTTCGTGATGATCTGCACGGTCGACACGTGCGGTCGGGTGATCGCGGCGAGCGCCTCGTCAACGGTCTCCACGCTCACGCCGTAGTTGGCGATCACGCCCTCTTCGACCAGCGTGTCCAATCCCTCGTAGACCGCGTCGTCGAAGTACACCGATGTGGGCGGGCAGTGCAGCTGCACCAGGTCAAGGGTGTCGACACCGAGATTGCGGCGTGAGCGGTCGGTCCAGAGCCGGAAGTTGTCCAAGACGTAGTTCGCCGGCACCTGTTCTGCCCGGCGGCCCATCTTGGTGGCCACCGTAATCCCTGCCTCTCGGCCACCGTGCTCGCGTAGGAACCGACCGATCAGCTGCTCGCTGCGACCGTCTCCGTAGACGTCTGCGGTGTCGAAGAACGTGACACCTTCTAGTGCAGCAGTCTCGAGGACCGTCAGCGCCTCGCGCTCCGACACCCGCCCCCAGTCGCCCCCGAGCTGCCACGTGCCCAGCCCCACCACCGACACGGTCGCGCCGGTGCGGCCCAGCGTGCGCTTCTCCATGGGCGTGCCACCCTCCACGAGGAACTGTCCCCCGATCAAATCAGGGCCAGAGGTGACCGGCCACTCGGAGGGCACGGCCAACTACGTGGGGCGTCCATTCACGCCGGACGTCGTGGGTGGCCGTAGTCCTTGCCTAGCGCTTTGGAGCTGGGGCGCCGCGAGGCGCCGGCCTGGGTCCGTTCGGTGTAGTCGATCTCGGCCGGTGCCGGACGCGTCTCCGTGGTCGGTGGTGGCTTGGCCTGGGCGGCTTCCGGCGAGTTTCCAGCTGAGCCAGTCGTGGGGTAGGAGCACGCTCTTGGTTCGGGCGGCATTGGCTGGTTCGTGGGCTGCGAGCCAGGCCAACTTGGTGACGGTGAAGGAGGCCGTAGGCGCCGACCCGATCAGGTCCGCGCACGGCTGGGGGCGCCGAGGTGTTCGAGGAGGTCTTGAGCTTGGGACGCGGGCCGCAGGTCGTTCCACAGCAGTGCTGGGCGGACGACGTCACCTTTGTCGTCGCGGCAGACCATGCCGTGCTGTTGTCCGCCCACCCCCACCGCGGCGGCCCGTTCGAGCAGACCGTCACCGGCACTTTGCAGGGTCTCCCACCAAGCGTCGGGATAGACCTCGGTGCCGCCGGGGTGGGGGGCCGAGCTCTGATCGACGACGGTTCCGTCGCTCGCGCGGACAAGGAGAACCTTGACCGACTGAGTTGAGGAGTCGATGCCGGCGACCAGATCATCTTGGGGCATGACCGAGCTTCCTTCCGGGGTGGGCCGGTAGCCTTCGGAGTCGACCCCTTGAACGGTGCAGTTACGACTTCAACGGACTTCGCACCTTGGCCGGCTGCGTGGGCTCGGGCTCAACGCCACCCGCATGCCATGGCTCGGGCGAATGGAGTTCAGCGCCAACACTCACGTGCCCTGGCGATCCTGGTGGCATCGATCGCTAGAGACGAGCGGTGCAGCGGAGGTGTCACCACACACGCACCCGGGCGGTGCCTGCGCGCAGGGCAGCGAGGGGGCCAGCCGGGTACGTCTGCTCAGGCCTTTTCTGGGCCCCGACCAGGTCGGTGTCCACGACGACGGGGGTGCCGTCGCGCTCCTCGAAGTCGGCGTCCGCGAATCGCACCCGCTCTAAGTCACGCCCGGTGACCACTGGCACGCGGGCCCCGTCGAAGCCCTCGGGTAGCTGGGCCCGCAGGTAAACCTCACCGCCCTCGTCTAGCACCTTCACGGCAGCCTCTCCGTCGAGCACGAGGGCGTCCCGCTCACCGTCTGACGGGTGCGCTCCAGCTGCGTGAACGTTGTCCCGGGCGTAGACGGGCTGCTTGACCCCGGGGAAGCGCTGGTGGTCGCCCATCGGCTGCGCCTCGATGAGAGCGAGGTATTCGGCCAACGTCGTCGGGTGCCCCGCGTATACGCCCAGCCCGTGACCGGCGGTACTGCGGAAGGGCGAGGCGGGCGCGTAGGCGCGGTCGAGGTCACCGCCCAGGAACAGGTTGCCGACGAACCGGTCGTCCCCGCCGTAGATCACCGCGTAGCCGGCGACCTGAGTGCTGTGCGGCACGTGGTACGGGGTCGCCCGGTCCATCACGGGTTGCCAGAAGAGGCTGCCACAGAACAGGTTGTTCACGAAGGCTCCGCCCTGGCTGAACGACTCGAAGGACACGGCAGACGCGAACATGTTGTGGTCCGCGAGGTAGGGCCCATGGCTGACCTCGACGAACAGGTCCCGGTTGTTGGCGTAGTAGAGGTTGCGGGTGATGCGTGTGCCCTGGGTCTGCCAGTCCAGCCAGGTGCCGAGCGAGCAGTCGTGGATCCGGTTATGGCGGATCACCACGTCGATGGCCGCGTGCAGCTTGATGCCGCCGATCTCGTAGCCGTAGAACTCCCGCTTCACTGCGATGCGGTAGATGTGGTTGTCCTCGATGGTCGAGAAGACGCATCCGAGGTGTCCGACGATGCCGTTCTGGCCGCAGTCGTAGATCGTGTTGCGCCGGATCACGTGCGACCCGATGTGCTCGGCGTCCCAGCCCGTGTGACGGGCGGAGAAGACCGACTCGAGTTGGTACTGGTAGCCGGGCTTGTCCCCCCGGGCCGTCGCGAAGTTGTGACCGGTGGACGCCTCCTTGCCGATGGCGATGGCGGAGCACTTCGCGTCATGGATGATGTTGTCCTCGATGACCCAGCCCTTCGCCCAGTTGGGGCCGATGAGGCCCGGCTGGTCAGCGGTCGGTGGGGTCCACGGGCAGGCGGCCTGCGCCAGCTCGAATCCGCGCACGGTGATGTAGTTCCGGTGGTGCTCTGTGGGGTAGAACACGGAGCGTCGCACGTTGATCTCGACCAGCTCGGTGTTCGGGTCCGCACCTTGGAAGTTCGCCCAGATCGTCGTCGACTCGTCGCCGGCTTCGGCGTACCAGCAGTACTGCGTCTGCTCCGGATTCCGTATTTGGTCGGGGAGGCCGGTCCAGTCGTCGAGCACCTCCGTGCGCAGCGGCGGGTCCGACAGCTCAGCCCGGCTCGCCACCTCGTAGAAGCTCATCCCGTTGAGGTAGACGTCGCCGAGGTGCTTTTTCGGCGAGTTCTTCTGCGGGTAGACGATCCAGTCCCCGTCGATCTCCTCAGCGAAGGGGTTGAAGGCGCCGAAGATCCCGTCGGGCACCGTCACCGTCCACACACTGCCGTCAACCGGCTGCCATCCGGTGACCTGTTCAGAGCCCTTGATGACGACGTGCTCCCCGGGGGCGGCCTCGTACGTGATGCGCCGGCGGTCGCTCAGCCCGCCGCGACGCGGCCGCACCCACTCCCGGTACACACCCTCGTGAACCACCACGGTGTCTCCCGCCATCGCGAGGTCGGCGGCGCGGCTGATGGTCCGCAAGGGCCGGTCCGACGACCCGTCGGCGGAGTCCGAACCAGTGGTGGCAACATGGAGAACATCTGGCATCCCTGTAACTCCTCGTAACGTAGTGAGCGTGGGTTGGCGTCCCGCCATAGGGCCCAGGGCGGGGGTTGGGGGGCCGAAAGGATGCGCCCGTGTCTCCGCCGCTGCGTCAAAGCAGCACGTTGACATTGGCGGCCGATCGGACTCCCCTGGTCGCTCGGACTGCCCACTCGGGCAGGCAGACGTCGGACGATTGCGAGGGCAGTGCGAGTAGGAATTACGCCGACGATCGAGGAGCCCACCACAGCATCGGCGCCGGTCGGTCGTCGAACCCCACCCGGGGTGCCCTCGGCCGGGGCGGCATGGGTCAAAGGCGGCCCACATCCTGCCTTACTTGCTGAAGCCGGCGGTCAGGCCGGAGAGGAGCTGGCGGCGACCGACCACGTAGAGGATGAGGATGGGCAGGGTGGTCAGGACGACCGCCGCGAGGACGGCGGGGATGTTCACGCTGTACTGGCCCTGGAAGTTCCACAGCGCGAGCGGTAGAAGTCGCTGGTCGGGGCTTTGGGTGAGGATCAGCGGGAGCAGGAACCCGTTCCAGATGGCAAGGCCGTTGTAGATCGCGACTGTGACGAGTGCGGGGCGGGTCATCGGGAACGCGAGGCTCCACAACGTGCGCCACTCGGTGGCGCCGTCGACCCGCATCGACTCGAAGAGTTCCTTGGGCACGTCGCGGATGAAGTTGGACAGCACGAGCACCGACAGCGGGATGGCGAACGCGATGGACGGCAGGATGATCGCCAGCAGCGTGTCGTATAGGTGCAGTTGGATGATGATGAGGTAGACGGGGATGATGGTCGCCTGGATGGGGATGGCCAGACCCATCAGGAACACCCCGTTGAAGAACTGCAGGAGCCGGTGGCCCGCGGCGCGCACGATGGCGTAGGAGGCCATGAAGGAGAGGACTAGGGCGGGGACGATGGCGCCGATCGTGACGATGACGCTGTTGACGAAGTACCGAGTGAAGCCCGACTCGAAGACGAACTGGTAGTTCTCCACTGTTGGCGAGGTCGGTGGTGCCATGGGATTGCCCGAGAAGTAGGTGTCCTGGCCCTTGAAGCTGGTGATGACGATCCAGTAGATGGGGATGATCACGATCGCGAGCCAGATCCACCCGGCCAGTCCCCCGACCCAGTTCATCTGACGCAGGTGGCGCATCCGGTGGCCGGGCGGCCGGGTGGGGTGCTGGAGCTGGGGGCCGGAGCTGGTGGTCGTGGTAGTGGCCATGTCAGGCCCCCTCGAGCTGGGTTCCGCTGCCGCCTATGCGACGTATGAACAGGGCCAGCGCGAGCCCGATTACCACGAGGATGGTGGCGATGGCACTGGCTAGGCCCATCTGGTTTCCCTGGAATCCTCGGATGTACATGTCGAGGGCGAGGTTGCGGGTGGCGTCGGCGGGCCCGCCTGCGGTCAGCACGAAGATGAGGTCGAAGAACGTC
>DASYGI010000265.1:0-3317 GCA_035999925.1 Pedococcus sp.
CGTGACGGCTACGTTCCCAACGTCGTCTACTCCTGCGGCGGCCTTATCCACGACGGACAGCTCGTGCTGCCGTACGGCTGCAGCGATGCCGAGGTGCGGTTTGCCTTCGTGGACCTCAAGCCCCTTCTCGAGCAGCTGCAGCAAACCGGACAGTAGGTTCGCTCTGGGGGCCCCGGAGCCCTCGGGGCCGACCCGTGGACGATACCTGCGATGTTGGTCGCGACGACCTCGACGTGGTGCCGTTGCTCTCCTACGAGAACGACATCGAGTCGCCGCTGTGGCCCCCAAAAACAATTGTGTGGGGCCACAGTCGTGTGCGGGCTAGGATTCCGGCGGCACCGCGCCCCGCGGACATGCCGTTCGTTTCGGTCACTGTGACTCATCGGGGGGAGGTGGACATCATGGACCTCCCTTCCACGACGACTCCCGGCGGTTCGCGGTCCGACCAGGATCAGCCACAGGTCGATGCCACCCTGCGGATACCCGCAGGCGGTGAGCGGGCCTTGGTGCTCGGCGGCGGCGGATCGGCCGGCAACGCGTGGCTGATCGGCATACTCGCCGGTCTCACCGACGCCGGAATGACGGTGACCGAAGCCGATCTCGTCATCGGGACGTCAGCCGGAGCGACGACGGCGGCGCAGATCCTCGCCGCGAGTCCGGCCGGGCTGCTCGCCGCCATCCTGGCCGACGCGCCGGTTCAGGGGACTCGGGCGGGTGGACCGGGAGGTGGATCTCGTCCGCCGGGCCAGCCGGCCGACCACCTGGCGGCAACAGGCGCAGTCATTGCGGCCGCTGACAGTCCGGCTGACATGCGGCGCAGAATGGGGGCGGCAGCACTCGAGATGGAGGTCGCCTCGGACGGTTCCGGGGGAGCGCGGTGGCGCGCCGTGGTCGCGGCCCGGCTGCCTAGCCAGCACTGGCCACAGCGGAGGCTGCTCATCCCGGCAGTCGATGCCCGGACCGGCGAACCGGTCGTGTTCGACCGCAACAGCGGAGTGGACCTGGTGGACGCCGTTGCAGCCAGCACCTCCAGCGGTATCACCGTCCCGCCGTACCCGATCGGCGATGGCCGATACCTCGACGGTGGCTACCGGCGCAACGAGAACGCCGATCTGGCAGCCGGGTACCGCCGGGTCTTGGTGCTCTCACCGTTGGGTGGCAGGACCCGTCACCCCTTGGACTGGCGCATGCAGCTGGCTGCGCAGGTCGACGAGCTGCGCGCAGCCGGCAGCAGCGTCGCAACGATCGTGCCGGATGGCGATTCCCTCACCGCCTTCGGCACCAACCTGATGGACCTCTCAGCCCGTCAGCCCGCCGCGCGAGCGGGTTACGCGCAGGGCAAAGCCCAGGCCGAGCAGCTCGCGGAACTCTGGCGCTGACGGCCACCGAAGCGTCGGCTCTTGCGGCCACCTGTTGGCCCCAGTAGGAAAGGGTCATGGGAAGACAGGCCATCGTCGCGTTGTGGGTGATCGCGATGGTCGTCGTCGTGGTCGCCATGGATCTGCTGTTCTTCAGGAACCATTTCTGGGAGCGGTTGGCGGCCAACGTGGGGGTCGTCCTGCTGTTCGGTGCCTTCTTCCTCAGGTTCGTCAAGAATCGGTGACCGAGACCATCACCAGGGGCCTCAGACGATCGTGGGGGACTGTCGGCGCCCGCGAGTGAAGTACGCAAGGGGCACCACACCCATCGAGTTGACCAGGATGATGGCCGCCGCCCACGCCTTCTTGGAGCCCCGGACCTGCTCGGCCGGTCGCCGCGCAAGGTCGACCAGGGCCGCGAGCTTGAGGGCACCGTCGACCGCCCCGCTCACCATGACGAGGCGCCGCGTCAGCGGACTGAGCTGGTCCCACTTGTTCCTTGGCATGGCCCCACCGTGGGCCTATTCGGCCGTTCTGACAAGGGCGGGGACCACGGCAACCGGGCAGTGGGCGTGCTGAAGGACTCCTTGGCTCACCGAGCCGAGCACAATTCCGCGGGCCTCGGCGCGCACGCGGCATCCCAGCACCAGCAGCTCGGCTCCCCGTGAATGGTCGACGAGCGCCTTGACGGGGTTGGCCCGGAGCACGTGGCGGTGGACCTTGACCTCGGGGTACTTCTCGGCCCACCGGGCCACCTCCTCGGCAACGAGCGCCTCGTCCGAGGCGGCGATCGTTGCGAGGCTCGCTCTGAGGGCAGGCGCCAGGAAGGCCCTCGTGACCCGGGGTGGCCAGACGTGGACGACCTTGAGGGGCAGCTCCCGGTCCACGGCCTGGGCAAAGGCGTACCGGAGAGCCTCAGCGGACGCTTCCGATCCGTCTGCGCCCACGACGACGCCGGGTCGCCACGACTCAACCTCAGGGAGCTGGCGCACCACGACCACGGGGCAGGCGGCTCGGGCCGCCACCTCGACCGAGGTGCTACCGAGCATTCCGCTGACGACGGGTCGGCGACCGTGCGCTCCGACGATGACGCACGCAGCCCTTCGGGACGAGTCGACGAGGGCCAGGGAGGGTGTCGACGTGGAGACTTCGGTGGTGACCTCGAGCCAGGGGGTCAGGCCGCGGGCGCGTCGTGCGGCGCGCGCGATGACCGGGGCTCTGCTCTCCGACGTTCGTGGGTGTGAGCCGAGTCGCGGGTTGGGTGGGCGTGGACCGGCATGGAGGATGTGGAGCGGGAGCCTGCGGGTGGTGGCCTCGTCGATGGCCCAGTCCAGCGCGACACGGCTCGTCTGCCCGTCGGTGACTCCGACGACGACGGGCTGCGGCAGCAGGGTGGAGGGCATCAGTGTGGGCTGAGGGGGCGGGGCGCCCCGACCAGCCTGACACCCTCGCGCGCCCGCCGGAATGGCCCACCTGGGCTATGGCGCGTAAAGGGGTCGACGGCTCACGGTGGAGGGTTCGAGGGCTTAGTGCGGTCGGCCGAACAGCCCGAGCTGGAGCAGCAGCCCCATTCGGTCAGGCACACCCCAGTGTTCGACCATCCGGCCGTCGACGAAGCGCGAGATGTCGATGACGGTGATGTCGAACTGCTTGCCGGTCGGTGGCTGACCCAGCTGTCCACCGGTGTCCGTGCCAGTACCGCGCAGCCGGGCCCAGACGGTGTCACCCGTGATGCTCACGTCCTCGATGGACAGGTGGAAGTCGGCCGCCCCTGCGCGAAGCTGCGAGATGATGCGGGCCGCGCTCGCGGACCCGGTGACGCGCGCAGGGTGTTCAGGCGACTCGAACTGGTGCTCCACGAAGTCCGGTGAGATCAAGTCGTCGAGAACGGCCAGGTCGCCGGCGTTGAAGCCTTCGTCGATCAGGCGGGTGAACTGGGTCAGTGGCGTGGTCATGGCC
>DASYGI010000266.1:0-2728 GCA_035999925.1 Pedococcus sp.
GGTCCTGGGTGTACGCGTGGATCGTCGTCATCAGGCCCTTGACGATGCCGAACTCGTCGTTCATGACCTTGGCCATCGGGCCGAGGCAGTTCGTCGTGCAGGACGCGTTGGAGATGATGGTGTGCTTGGCGCCGTCGTACTGGTCGTCGTTGACGCCCATCACGATCGTGATGTCCTCGTTGGAGGCGGGGGCCGAGATGATGACCTTCTTGGCACCACCGTCGATGTGCGCCTTGGCCTTCGTCGCATCCGTGAAGAAGCCGGTCGACTCCACGACGATGTCGGCGCCGACCGAGGCCCAGTCGATCTTGGCCGGGTCGCGCTCCTCGAACACCCGGACGGTCTTGCCGCCGGCGGTGATCGAGGTCTCGTCGTAGGTGACCTCTCCGGGGAAACGGCCCAGGATCGAGTCGTACTTGAGCAGGTGGGCCAGCGACTTGTTGTCCATGAGGTCGTTCGTCGCCACGATCTCGATGTCGGCGCCGGAGGCCTGCACGGCGCGGAAGAAGTTGCGGCCGATGCGGCCGAAGCCATTGATGCCTACGCGAACGGTCACGATGCCTTGCCCTTCAGGATGGGGACGGTATGCCGCGTCGTTGCGGCAGAGGTGCTCGGCAACGACCCTATTCGATGGGCCCGACTCGCGGACACCGTGGTCCGGCGTACGGGCCGGTAACCTGGGGCCGCCGAGCAGGCTAGGAGTCGCCGCCGAACAGGTCGCGCGTGTAGACCTTGTCGGCCACGTGAGCAAGCTCGTCGACCATCCGGTTGGCCACGATGACGTCGGCCGTCGAGGTGAACTCGTCGAGGTCCCGAACCAGCCGGGACCCGAAGAAGGTCTCGTCGGCGAAGGCGGGCTCATAGACGACGACCTCGACGCCCTTGGCCTTGATGCGCTTCATGATTCCCTGCACGCTGCTCGACCGGAAGTTGTCGGACCCGGCCTTCATGATGAGCCGATGGATGCCGACCACCCGCGGATGACGCCGCAGCACGTCCTGCGCGATGAAGTCCTTGCGGGTCGTGTTCGCCGAGACGATCGCCTCGATGAGGCTCTGCGGGACCTGGTCGTAGTTCGCGAGCAGCTGCTTGGTGTCCTTGGGCAGGCAGTACCCGCCGTACCCGAACGACGGGTTGTTGTAGCCGGGCCCGATCCGTGGGTCGAGGCCGACCCCCTCGATGATCTGGCGGGTGTCGAGGCCGCGCGTCATCGCGAACGTGTCGAGCTCGTTGAAGAACGCCACCCGCATGGCCAGATAGGTGTTCGCGAAGAGCTTGATCGCCTCGGCCTCGGTGCTGTCGGTGAGCAGCACCGGGACGTCGGGCTCCACCGACCCGCTCCGCAGCAGCTCGCCGAAGACCCGTCCACGCTCGCTGCGCTCGCCGACGACGATGCGCGAGGGATGCAGGCTGTCCCACAGGGCCTTTCCCTCGCGCAGGAACTCCGGGCTGAAGATGAGGTTGTCGGTGCCGAGCCGCGCGGACAGCTCACGAGTGAAGCCCACCGGCACGGTGGACTTGATGACCATCACGGCGTTGGGGTTCGCCGCGGCCACGTCGGCCGCGACCTTCTCGACGGAGGACGTGTTGAAGTAGTTGGTGACCGGGTCGTAGTCAGTCGGGGTGGCGATGATGACGAACTCCGCCCCCGGATAGGCCTCGTCGGAGTCGGTCGTGAAGGTCAGCCCGAGGTCGCCCCGGGCCAGGTGCTCCTCGATCTCGGCGTCCGCGATCGGACTGACCCCGGTGCGGAGCAGGTCCACACGCTCTGCGTCGATGTCGAAGGCCACCACCTCGTGGTGACGGCTGAGCAGGACGGCCATGGACAGACCGACATAGCCGGTCCCGACGACGGCGACTCGGGTACTCATGTGCTCACGCGTCAAGCATGTCGGGCGTCAGGTTGGCCTCCGTGCCCGGGATGCCGAGGTCCTGCGCGCGCTTGTCAGCCATGGCCAGGAGCCTGCGGATGCGACCGGCGACCGCGTCCTTGGTCATCGGGGGCTGGGCCAGCTGTCCCAGCTCCTCCAGGGAGGCCTGCTTGTGCAACAGGCGCAGCGTTCCCGCTTCGCGCAGGTGGTCGGGGATGTCCTCGCCGAGGATCTCCATCGCACGGTGGACCCGCGCCCCCGCAGCGACCGCGGCCCGTGCCGAGCGCCGTAGGTTGGCGTCGTCGAAGTTCGCCAAACGGTTCGCGGTGGCGCGCACCTCGCGCCGCATTCGGCGCTCCTCCCAGGCGAGGACGGCCTCATGGGCGCCCAGCCGGGTCAGCATCGCGCCGATGGCGTCGCCGTCGCGGATGACCACCCGGTCGACCCCGCGCACCTCGCGCGCCTTCGCCTGGATCCCCAGGCGTCGTGCCGCACCGACCAGCGCCAGGGCGGCCTCGGGCCCCGGGCAGGTGACCTCGAGGGCCGACGACCGCCCTGGCTCGGTCAGGGACCCGTGCGCGATGAAGGCCCCGCGCCACGCCGCCTCGGCGTCGCAGGCCGAGGCGCTGACGACCTTGGGGGGGAGTCCACGGACCGGTCGGCCCCGAGCGTCGATCAGACCCGTCTGACGGGCCAGTGCCTCACCGTCCTGGACCACCCGCACGACATAGCGGGAGCCCTTGCGCAGCCCCCCGGCGGCCAGGACGAGCACCTCGCAGGGGTGGCCATAGAGGTCGGAGATGTTGCGCCGCAGCCGGCGGGCCGCGATGGCGGTGTCGAGCTCAGCCTCGACGACG
>DASYGI010000267.1:0-6948 GCA_035999925.1 Pedococcus sp.
CCCGGCAGCCCGAACATCACGGACCCCTCGGTGTGGCCCGGCGCGGGCATGACATCGACCTGTAGCCCGGCGAGGTCGAGGGTCTCGCGTCCGGTCAGCTCCACGACCCGCTCTGGCTCGCGCCAGGTCGCCTTGCGCCCGAACTGCTGTTCCACCATGGCCAGCATGCCGGGATCCATGATCGCCAGTGGGTCGCGGAGCCGATACCGGTCGTCGGCGTGGATGTATGCCGCCGTGGCACCGCCGCAGACCGGCGTCACGGCATACACGTGGTCCAGGTGCCCGTGGGTGAGCAATACCGCGGCCGGGCGCAGCCGGTGCTGCGCCAGGACCTCGCGCACCGTGTCTTCGACGCCGACGCCGGGATCGACGATCAGGCACTCCTCGCCGGCAGCGGGGGCGAGCACGTAGCAGTTGGTCCCGAAGGCGGCGGCCGGGAACGCGATGGTCAGCACGACCCGCAGCCTAGCCACGAGGGCGCCTGCCTAGACTGGCGCGCGTGACCAAGGAACAGGAGCGAGCCAAAGCCCGCCGCCGTCAGATGAAGCTCGACGAACGAGCTGCCGCCCGCGAACGCGAGGCGGCCCGAAACCGTCAGGTCGCCATCGTCGTGGCCGCGGTCCTGGTCGTCGTGGTCGGGTTCGTGTTCCTCTCGGCGAAGCTCAACAGCCACACCCCGGCGGTCGCGGCCTCCCCTCCCTCGGCGAGCTCCTCGGCCACCCCGTCGGCCAGCACGACGGCCGTGGCCGGATGCACCGCTCCCCCGGCCCGCCCCACCACGATCAAGACCCAGAAGCTGCCCGACAAGAAGACCGCGGCCGGCAAGCACTTCACCGCCGTGATCACCACCAACTGTGGGCCGATCACGGTGAGTCTCGACGGGGCCAAAGCCCCCCAGACGGTGGCCTCGTTCGTGGCACTGGCCAAGGCCAGGTACTTCGCCGCCAGCCCCTGCCACCGCCTGACGACCGCGGGGATCTACGTGCTGCAGTGTGGGGACCCACTGGGTGGCACGGGCACCGGCCCCGGCTACTCCTACGGCATCGAGAACGCGCCCAAGAACGGGCAGTACCCCGTCGGGACCCTGGCGATGGCCCGGACCAGCGACCCCAACAGCAACGCCGACCAGTTCTTCATCGTCTACAAGAACTCGACGCTGCCCACCACAGGCGGGGGCTACTCCATCTTCGGCGCAGTGACCGGTGGAATGGATATTGTCAACAAGATCGCCGCAGCAGGCGCGAGCGGTGGTACCGGCGACGGCGCCCCGAACGCACCCATCAGCATCCTGTCGGTTGCTGTGACCGAGAAGAAGGCTTGACGTGACTGAGCACAACACATCGGCTGACCCCACGGCGCCCGACGGCGCCGAGGAGCCATTGAGCTCCACAGCCGAGACCCCGCAGGCCACCACCGAGGAGCCGGACGCCTCGAGTGCGCAGGCGCCTGCCCCCAGGCCCAAGCCGAGGCCCGGGCCGGGGCCCAGACCGACTCCTGCCGCGGTCCGCAAGGTCGCCCACGCCCACCCCGCTCCCCCCGTCGTGACCGCTCCTGGACCGGCGGCAGAGACCTTCGGACGGGTCGCCGAGGACGGCACCGTCTTCGTGCGCACCGCCGAGGGTGAGCGCGAGGTCGGTGCGTACCCGGGAGCCACCGCCGAGGAGGCGCTGCACTACTTCGCCCGCAAGTTCGACGAGCTCTATGCCTCCGCCGACCTGCTGCACCAGCGGGTCACGACCACCGACCTGTCCGCCAAGGATGCCGCCGAGGGACTGGCCAAGCTGCGCGAGCACTGTGCCGAGGCGAACGTCGTCGGCGACCTCGCCGCCCTCGAGGCCAAGGTCGAGCAGATCGCCACCGCGGTCGGCGCCCGCAAGGAGTCGGAGTCGGCCGAGCGGCGCGCTGCCCGGGTGACGGCCACGGCCGAGCGCGAGCAGATCGTCACCGAGGCCGAGACCATCGCCGGCCAGCCCGAGAACAAGATCCAGTGGAAGAGCAGCGGCACCCGGATGCGGGCCCTGCTCGACGAGTGGAAGCAGCACCAGCGCAACGGCGTTCGGCTCGACCGCGAGACCGAAGCCGCACTGTGGCAGCGCTTCTCGACGGCCAGGAACACCTTCGACAAGGCTCGGCGAGTCCACTTCGCCCAGCTAGAGGGCACCCAGGCCGAGGCCAAGGCCGCCAAGCAGGCTTTGGTCGCGGAGGCCGAGGCCCTGGCCACCAACACGGACTGGGGTCCGACCGCAGGCGCCTTCAAGCGGCTCATGGACCGCTGGCGCCAAGCCGGCCGGGCGTCGCGCTCCGACGACGACGCCCTGTGGGAGCGTTTCAAGGCGGCGCAGGACGCGTTCTTCGCCGCCAAGGACGAAGTCGCTGCCAAGGAGGACGAAGAGTTCCGCGGCAACCTCGCCGTCAAGGAGCAGCTACTCGTCCAGGCCCAGGCCATCCTGCCCGTCACCGACCTCGAAGCGGCCAAGACCGCCTTACGCGCGATCCAGGACAAGTGGGATGCGGCGGGCAAGGTGCCGCGAGGCGATGTCGAGCGGGTCGAGAAGGCCATGCGACGCATCGAGCAGGCCGTGCGGGACGCCGACGACAAGCGGTGGCACCAGAGCAACCCCGAGGTCGCAGCCCGGGCACAGAGCATGGTGGACCAGCTCGAGGCATCGGTGGCGTCGCTGCGCGAGGACGTCGAGAAGGCCAAGCGCGCCGGGAACGAGCGCAAGCTCAAGGACGCCGAGGCCAAGCTCCAGGCTCAGGAGCAGTGGCTGGAGCAGGCGCGCGGCAACGTCGACGAGTTCGGCGCCTGAGACCTCAGCTGCCGGACGGCGATCGCTACGCCTTGGCGGCCGTCGCCTTGGTACCGGTGATCCGGTAGACGTCGAAGACGCCGTCGATCTTGCGCACCGCCTTGATGACATGGTCGAGGTGGCTGGGGTCGCCCATCTCGAACGTGAACTTGCTGATCGCGACGCGGTCGCGCGAGGTCTGCACCGACGCCGAGAGGATGTTGACGTGCTGGTCCGACAGCACCCGGGTCACGTCGGACAGCAGGCGGTTCCGGTCGAGTGCCTCGACCTGGAGCTGCACCAGGAACACGCTTGCGGCCGACGGCGCCCACTCCACCTCGATCAACCGATCCGCTTGCGACAGTAGGGACTCCGCGTTGGTGCAGTCCAGCCGGTGAACCGAGACACCGTTGCCGCGGGTGATGAACCCCATGATCGGGTCGCCCGGGACCGGGGTGCAGCACCGTGCCAGCTTGACCCACACGTCTGCCGTCCCAACCACCACGACGCCTGGGTCGCCCGAGCGACGACGCATCGAACGGCTGGGGGTCGTCGCCTCGGCGAGGTCCTCGGAAGCCCCCTCCTCCCCGCCGAGCGAGGCGACCAGCCGGCCCACCACGTGCTGGGCCGAGACATGGCCCTCGCCGACGGCGGCATACAGCGCGTCGATGTCCTGGTACCGCAGCTCGGAGGCAAGGCCGGTCAGGGTCTCGACCGACATGAGGCGCTGCAACGGCAGCCCCTCCTTGCGCATCGCCTTGGCGATGGCATCCTTGCCGGTCTCGATCATCTCCTCGCGGCGCTCCTTGGAGAACCACTGCTTGATCTTGTTGCGGGCCCGCGGTGACTTGACGAAGGTCAGCCAGTCCCGAGAGGGACCCGCCCCGTCGGCCTTCGAGGTCAGGACCTCGACCACGTCACCGTTCTCCAGCACCGACTCCAGTGGCACCAGCCGTCCGTTGACCCGACCACCGATGCAGTGGTGGCCAACCTCGGTGTGCACGGCATACGCGAAGTCGACGGGAGTGGAGCCCGCGGGGAGGGCGACGACCTCGCCCTTGGGCGTGAACACGTAGACCTCGCGCGCGTTGATCTCGAAGCGCAGCGAGTCCAGGAACTCGCCAGGGTCCGCGGTCTCCTTCTGCCAGTCCAGCAGCTGGCGCAGCCACGCCATGTCGTTGATCGGCCCGGTCTCGCCGTCCTTCACACCGGCGGGCGGCGCGGTGGCGTCCTCTTTGTACTTCCAGTGCGCGGCGACGCCGTACTCGGCGCGGCGGTGCATCGTGTGCGTCCGGATCTGGATCTCGACCGGCTTGCCCTCGGGACCGATGACCGTCGTGTGCAGCGACTGGTACATGTTGAACTTGGGCATGGCGATGTAGTCCTTGAAACGCCCCGGCAGGGGGTTCCATCGCGCGTGCAGGGCGCCCAGCGCCGCGTAACAGTCGCGCACCGAGTCCACCAGCACCCGAACCGCGACGAGGTCGTAGATGTCCTCGAAGTCGCGGCCCCGCACGATCATCTTCTGGTACACGGAGTAGTAGTGCTTGGGCCGACCGGTGACGGTGGCCTTGATCTTCGCGCCCTTGAGGTCGCTGCTGACCTGGTCACGCACTCCGGCCAGGAACTCCTCCCGGGCCGGCGCCCGCTCGGCCACCAGGCGGACGATCTCGTCGTAGACCTTGGGGTACAAGGTCGCGAACGACAGGTCCTCGAGCTCCCACTTGATCGTGTTCATGCCGAGTCGGTGCGCCAGCGGTGCATAGATCTCGAGCGTCTCGCGCGCCTTGCGCTGCGCGGACTCGACGCTGACGTACCGCCAGGTCCGCGCGTTGTGAAGCCGGTCGGCCAGCTTGATGACGAGCACGCGGATGTCGCGCGCCATGGCCACGACCATCTTGCGGACGGTCTCAGCCTGGGCCGCGTCGCCGTAGGTCACCTTGTCGAGCTTGGTGACGCCGTCGACGAGCATGGCGACCTCGTGACCGAAGTCCTTCTCCAGCTGGGTCAGGCTGTATGCCGTGTCCTCGACGGTGTCGTGCAGGAGCGCGGCGGCCAGCGTGGCCGGGGTCATGCCCAGCTCGGCCAGGATCGTGGTCACCGCGAGGGGGTGGGTGATGTAGGCGTCGCCGGACTTGCGCACCTGGCCGCGGTGGGCTTCCTCGGCGGCCACATAGGCGCGCTCGATGACGGTGAGGTCGGCCTTCGGGTGGGTGGCGCGGACCGACTGGAGCAGGGGCTCGAGCACCGGGTTCGCCGGAATGCCGCGGCTACCGAAGCGGGCGAGCCGGGCCCGGACGCGGCTGGAGGAGGACGCACCGACGGGCACCGGCCCGGTGACGAGGTCCTCACTCATGACGAAAGCCTACGTGACCACGACCGTGGCGCGGACGTCATAGTCGGCAAGGCGTGCACGCCCCGACAGGAACGCCAGCTCCACCAGGGTCTCGAAGGCAACCACGGTCGCCCCCGACTCCACCAGCAGCCGGCAGGCGGCCTCGGCGGTGCCACCGGTCGCGAGGACGTCGTCCACCAGCAGCACCCGCGCACCGGCCACGAAGGCGTCCTCGTGAACCTCGATGGTGGCGCTGCCGTACTCGAGGTCATAGGTCAGGCCTCGGGTGGCGCCAGGCAGCTTGCCTGCCTTGCGGACCGGGACGAAACCGAGCCCCAGCTCGTGGGCCAGGGCCGCTCCGAAGATGAACCCCCGGGCCTCGATGCCCACCACGACGTCCACCGTGCCGCGACGACGCTCGGCCATGTCACGGATCACCGCTCCGAAGAGCTCGGCGTCGGCCAGCACCGGCGTGACGTCCTTGAACAGGATCCCCGGGCTGGGAAAGTCCGGCACGTCGCGCAGCCGCGCGCTGACGAGGTCGGCGAGCGTGGTGGTGGTCACGGCTGCCGCTCTCAGCGCCTGGACTTCGGCGGGCGACGCGGCTGGTTGCGCGGTCCCGTCTGGGCGTACTTGTGGGTCTCCCGCACCACCGTCGCCGCGCCGGGGGCGGCCGAGACCGTGGCCGGCTCGGTCACGGGCGCGGAGGAGTCGTCATCCCCGCCGTGCGGGATCGGGGCGGCATCCGACGACGACACCCTGCCGCCGTGGCGGGACTGGTACCGGGTGGCCTTCTTCGCGAGCTCGACCACTGCGGGCTCGCTGGATCGCAGGTGCACCAGCAACGGGGTGGCGATGAAGATCGAGGAGTAGGCACCGACGGCGATACCCACGAACAGGGCCAGCGCCAGGTCGAGCAGGGTTCCTGGGCCGAGGAAGAAGAAGCCGATGACCAGGATGGACCCGATGGGCAGCAGCGCGACGATGGTCGTGTTGATGGAACGCACCAGCGTCTGGTTCACGGCGAGGTTGGCGGCCTGCTGGTACGTCATCCGACCGTTGCCCAGAGCCTCGGTGGTGTTCTCACGGACCTTGTCGAACACCACGACGGTGTCGTACAGGGAGTACCCGAGGATCGTCAGGAACCCGATCATGGTTGCCGGGGAGACCTCGAACCCGGCCAGCGCGTAGATGCCGACGGTGATGAACAGGTCGTGCAGCAGGGCCACGAGTCCCGCCCCGGCCATCTTCCAGGTGCGGAAGTAGATCGCCATGACCATCGAGACCAGCACGAGGAAGACGGCCAGCGCCTTCAGGGCCTGTTGGCTGACCGACGAACCCCAGGAGGGCCCGACGAAGGAGGCGGAGACATTCGTGGCGCTGGTGTTGAACGCGGTGGCCAGAGCCGTCCGGACCTGCTCGCTCTGGCTGTCGTTGAGCTTCTCGGTCTGCACCCGGACTGTGCCGGTGCCCACCCGGGTCACTTCGGCCGCGCCGGCTGAGTTGACCCCGTTGACGGCGGACTTGGCGCGCTGTTCGTAGTCCGACGAGGTGTTGACGCCTGATACCCGGAACTCCGATCCGCCGCGGAACTCCAGGCTCAGGTTCAGCCCGTGCAGGGTCAGGCCGAGAGCCGCCAGGAGGATGAACACGCCTGACAGGGCGTACCACCGCCGGTGCCGTCCGACGAAGTCGATCGAGCGCTTGCCGGTGTACAGGTCGTTGCCGAGGGCGGCGAAGTTGATCACAGGGTCCCTCCTTCGCTCGCGACGGGCGCAGGTCGGGCGACGGCGACCCTGCCACGCCCGGCATACCGGACGATCT
>DASYGI010000268.1:0-6901 GCA_035999925.1 Pedococcus sp.
GCGAGGAGCTCGACGAGGGCCAGCTGCTCGAGGACCGGGGCGCCGAGGTCCAGCGTGAGCCGGGCGCTGACCAGGGCGGGCATGAGGTCGCGCGGTGCCCGGATCCAGCCGATCCGCAGGCCACCCCAGAACGACTTGCTCGCGCCACCCAACGTCACGCTCGCCGCGTGGTGGGCGGCCAACGGGTGGGGCATGGCGAAGTCGGCGGTGTGGGCCAGGTCGACGATGGTCTCGTCCACGATCCCGAGCGTGCGGGTGGCGGCGAGCCCATCGCCGAGCGCGGCACGTTGGGAGTCCGTCATCAACGCCCCGGTGGGGTTCTGGAAGTCCGGGATCAGATACGCGGCGCGCGGAGCGGTCTGGCGCAACGTCGCCTGCGCGGCGTCGAGGTCCCATCCGCCCCGCTCGAGGGGAAGGCCGACCGCCCGTGCTCCGGCTCGGCGCAGGGTGTCGACGGCATTGGGGTAGGTGGGGCTCTCCACCAGGACGCGGTCCCCCGCGGCGAGCAGGGCCCTCGCGGTCACGGCCAGCCCGGCCAGCGCACCGCTGGTGACCATCACCTGCTCGGGCGAGGTGGGCAGGCCGCGCTCAGTGAAACGTTGAGCCAGGGACTCGCGCAGGCCCAGCAGCCCGAGCGGGTGGTACCCGGTTCCGGTCAGGAAGCGCGGGAGCTGGTCCATGGCCCGTTCGTACGCGGTCACGATCCCGGCCGGTGCACTCATCGAGGCGCAGGTCAGGTCGATGACGTCGCTGGCGAGCAGGTCTGTCGCGGGGTCGAGGGTGCTGCCCTGCCGTCGACCAGCCGCGCTCCCGGGCAGGGCGACCACGTGGCCCGAGCCCTGGCGCGAGAAGAGGTAGCCGCGGTCGCGCAGCTCGGCATACGCGCGGGTCACAGTCGTCCGGCTCAGGGTCAGTGCGGCGCTGAGCTCGCGCTCGCTCGGCAGCCGGGTCCCGGCAGGCAGCCGGCCATCAGCCACCAGGAGCCGCAAGGCGTCCGCAAGGCCCCGGTAGGCCGGGGTCACGTCGAGTGCGGATCCCACCATGGGGACCAGCCGGGCGGCGGTGATCGAGCGAACCGTCATGCAAGCCACTTTGACACAATTGGCTATAGATAAACAGACCAGTAGAGGCCAATCTTGGACCGTGACCTCGACCCCACTCGCCTCGCTCACCCCCGTCGAACAGCTGCGGGCCGGACGCACGGTGCGCCGGCTGACCCAGCTCCTCGTCGGGCTCACCCTCTATGGCGTGTCCATGGCGATGATGGTCCGCTCCGGCCTCGGGCTGGACCCCTGGGACGTGTTCCACTACGGGATCGCGCGGTACGTGCACCTCAGCTTCGGCACGGTGGTGATCCTCGTCGGGGCCCTGGTGCTGCTTCTGTGGGTCCCGCTGCGTCAGTGGCCAGGCCTGGGGACCGTGACCAACGTGGTGCTTATCGGGCTAGCCACGGACGCCACGCTGGGACTGTTGGCGGCCCCCAAGCCGCTGGCCGCCCGGGTGGCGCTGCTGCTGGGTGGCATCGTGCTCAACGGGCTTGCCGGCGCCTTGTACATCGGGAGCCAGTTCGGTCCGGGTCCGCGCGACGGACTCATGACCGGTCTCGTGCGCCGCACCGGCCGGAGCGTCCGGCAGGTCCGCACGAGCATCGAGCTCACGGTGCTCGGGGTGGGTTGGCTACTCGGCGGCGTGGTCGGACTGGGCACGATCCTGTATGCCGTGTTGATCGGCCCGATCGTCCAGGTGTTCCTGCCGGCGCTGACTGTGCCTTTGATGCCCCCGGTGCCTTTGATGGCCGAACTGCCGTTGATGGCCGCGACGCCGCTAGCCGGCGACGATGCGGCGAGCCAGGTCCTCCCAGCCCCGCACGAACCGCTCCACCGGGAACCCGTCGCTGACCAGGGTCTGCTCGACGATGACGCTCTCCAACGGGGCCAGTAGCGCTCTCGCCAGAAATGGCCGGTCGCCCCGCACGTCGAGCAGCCCAAGCAGGTAGACGACGTGACGGCCGGTGAAGGACTGGGCGGCGAGGGAGCGTCGGCCTGCCTGTCCTGAGGCTTCGATGAGCTGGGCTGCGGTGAGGTTGTAGTCGAGGCGGGAGCGGCCGAAGGCGAGCAGCCTCTCCATCGGCGGTGCTCCCGGTCCCAGCGGAGGTGGTCCGCCGATGACCTGACCTTGCCAGCGCGCTTCGAGCTCGTTGAGCAGGGCGGCCATCAGGCCTGCTCGGCTCTGGAACCGGCGGAAGACCGTCCCCTTGCCGACGCCCGCCTGGTGCGCGACCGCATCCATGGTCACCGACCCGACGCCGCACCGCTGGACCAGCTGGGTGGCTGCCACGAGCAATGCCTCCCGGTTGCGAGCAGCGTCCGCCCGCTCGGGCGGGGGTCCGCCGAGCAGCGGAAGCGACGTGCCGGCCATGGCCGCAGTCTAGGAGGGTGAGAAAGAGTCTCCCGGGGATGGAAGAAAACCGGACCACGGTCCGTTTAAGCGTGAGTCTTTGACCACTCGCCCCGAAAGGCTCGTCCCCATGTCTGAAACCCGCGTCGTCGTCCTCGTCGGCAGCCTGCGCGCTGACTCCCTCAACCGTCGCATCGCCGAGAAGCTCGTCGAGCGCAGCCCGCACGGCGTCACGATCGAGATCGCTGAAGGTCTGGGGGAGGTGCCGTTCTACAACGAGGACCTCGACGCAGGTCAGGTTCCCGCGGCTGCCCAACGTCTGCGTGAGCTCGTGGCCGGTGCGGACCGGGTTCTCGCGGTGACTCCCGAGTACAACGGCACGATGCCCGCGGTGCTCAACAACGCCATCGACTGGCTGTCGCGGCCGTATGGTCAGGGCGCCATCAAGGGCAAGCCGTTCGCTGTCGTCGGCACCACCCCCACTCCGTACGGCGGGAAGTGGGCACACGAGCACGCCCGCCGCTCGGCAACCATCGCCGGTGCTGTCGCTCCCGACCACATTGCGGTCTCGCAGACCTCTATCGATGTCGACGTCCTCGGTGACGAGGAGGTCGTCGGGCGCCTCATCGGCGCCGTGGAGGCGCTCGTGGCGGTCGAGCCCGTCGCAGCGGTGGCTTGAGGTTCTAGCCCGCGTGAGGTTCTAGCTGCTCGGGTGGGCTCAGCCTTCCAGAGCCAGCACGAACGGTAGGACCGTCGTCGCCCCGGCCTCTCGCAGGGCCTGGGCGGCGACGGTTAGCGTCCAGCGCGAGCTTGCGAGGTCGTCGACCAGCAGCACGGGACCCGTCAGCTCGGCCAGCGCGTCGCGCAGCTCGGGACCGACGCCCAGGCGTCCCCAGACTCCCGCGAGCCGGAAGGCGCTGTTACCGCCCGGCTCACCGACAGGTCCGGAGTCGACCAGGTCCAGGGGGCCCAGCGAGCGCAGCCGCCCGAGCTCGGCGATGCCGGTGGCCACAGACGCGACGAGCTGGGGTCGACGCCGAGAAGGCACGCTGACCACCGCCTCCGGACGCTGCGCCCAGTCCCAGTCACGCAGGATCGGGATGCACGCCTGGAGCAGGGCGGTCGGCGCCGGGGCATCGGGCGCTCGCATGAGAGCCCGCAGCTGCTGGCCCCATCCGAGATCGCTCAGCCGCGCCACGGCCCGGCCACCCGCCATGGCCTGGTCGGCCGGGATCTTGCCCTTGAGGGGCACCCCGAGTCGTGACATCCCCGAAGGCCACTGGGCCCGCGGCTCCAGCTCCACCCCGGCCCGCTCCAACCGCCCCCGGGCAGTCGTGACGGCGGTGTCCGGCACGTCGGTCGGGAACCAGGTGCCCGCGCAGGAGTCACAGCGACCGCAGGGCAGGGCGGTCTCGTCGTCAAGGGACTCCTGAAGGAACGCCATCCGGCACTCGGGAGTCTGCTCATAGGTGAGCATGAGCTCCTGCTCGCGCACGCGCGCGGCCGACACCCGCGCATACCGCTCGGCGTCGTAGGTCCACGGCTCGCCGGTCGAGGTCCAGCCGCCGGCCACCCGGCGGACCGCGCCGTCGACGTCCAGCACCTTGAGCAGCAGCTCCAGCCGGGTGCGGCGGATGTCGACCATGGACTCCAGCGCAACTGTGGACAGTGGCGACCTCGCCGTGGCGAGGGCGCGCAGCACGGCGTCGGCCTGCTCCTGCTGAGGCATGGAGGCCGAGGCGAAGTAGGCCCAGATGTCGCGGTCGTCCGGTCCCGGCAGGAGCAGGACGTCCGCCCGTTCGGTGGCGCGCCCGGCACGGCCGACCTGTTGGTAGTAGGCCACCGGTGAGGAGGGGGCGCCCAGGTGCAGGACGAATCCCAGGTCGGGCTTGTCGAAGCCCATCCCCAGGGCCGAGGTGGCGATGAGGGCTTTGACCTCGTTGTCACGCAGGCTGGCCTCGAGGCGCTCACGGTCGGCGGGGTCGGTGCGCCCGGTGTACGCCCGCACCTCGTGCCCGGCCTCACGCAGGGTCGCCGCGATGTCCTCGGCCGCGCTCACGGTGAGGGTGTAGACGATGCCGCTGCCCGGCAGGGAGTCCAGATGAGCCAGCAGCCAGGCGAGTCGCTGCTCCGGTGACGCCAGGCGCATCACCCCCAGACGAAGCGAGTCGCGAGCCAGCCCACCGCGCAGGGTCAGCACCGGTTGGCCCCCGACAGCCAGCTGCTCGACGACATCGGTGACTACCCGGGCGTTGGCGGTCGCCGTCGTCGCCAGCACGGGGGTGTCGCCCGGCAGCGTCGCCAGCAGGTCGCGGATTCGTCGGTAGTCTGGTCGGAAGTCGTGCCCCCAGTCCGAGACGCAGTGGGCCTCGTCGACGACAAGCAGCCCACATCGGCGAGCGAGATCGGGGAGCTGCTCGTCGCGAAACCGGGGGTTGTTCAGCCGCTCAGGACTGACCAGCAGGACGTCGACCTCGTTGCGGGACAGCGCCGCCGAGATCTCGCCCCACTCGTCGGCGTTGGCGGAGTTCATCGTGACCGCGCGCATCCCGGCGCGCTCGGCGGCCCCGATCTGGTCGCGCATCAGGGCCAGCAATGGGGACACGATGACGGTCGGCCCGGCGCCCTCGGCACGCCGCAGTGCCGTGCTGACGAAGTAGACCGCGGACTTGCCCCAACCGGTCCGCTGGACCACCAGGACGCGACGACGCTGACCCACGAGGGCCTCGATCGCCTCGAGCTGTCCGTCGCGGAACTCGGCATCTGCGCGCCCGACCAGCTGGCGCAGCACGCCGGTCGCCCTCGCCCGGAGGTCGTCGGTCACGTCGAGCGAGCCGGTAGGTGCCGAGCTGGTAGGTGCCGAGCCGGTAGGTGCCGAGCTGGTAGGTGCCATGCCGACCACCGTATGCCGCGTGGCCGACACCCCTGCGAGGATGTCCCCATGCCATCACAGCAAGGGACCGCGCGGGGCTCTGAACAGCTGACCGCGCGGGGCGCTGAGCCCGCTCAGCGGTACCGGGTGGCCGTGCCGCTGCGGTGGAGTGACATGGACGCGTACGGGCATGTCAACAACGTGCAGTTCCTGCGGCTGCTGGAGGACGCTCGCGTCATCGGGTTCGAGGAGTGGTTCGGACAGGACCGGTCGGTGTTGTCCGAGGGGATCCTGGTGGCACGGCACGAGATCGAGTACCTCGCCCCACTCCTGTTCCGCGTGCCGCCGATCATCGTGGAGATGTGGGCCACCCGGATCGGAGGCGCGGGCTTCGACCTGGCCTACGAGGTCCGGGACGGCAGGGGTACCAGGAACGGCGCCCGCGACGGAGTCGGCGAGGGAGACGGCGAGGGGGACGGCGACACTCTCTATGCGCGCGCCGAGACGACCCTGGTGCTCTATGACTTCGAGACCAGCAGGCCGCGCCGGATGGACGAGGCACTGCGGTCGGTACTCGGCGTCCACAGTGGCGAGCCTGTCCCGTTCCGGTGGCGTCGACGCTGATGGACCTGCAGTTCCCAGACCGTCAAGTCATCGAAGACCTGCGCACTTTCGTGAGCCGAGCGCGGGCGGCTGACGCCGATGGCGCCGTGCGACTGCAGGCGACCGGTACCACCTTGGCCGCCTACGTCGGCGTGCTCCCCGGCGGTGGCCTGCTCGCCGAGGGCGCCGTCATAGGGCTGCGTGTGATGCCCTTGGCGGAGCCTGCGACCGTCGACGTGACCGTTTCACTGGCCGCCGTCGCGGACCGGTTGGCGCGGGAGACCGGCGCCGAGCTCAGCCTGCCGCCGATGCTGGTATCGGCCCCCTGGTCGGCGGTCGCGCCCCCGCGGTCGGGATGGGAACGCGTCGGGGCGCTGGCGTGTGAGCTTCTCGAGGATCACGCTCGCCACGGGATCGAGGAGATCGCCCGCGGCGTCCCGACGGACGCCGGGGGGCACGCGGTCAGTGCCCTGCGCAGGCAGGTCTGGGGGCGGCTGACGCCGACCACGCCGCCGGTACCGGCGGGGGGCGCCTTTGCGGCATACGTGCTGGGGTTCACCGAGCCGGGCACTCAGGCGACGGTTTGGGCGCACGGCCGGTGGTCGCGGCTGTCGGCCCCGCACGGGCACGTGCTCGTGCGCGGCGTCAGTGCGTCCTGACCGCAGCCGAGCGAGCAGCCGAGCGAGCAGTCCCGCCAGCTCAGGAGGCGGAGTCCCCGATCCGGGCCCCGGCGATGACGGCGAGCGCTGCGACCGCTGACAGACCGAGCCACATCCGCACGTAGACAGGGATGTCGTGGCCAGTGCTGGTGTGCAGCGCGGCGAACACCGCGCCCGCAGCCGCGATCCCGAGCACCGACCCGAGGACGTCGGCGAGCTGGAGGGAGGACGAGGTCGAACCGTGCTCGGAGGCCGGGGTCAACAACAGCGACAGCACCGACAGGCTGGCCGTCCCGAGCCCCATGCCGGTCCCGCAGGCGGCTAGGGCGAGTGCGGCCAGGTACGGGTTCCACGCGAAGAACGCGATGGC
>DASYGI010000269.1:0-6063 GCA_035999925.1 Pedococcus sp.
CCGCGCCGGGCTGCACGCCCTGCACGGCCACCCTCGGACGCCCAGCACTTTCGAGCTCGTCATCGGCGACCCCGCCACCCAGGTCGTGGCTCGCAGCCGTGGCGCCGTCGTCCTGGTCGTCGGCAACCACGCCAGCGACGAGCGGGGGCCGTCCCTAGCGGACTACTGCCGCGCCCACGCCGACTGCGCGGTCCACGCCGTCGACCTCGACGACTGACATGCAGGTGTAGCCCAGGCGCCAGCAGTGAGCCCTCGCGCCGAAAGCACCATCCCCGGCGCCCATGAGCCATGAGCTCTTCCGTTGGTCCACCGAGCACAGTCTCGCGGCGGAGGCCAGCGCTAGGAGCGGGAGCGGGAGCGGTGTCCGGGGTGCGGTGCGGGTGGATCTGACGTTGTCGACGGCCGCGGCGACGACGGCTACCTGCCCAAGGAAGACTCGGATGTGTGTACGTTGATGGGAAGGGTGTCGACTCCGGCTCACGGCTACTGGGCGCTGAGGCCGCCGGAATAGCTTGCGTCGGGCCCCGGCGCGGTGAGCCATCCCTGCGCCGGACTGCTGGTCACTGTGGTGATCCCACCGAAGACGTGGAACCGGCGGCCGGTGACAGACCCTGGGCCGGGGTCCGGGTCGATCTGGACGATCCGCGGCTTCGGGTCGCCGGGCCAGGGCGTGATGGGCAGCCGCAACGCCCGCATGATCTCGTCGCGTTCCCGTAGGTCCTTGGCGGTGCCCTTGATGACGACGCTCCAGGCGTCGCCGGTGGCCGTGTCGAACCCGTCGACCTCGTAGGCCACCGGCTGGTCCACGCAGGCGTCGAGCTTTGATCCCTGCGACGTCCGGAAGACGATGGACTCGCGGTGCACGACGTGGTTGACGGGGAAGATGTCCGGACGGCCTCTGACGGTGACCCCGAGGCGTCCTACGGCTGCGCTTCGCAGGAGCGACCAGCATTCGGTGTCGGTGAGCGTCACGGTGTCGGTGGGGGTGCGGACCTGCGCCGGTGGTGACGTCAGGCCGGAGGTGGGGTGGGTCGCTCCGTGGCTGACGACCAGGACGTCACACGGTCCGGCGTCGAGTAGCGCCCGGGTCACTGAGCCGGCGACGAGGCCGGCCAGCCTTCCTTCGCCGCGGGTGGCGACTACGAGCAGGTCATCGGGTTCGACGCGGTCGAGGACGGCGGCGGTGGGGTCGGCGACGGTGACGACGGTACGGTGCGGCAGCCACGAGGGGACGCCGGCGCCGGCGACCACTGCGGCGATCCAGTCGTGTTCGGCCGGGAACTGCGCGGCGTCCTGCATCGGGATCGCATGGACGATGAGGAGGGGGGTGTGGCGCTCGGCGGCCTCCCGGGCAGCGGCTGCCACCACGTGTTGGGCGGTGTCGTCGCGGCTGACCGCGGCGACCACGGTTGGTGGCCGGGTGCCGGCGCGTAGAGACTCCCCGACCCGGGCGTGCGTCAGCAGGATCGGGCAGGCGAAGGCTCGAGATAGGGCATCGCTGGTCGAGCCGAGGGACAGGGCGACCTGTCCGCCTCCTCCGTAGGCGCCCAGGACGAGCACGCTGGCTTCGTTGGCGAGCTGGTCGACGCGCTGGTCGCGGATGTCGGTCACGACGAGCACGTCGGTTTCGACGGCGGGCTCGGTGCTGTGTGCTTGCATCCGGGCCGTGTCGGCGACCGAGCGGGCTCGCTCTGCGGCGGCGCCACGGCCCTCGGATGGGCGTTCAACGGCCAACAGCTTCAGCGGCGTGCCGCGTCGGCGGGCCATCCTGGCGGCCGCGATGACCGCCTGCGCGCTGGGCCATGACCCGTCGCAGCCGACGACCACAGGCCCGGCATGACCGTCTGCGTGTGTTGGCTGACTCATGTGGGCCTCCTGTGGCGCGTTGTCCGTGAACCGATTGTCACCGGCCCGGGGCCTTAGCGGCCGGGTCAAAGGTCCCCCTCGTTGCAGGTCGCGGGACAAAGGTCACTGGCGTGAGGTGTCCGGGCGGCGCAGCATCGCGGCAGAGCGACAACCGTGCCGTCTGCTCAAGATCCTCGAACAGGAGACAGCCGTGACCACCGCGACAACCCAGCGCGTGCCCGCCCCACTGGTGATGAGCCTTGGCGATGGGGACCGAGGAATGGTCGACCTGTTGGGGGGTAAAGGCGCAAACCTGGCGGAGATGACGCGGCTGGGGCTTCCGGTGCCGCACGGCTTCGTCATCACCACCGAAGCCTGCCGCGCCTACCTGGCCCACGGTCAGGAGCCCGCGGAGCTCGAGCCACTGGTTGCCGATCGGTTGCGTGAGCTGGAGGCCGCGGCCGGCCGAAGGTTCGGCCACCCGGATGATCCGCTACTGGTCTCGGTCCGGTCGGGTGCAAGGTTCTCGATGCCGGGCATGATGGAGACGATCCTCAATGTTGGGCTGACCGACGACACCCTGCCCGGTCTGGCCGCCCGCGGTGGCGACCGCTTCGCATGGGACTGTTACCGGCGGCTGGTGCAGATGTACGGGCGCACGGTGCTCGGCATCGACGCCGCCCTCTTCGAGCAGGCGCTGGCCCGAGCGCGCCACGAACACGACGTGGCGGATGACGGTGGGCTGGCGGCGGGAACGCTGCGAGACCTGACCACCGACTTCCGGCACATCCTCGTCGAGCACGCCGGTGAAGACCTGCCCCAAGATCCGCACATGCAGCTCGTGAGGTCGATCCGGTCGGTCTTCGAGTCGTGGAACGGCCAACGGGCCCGGCTCTACCGTGCGCACGAGGGCATTAGCGACGACCTCGGTACCGCGGTGAACATTATCGAGATGGTGTACGGCAACACCGGTGCCCGCAGCGGCAGTGGCGTCTGCTTCACCCGCAACCCGGCCACCGGAGCCCCCGGGGCGTACGGCGACTACCTGCCCAACGCGCAGGGCGAGGATGTCGTCAACGGTAGCCGCGTCACGTTGTCCCTTGACGACCTCGCAGGTTTGCAGCCGGCGGTCCACGCTGACCTGTTGCGGCACCTGGAGACTCTGGAGCGTCACTACGCCGATTTGTGCGACGTCGAGTTCACCGTCGAGGACGGCCACCTGTGGATCCTGCAGACCCGGGTCGGCAAGCGCAGCCCCGCCGCGGCCTTCCGGATCGCGGTCGACCTCGTCGACGCCGGCTACATCGCCATGGACGAGGCCCTCGTGCGCGTCGACGGGGATCAGCTCCAGAGCCTGCTGCACCCGCAGTTCACGCCGGGCGGCCGGTCCGACGTCGTCGCGACCGGTCTGGCCGCGAGCCCGGGTGCCGCGGTGGGCGAGCTGGTGTTCAGCCCAGGCGCCGCGGTCATCGCCGCCGCGCAAGGGCGGCAGGTCGTCCTCGCGCGGCCCGAGACCAGTCCCGACGACCTGGCGGGCATGCTCGTCGCGGAGGCGGTGATCACCTCACGTGGTGGGTTGACCTCGCACGCCGCGGTCGTCGCCCGTGGGTTGGGTCGCGCATGCGTGACCGGGCTCAGCGACCTGGAAATCGACGTGCGGGAGCGTCGGATCGTGGGCCCCGACGGCCTGGTCCTGGCGGAGGGTGACGTCGTCTCGGTGGACGGGAGCTCGGGAGAGGTATGCCGGGGACGTCGCGACGTGCGGCCGAGCCCGGTCGCCTCTGCGCTGCAGGCGGCGAGCGGGCCAGGTGCGCCCCCCGCTGAGGCCGCCGGCGCCGCGGCCGTCGTCCGCCTGCTGGCGCACGCGGACCGGCGCCGTCACCTGGGGGTGCGAGCCAACGCCGAGACGCTCGCCGACGCTAAGGCGGCCAAGGGTTTCGGCGCCGAGGGCATCGGTCTGGCCCGTACCGAGCACATGCTGCTGGGCGACCGGCGCGAGCTGGTCGAACGGGTCGTGACCAACACTGGCCGTGATGAAGCCCTGGCCAGAATCGAGGAGCTGACCCGGCAGGACTTCCTCGAGATCCTCAGCGAGATGGACGGGCTCCCGGTCGTGGTCCGGCTGCTCGACCCACCGTTACACGAGTTCCTACCCGACCTCGTCGAGCTGTCGACCAGGGCGGCGGTCAGCGACGACCGCGGCCAGCACGACCCCGGCCTGGAGCACCTGCTCGCGGTGGTCCGGCGCTGGCACGAGGTCAACCCCATGCTCGGTCTGCGGGGGGTGCGTTTACTCGCCGTCGTCCCCGAGTTGCTCGACGCCCAGGTCCGCGCCCTCGGGGAGGCGGTCGCCGAGCTGCTATCGCTAGGGCGCCACCCGCGCCTGGAGATCATGGTGCCGTTGGTGTGCGATGTGGAGGAGCTGCGCCGGGCCCGCACCCGTATCGAGGCGGCGCTGACCGAGGTGTCCCGCCGCAGGGGCTTGGACCTGACCTTCCCCATCGGCGTGATGATCGAGCTGCCCAGGGCAGCGCTGACCTCGGGCGACCTCGCCCAGAGCGCCGAGTTCTTCTCGTTCGGCACCAACGACCTGACACAGACCACGTGGGGGATCTCCCGGGACGACGCCGAGACCAGCTTCCTCGGCCTCTACCGGCAGCAGGGCCTGCTGTCATTCGACCCCTTCGACACCCTCGACGAACGCGGGGTCGGCCGGCTGATGGAACTCTCGTGCTCTGAAGGACGTGCGGCCCGCCCAGGCCTCGGCCTGGGCCTATGCGGTGAGCACGGCGGCAACCCAGCGTCGGTGCGGTTCTGCGCCGACCTCGGACTCGACTACGTCTCCTGCTCACCTCCGCGGGTGCCGGTCGCCCGGCTGGAAGCCGGCCGGGCAGCCGTCCTCGCCGAGATGTCCGGCGCCGGCTCCGACACCCGCTGAACAGACCTTCCCGCCGAGGGTGAACCTCCATCTCTCGGACCCCTTCGTGGCTTACACCCAGCGCGTGGATTCTCTTGCTGCGTACCCACCCACGGTCGGCCGGCTAGCCGGAACTGCAGCAACTCAGCGGCGAAGGTACGGATTTAGGCTCCAGGCCACGGCCATGACTCCCCGTCGTCACCGGCGGCGACCACGGGGAAGCCGACCAGTCCGTCCATGTTTGTCGTTGACCCCCAGCGTGCGAATCTCAGCCGCACGCCGGTTCTGGTCGGCGTCCTCGAGCCGGGTCATGAGCCAGACGGGGATGCGCGAGCGGACGAGGTGGACCCATCGACTATCGCGCAGAACTGCGGCCCGACTGTGGTAGTAACCGCGTGGCCGCCGTGCTGGGCCTCCTCCGCGTCGATGGCGCGGACTCCTGATCGCCACGGGCATCAACCAGGGCCACAACAGTGGCCTGCGCCCGAGACATTTCTCTCCTGCTGAATGAGGTAGGGCATCGTCGCGTCCCCGTCGTGGCCCACCAACAGCATCTGGCTCACCTCACCGTGGTCTCGATCCACAGGCGCTGATGGCGGGTCCGTTCGCACAGCCGATCGTTGTCGATGGCGATTCCGGCGGCCGCCGCCAACACAACGACACTCGCCTGGCCATCAGCGTTGAGCCCGAAGGGGCCGTATTTGAGGGGCCTCCTCGAATCCGATGGATTAGGTGGGCACTACCAACATGGCGCCGGGAGGTAACCCACGAAGGAGCGGAGGCCCCGCTCCTACCTCGCATCAGGGCGCGGCCGGACACCATCGATCGAGGCTCTGAAACCGCTACCCGCGTTTCGGCTATCCCGCGTATTCGAGGATGCGCGGCGAGGCCGCTGGCGGTCGTCGTTGCGAAGGAGTCCCCGTAGCTCCCCCGCGGTGTCCGCCTCCAGGGTCCGAGCGTCCTGGAAGGCGGGCGGCGAGAATCTGGAGGCTGCGGTGACCGCACGAAACGGGTGGCGGCGGGATGATGAACGAACCCGAAACCGCAGGGAGCCGGGGGGTGCTGTGACGTTGCCGGATTCGCCTGGGGCCGGCCAGCGAGGCTGGCTGCGGGCGCTGCCCGCGATGCGGGGGCTGCTGCCGATCGACCGGTCCCAGGTGCCCGCGGATCTGCTCGCTGGTGTGACGCTGGCCGCCTTGGGCATCCCCGAGGTCCTCGGGTACGCGAAGATCGCCGGGATGCCGGTGGTGACCGGCCTGTACACGATGCTGCTGCCGATGGCCGTGTTCGCGGTCCTCGGA
>DASYGI010000270.1:0-1535 GCA_035999925.1 Pedococcus sp.
AGCGCCGCCTTCGCCCAGGTCAGCCCACCGCCCGGCTGAGGAGCAATGACGACCTGCGCATACCCGGGAGCGGCAGGTGCGATGCCGCCGATGGCGCGGTGCATCCAGTCGGCGACGGCACCCAGGGCGTAGTGGTTGAAGGAGGTCATCTCGCCGGGGTTGATGGTGCCGTCGGGGAGCATCGAGTCCCAGCGTTCCCAGACGGTGGTCGCCCCATCGTGACCGGGTAGAGCCACGACGGGCACTCCCGCTCCATCAACAGCCGGTACGCCTCGTCGAGATGCCCCGTCGAGGTCAGCGCGTCGGTGACGAATGGCGTCCCGGCGAACCCGGTCGAGACCCGGAACCCGTTCTCGCGAGCCAGCACGGCGAGGCGGTCGCCAGCACCTTGTCGATCGGAGGCGTCGAGCAAGCCGAACTCGATGGCCAGGGCGTAAACGGTGGCGCAGTCGCTGTGCACGCGACCACCCTCGCCGACGTAGTTCTTGCCGAAGGCCCCCCGCACCCGCTCCGCAAGCGCGGCGAAGTAGGTCGTGTCCTCTGCGTTACCGAGGACCTCGGCAGCATCGGCGACCTGCCGGAGTGTCCGGAAATAGCACGCGGTGGCCACCACCCCGCTGTCCGCCTTCGCCTTGAACGGATCGTCCGGCGGAGCCTGCGGGTCGAGCCAGTCGCCGAACTGGAACCCCGTGTCCCACAGATCGGTATCCGAGAGCAGTCCTTCGACGCGGCGGGCGTGCGCCGTCATGGCCGGGTAATGGCGCGCCAGTGCCTCCCGGTCCCCATACGCCTGCCACAGCGCCCAGGGCACCCAGACCGCCGCGTCGCCCCACAATGCCGTGCTGTCGGGGTGCCCGAACTCGGGAGGGTGCTCCAGATACTTGAGCACGTCCGGGACGACAAGAGGCACCATGCCGTCGGCGTGGCTCTGCTCGAGGTCGACGTCGACGAGCCAGTCCGACAGGAACCCCGAGACGTCATAGAGGTATGCCGCGGTGGGCGCGAAGGCGGCGATGTCACCGGTCCACCCCAGCCGCTCGTCCCGCTGCGGGCAGTCCGTCGGGACGTCGAGGAAGTTGCCCTTGAGCCCCCAGACCACGTTGCGGTGCAGCTGGTTGAGCAGCTCGTCGGAACACTCGAAGGTTCCGGTCGGACGCAGCTCGGAGTGCACCACCACCGCCTCGAGGGAGTCCTCGGTGAGCTCGCCCGGCCAGCCGGTCACCTCCGCATACCGGAAGCCGTGGAAGGTGAAGGTGGGCTCGAAGGTGTCCACCCCACCACTGAGGATGAATCGGTCCGTCGCCTGGGCAGTGCGCAGCGGCCGGGTCCCCAGCTCGTCGTGCTCGAGCACCTCCGCGTGCCGGATGCTGATCTCGCTGCCTGCATCGCCCTGGACGGTGAAGCGTAGCCAGCCCACGAGGTTCTGCCCGAAGTCGACCAGGGTGGCTCCGACTGGCGAGGCCCAGATCTTGACCGGGTGCAGCGTCTCCTGCCTGCGCACCGGCGGCCCGAGGTAGGGCTGCAGCCGCGCGAGG
>DASYGI010000271.1:0-2724 GCA_035999925.1 Pedococcus sp.
CAACAGCAGCGAGTAGATGTAGTTGCCGACGACGACGTTGCGCCCGAACTGGGTGGTGTTCTCGGCGTAGTTCGCGTCGAGGTGCAGCGGGTGGTGGTTCATGGTGATCAGGCAGAACAGGTGGTCGTCGTACTCGGTGACGGTCTTGCCGGGCCAGTGCTTGTAGACCGCGCCGACCTCGAACTCCTCATAGCTGCGTCCGAATTGCATGTCGCCCATCCTGCCCAGCGGCAGCCCCCGTGGACACGGCTGGGGTGCGTGCGTTCGCTCACAGCGCGGCGCGGGGGGCGTCTCGCGGGGTCGGCCCTAGGCTGGTCCCGCCATGATCGACCTCCACACGCACTCCACCGCGAGCGACGGCACCGAACCCCCGGAGACGGTGGTGGAGGCGGCGGCGCGGGCTGGCCTGGACGTGCTGGCCCTCACGGACCACGACACGTATGCCGGCTGGCCGGCGGCGGCGCGCGCCGCCCAGGAGCTCGGCGTGGGACTGGTTCGCGGGGTCGAGGTCTCGTGCTCGCACCGGGGCGTGAGCGTCCACCTGCTTGGCTATCTCGTGGATCCGCAGGCCGGCGCCCTGGCCGCCGAGCTCGAGCATGCCCGGGACTCCAGGCTGACCCGGATCGACCGCATGGTCGCCCGGATGGCCGCGGACGGCATGCCGGTGTCGGTCGAGCAGGTTCGCGCGTTGGCCGGGGACGGGGCCACCCTGGGCCGCCCACACGTCGCCGACGTGCTCGTGGCCAACGGCTATGTGACCTCTAGAGACGAGGCGTTCCGGGATGTCCTGCGCAACGGGAGCCGGTACTACGTCTCCCACTACGCGCCCGACCCTGTGCGTGCCGTCGAGCTGGTCCGCCAGGCGGGCGGCGTGCCGGTGATGGCCCACCCTTTCGCGAACGCGCGCGGCTGGACGGTCGACGACGAGGTCATCGAGGCCATGGCTGAGGCCGGGCTTGCGGGCCTGGAGGCCCACCACCGGGACCACACCCCGCGCGAGGTCGCCCACGCCGAGGCGCTCGCGGCCCGGCTGGGACTGTTCGTCACCGGCTCCAGCGATTACCACGGCACCGGCAAGGAGAACAGGTTGGGCGAGAACACGACGACGGCAGAGGTGCTGGCGCAGATCGAAGCCGAGGCGAGCGGCGGCACCGAGGTGGTGCGGCCGTGAGCAGCGTCCTGGACCTGCAGATGTTCTCGTCTGTGTTCGTCACCTTGCTGGTCATCATGGACCCTCCTGGGGCGTTGCCGATCTTCATCGCGCTGACGGGCTCGCTGACCCAACGCCAGAAGATCGCGGCCGCCCGGCGGGCGTCTCTGGTCGCGCTCGGGGTCATCGTGGTGTTCGCGGTGTTCGGCCAACAGCTACTGACCTCGCTGCACATCTCGTTGCCCGCGCTGCAGGGCGCCGGCGGCCTGCTCCTGCTACTCGTGGCCCTTCAGCTGTTGACCGGCTCCGAGCAGGAGCAGCACGCCGACGCGGGAGTGAACGTCGCGCTGGTGCCGCTGGGCACACCGCTGCTTGCCGGGCCCGGCGCGATCGTCGCCACCATGCTCGCGGTGAAGCGCTCGGACCGGCTCAGCGAGTACATGGCGGTCGGCCTGGCGCTCGTGGCGACCATGCTCGTGGTGTGGCTCTTCTTCCGCTTCGCCGGTCAGGTGCACCGGGTCCTCAAGGACAGCGGCACGGTGTTGATCACCCGGATCGCCGGGCTGTTGCTCTCGGCGATTGCGGTGCAGATGGTGGCTGACAGCATCCGGGCCTTTGTCAGTACGCGTGCCTAGGGTGGCTGACATGTCAGTGGGGGAGTTCGTGCAGACCGGGTTCGTGCAGGCAGAGTTCGTCGGGATGCCGCGCCGGTTGTTCCGCGCTAGCCCGAGCCGGCTGCTGGCCTGGGTCGACTGCCCGCGGCGGTACCGCCTGCAGTACCTGGACCGTCCCTCACCCACGCCGAGGCCCCAGCGCGCCCACACCTCGGTCGGGAACGCCGTGCACAACGCACTGCGCGACTGGTGGGACCTCCCGGCGCAGCGGCGGACGCCCGAGGCCGGGGCCGAGCTGGTCCGGTCGTCGTGGATCGACGCGGGCTTCCGAGACGCCGACCAGTCCCTGGAATGGCGTGGCCGGGCCCAACAGCAGGTCAAGGCCTACCTCGGTGACGTCGACCCCGCCCAGCAGCCGCTCGGCATCGAGCGCACGGTGTCGCTCAAGACTGAGGCTCTGGCCCTGCAAGGGCGCGTCGACCGGCTCGACGACCGCGCCGAGGGTCTGACCGTGGTCGACTACAAGACCGGCCGGGTCACGCCGACCGACGACGAGGCCCGCACCTCGCTGCCGCTCGCGTTGTATGCCGCGGCCGCGTGGAAGATGTTCCGTCGCCGGTGCGTGCAGGTCGAGCTCCATCATGTGCCGACCGGGACGGTGGCTGTGCACGAGCACACCCCGGAGTCGCTGCAGCGCAAGATCGCCGAGGCCGAGTCCATCGCCAGAGACGCGCGCCGCGCCGAGGAGGACTACGCCGAGCACGGGGTGGACTCGGGACGGTTTCCTGCCACGGTCGGCCCACTATGCCAATGGTGTGACTTCCGGGCGCACTGCCCAGCGGGTCAGGCCGTCGGACCCGAGAAGAGCGGCTGGGCCGCCCTCGAGACGCCGGTCGTCATGGCTCGCGCCGACCTGAAAGACTGAGCCGGTCCCCGGCATACCCACCATTCGTGAGAGGC
>DASYGI010000272.1:0-12464 GCA_035999925.1 Pedococcus sp.
GGCCGCATCGACGACAACGGCAACCGCGTCCCGCTCGACGTCAAGGTCGGCGACCGCGTGATCTACAGCAAGTACGGCGGCACCGAGATCAAGCACAGCGGCGAGGAGTACCTCATCCTCTCCGCGCGCGACGTTCTCGCCATCGTCGGCTGAGCAAGCCGTTCCAGGTGAGTGACGTGCCCCGTATGCCGGTCGACCTGGCATACGGGGCACGTTGCCTCCCATCCCCGCAGACCCATTGCTAGAGAAGGACATTCATGGCTAAGACGCTGGAGTTCAACGACTCCGCTCGCAAGTCGCTGGAGCGCGGCGTGGACGCGCTCGCGAACGCTGTCAAGGTGACGCTCGGGCCCAAGGGTCGCAACGTCGTCATCGACAAGAAGTGGGGCGCGCCGACCATCACCAACGATGGCGTGACCATCGCTCGTGAGATCGAGCTCGAGGACCCGTACGAGAACCTCGGCGCCCAGCTCGCCAAGGAGGTCGCCACCAAGACCAACGACGTCGCGGGTGACGGCACCACCACTGCCACCGTGCTGGCCCAGGCCATGGTCAAGGAGGGCCTGCGCAACGTTGCGGCGGGCGCCGCCCCGTCCAGCCTGAAGCGCGGGATCGACAAGGCCGTCGAGGCCGTCTCGGACCAGCTCCTGAAGACCGCCCGCGAAATCGAGGGCAAGGAAGAGATCGCCCAGGTCGCCGCGCTGTCCGCTCAGGACCAGACCATCGGCGCCACCATCGCCGACGCGTTCGACAAGGTCGGCAAGGACGGCGTCATCACCGTCGAGGAGTCCTCGACCGCGACGACCGAGCTCGAGTTCACCGAGGGCATGCAGTTCGACAAGGGGTACATCTCCCCGTACTTCATCTCCGATGCCGAGCGCATGGAGGCCGTGGTCGAGGACGCCTACATCCTCATCAACCAGGGCAAGATCTCGGCGATCGCCGACGTGCTGCCGGTCCTGGAGAAGGTCGTCAAGTCGGGCAAGCCGCTGGTGATCATCGCCGAGGACATCGACGGCGAGGCGCTGTCGACCCTGGTCGTCAACAAGATCCGTGGCACGTTCAACGTCGTCGCGGTGAAGGCGCCCGGCTTCGGTGACCGCCGCAAGGCGATGCTGCAGGACATGGCCGTGCTCACAGGCGGTCAGGTCATCTCCGAGGAGGTCGGTCTCAAGCTCGACCAGGCCGACCTGGACGTGCTCGGTCAGGCGCGCCGTGTGGTCGTCACCAAGGACACCACCACGATCATCGACGGCGGCGGCAACGCCGACGACGTCACCGGCCGGGTCAACCAGATCAAGGCCGAGATCGAGCGCACCGACTCCGACTGGGACCGCGAGAAGCTCCAGGAGCGCCTCGCCAAGCTCGCCGGTGGCGTCTGCGTCATCAAGGTGGGTGCTCACACCGAGGTTGAGCTCAAGGAGAAGAAGCACCGCATCGAGGACGCCATCTCGGCCACTCGTGCGGCCATCGAGGAAGGCATCGTCGCCGGTGGCGGCTCTGCCCTGGTTCACGCCTCCTCCGTCATCGACGGTCTCGGCCTCGATGGCGACGAGGCCACCGGTTCGCTGATCGTCAAGAAGGCCGCGGCCGAGCCGCTGCGCTGGATTGCCGAGAACGCCGGCCTCGAGGGCTATGTCGCCGTCTCCAAGGTGCGCGACCTCGAGTCGGGCTTCGGCCTCAACGCCGCGACCGGCGAGTACGTCAACCTCATCAAGGCTGGCGTCATCGACCCGGTCAAGGTCACCCGTTCCGCGCTGCGCAACGCCGCGTCGATCGCGTCGATGGTCCTGACCACCGACACTCTCGTGGTCGACAAGAAGGACGACGACGACTCGGCCGAGGGTTCGGGCCACGGCCACGGCCACGGCCACTGACCGGTTGACCGATCCCCGCCAGCCACCCGGCTGACACCCCCGAAGGCCCGTCCCCGCATCCGCGGAGGCGGGCCTTCGGCCTGCGGTCGGCTGCGGTGGGTATGGGTCGGCGGGGGGAGGCCGTGGGCCGGGATCAGTGCGACCCTTGGACCAGGTCCTGGACCAGGTCCTGGGCAAGGTGGTGTTGATGACGACCCCTGAACTCCAGCGAGTCGAGCCCAGCTTCGAGGAGTACGTGGCTGGGCGTGGTGGAGCTCTTCTGCGCAGCGCCTGGTTGCTGACCGGTGACCGCGGCCAGGCGCAGCAGCTGGTCGCGACTGCGCTGGGCAAGGCCGTGCTGCACTGGAGACACGTTGGTGAGGAGGACGGCCTCTACGACGCGTACGTGCGCCGCGTTCTGATGGCCACCTATCTGGGCCGGTGGCGCCGGCGCTGGGCACCGGTCGACCTGACTGTGGTTTCGCACGCCTCCCACGCGGTGTCCCTCGCCGTGTCCGACGCTGACGACGGCTCTGGCGGGGCGGCAGGTGCGAGCACGGAGGCGCTGCGCCTGAGGGTCGCCGACGCGCTCGCCGTCCTGAGCAGGGCGCAGCGGGCCGTCGTGGTGCTGCGGTTCTTCGAGGGGCTCACGGAGGCCCAGACCGCCGAGACGCTCGACTGCACGATGGCTGCGGTCCGGCGGCGGACGGCGCACGCCCTGGCCGCGCTGGGCGACACGGAGCTGCTCGGCGCATCGGAAACCACCAGTGCCTGACCAGGAGGCGCTGCTGCGGACGGCCCTGGCGCAGGCAGTCCCGGAAAGCCCGCCGGTGGACGGCCTCGCGGAGTGGGCCCGACGGTATGCCGCCCGGGCTCGCCGGGTGCGCGCCACGGAGGTCATCGGCCTCGCCGCCGCTCTGGTGGTCGGCGGTGCGGTGCTCTCGGGTGTCTCCGGCGGCCAGGTCCCGGCTCCGGCCCCGGTCACGCACCTGTCCTGTGCGATGGACTCGGCAGACCTCCCACCCGCCCCCTGGGCGCTGTCACCGGGCTGGAGCGCGACGGTACGCGAGGTGCTCGTGTGCGCCGACCGCAGTCCCGACTCGGTCTGGCCCGGGTCACTGCCACCCGACGAACCGGTAGCCAACCCCGCGGACCTCGAGTACCTCAGGTTCGAGCCCCGGGACCCGACCACGCCGTGTCCGCCTGCGCCGTCGGGCCCGGCATACCGGATGTTGGTGCTGGGCGTCGACGGGGACGTCACCGTCCACGACAACGGCCCGCTGCGATGCAACGGCTGGCCAGCACTCGAGCGGTACTTCATCGCCATCGGCGACCAGATGTCCGGTCGGTGGGGGACTGTTGCGGGCGACCCGTTCCCGTCCTGCCCGTCGGTGCTGCAGCAGGACTTCGCCGAGGCCGTGCAGGGACCACCCGGCCTGCCGAAGGGCGTGACCTTCACCCAGGCGACGGCCTGCTACCACCCCCTGGCGGACCCGGACCGGCTCCCCAGATCGGTGCTGACCGTCGTGCGGAGCGTCCTCGGCTCCCAGCAGGTGACGGACCTGGGGGCCGACCTCGCGAGCAAGGGGTCCTCGACCCGGCCTGGTGGGGCCCCTCGGTGCCCGCCCTTGGTCCGGGGCCGAGTCGTCGTTCATGCCAGGACAACGGCGGGAACCGCCGTCTCCCTGGTCCAGCTGTGCGCCACGAGTCCGGAGTTCGCCGTCGACTGGAACCTCACGGACCTCGTGACGCTCAGCCCGCACTCGCTCAGCCTGCTCCGGGGAGCGCTGGGCCTGCCCTAGACGCCCGTCTCCTTGACCACGGTCAGGACCTCGCCGGCATACCCCACGGTCTGTCCGGGACGGACCTGGGCACCTCGTCGCACCTCCACCGCGCCGTCGACGGTGACCTCGCCGTTCTCGATGACGATGCGTGCCATCCCGCCGTCGTCAACGACGCCAGCGAGCTTCAGCAGCTGGCCGAGCCGGATCGAGTCGTCGCGGATCGGGACTTCGGTGGGGGTGCTCACCTCGGCGAGTCTAGGCGCCGGGCAGTAGTCCTCAGCTTGCCGCCGGGACCGCGTGCGGGGCGCGACCGACGTAGTGGGCCTCGCGCTCGTCCTCGGTCATGGCACCCCAGACGCCGTACGGCTCACGGACGCGCAACGCGTGCTCGCGGCACTGCTTGAGCACCGGACACGCCAGACAGACCTGCTTGGCCTGTCCGTCTCGGGAGCGCCGTGCCGGGCCTCGTTCGCCCTCGGGGTGAAAGAACACCTCGGGATTCACCTGACGGCAGGAGCCTTCGAGCTGCCAGTCCCACAGGTCGGCAACCGGACCCGGGAGCCGCGACAGTTCAGCCATGTCGTCCTCTCCTCCTCGCGGCACGGTGCCGCTCGTCTAGGACGCTACCGCCCTCTGACCTGCACAAACAGGGCTGGAACGTAAGGACTTGTTCAAGGCCGTATGCCGGACGCGGGGTCCGCAGCGGCCTCTGGCACGGACCTGGTAGGGGGACGCCGAGGGGTGTCGGCGGCCCGATACCGGCCGGATACCATGGGGCAATGAGTCTTGGTGTGGACGCCCGCCTTTCCGATCTCGCCGCTCACCAGCCTGCTCCGGCCCCCGTGCCCCAGTCCGAACACGACCCCTTCGCCAAGCTGGGTCTGACCTATGACGACGTCCTACTGCTGCCCGGCGAGACCGATGTCATCCCCTCGGAGGTGGACACCACCGCCCGGCTGACCCGTGAGATCTCGCTGCGGATCCCGTTGGTCTCCAGTGCCATGGACACCGTGACCGAGTCGCGCATGGCCATCGCCATGGCCCGTCAGGGCGGACTCGGCGTCCTGCACCGGAACCTGTCCATCGAGGACCAGGCGTACCAGGTCGACCTCGTCAAGCGGACCCAGACCGGGATGATCTCCAACCCGGTGACGATCGGACCCGACGCGACGCTGGAGGAGCTCGACCGGCGCTGCGGGGAGTATCGCGTCTCCGGGCTGCCGGTGGTCGACCCGAGCAACATCCTGCTCGGCATGATCACCAACCGCGACCTGCGGTTCACCCCGGTCGCCGAGTGGGCCGGCACCCGGGTCCGCGACGTCATGACCCCGATGCCGCTGGTGACCGGCGAGGTCGGCATCAGTCGCGAGGACGCCACCGCCTTGCTGCGCCAGCACAAGCGCGAGCGCCTTCCCCTCGTCGACGGCCAGGGACGGCTCGCCGGGCTGATCACGGTCAAGGACTTCGTGAAGTCCGAGCAGTTCCCCGACGCCAGCAAGGACGGCCATGGACGGCTCCTGGTCGGCGCCGCGGTCGGGTACTTCGGAGACGCGTGGCAGCGCGCCACCACGCTGATCGACGCCGGGGTGGATGTCCTGGTCGTGGACACGGCCCATGGGCACGCCCGGCTGCTGCTGGACATGATCCGCCGGCTCAAGGCCGACCCGGCCACCCGGCACGCCCAGGTGATCGGCGGCAACATCGCGACGCGGGCCGGGGCACAGGCCCTGGTCGACGCCGGGGTCGACGCGGTCAAGGTCGGCGTTGGCCCGGGCTCGATCTGCACGACCCGGGTCGTCGCCGGCGTCGGGGTCCCCCAGGTGACCGCGATCTACGACGCGTCCCAGGCCTGTCGGCCCGCGGGCGTCCCGGTCATCGGTGACGGTGGTCTGCAGTACTCCGGGGACATCGCCAAGGCCCTGGTCGCCGGTGCCGACACCGTCATGCTGGGTTCGCTGCTCGCCGGGTGCGAGGAGAGCCCCGGCGACCTCATCTTCGTCAACGGCAAGCAGTTCAAGTCCTACCGCGGGATGGGGTCCCTGGCGGCGATGTCCTCGCGGGGCAAGAAGTCGTACTCCAAGGACCGCTACTTCCAGGCCGACGTGACCAGTGACGACAAGATCGTTCCCGAGGGGATCGAGGGCCAGGTGGCCTACCGCGGCCCGCTGGGCAACGTCGTCCACCAGCTCGTCGGCGGGCTGCACCAGTCGATGTTCTACGTCGGCGCTGGCACGGTGCCCGAGCTCCAGGCGCGGGGCACGTTCGTGCGGATCACCTCCGCGGGGCTCAAGGAGAGCCACCCGCACGACATTCAGATGACGGTCGAGGCGCCGAACTACAACGGCCGCTGAGCACGGATACGCCATTCGATGGACGGTGGCCAGGGCGGCCGGCCCTAGGCTGGTGCCACGGTTCACCCACCGGTGGCCGGGCAGGGGGTCGTTCACAGAGCCCTCGCCGCGATGGTCGCAGACCGTCCGGCGATCCCCGGCGTCCCGCCGCCGGCCACCCCTCACCCTCGGCGGCGGGACGTCCGGACGGCCCACCGCCCGATAGCATCCTCCGGTGACTGAGATCGAGATCGGGCGCGGCAAGCGCGGGCGTCGGGCGTACTCCTTCGACGACATCGCAGTGGTCCCCTCGCGGCGCACCCGCGACCCCGAGGAGGTGTCGGTGGGCTGGCAGATCGACGCCTATCACTTCGACATCCCCGTGATCGCCGCACCCATGGACTCGGTGATGTCTCCCGACTCGGCGGTGGCCCTGGGTCGCCTGGGTGGTCTGCCGGTGCTCGACCTCGAGGGCCTGTGGACCCGGTACGAGGACCCCACGCCGCTGCTGGCCGAGATCCCGACCCTCGACCCCGCCGTCGCGACAGCGCGGATGCAGGAGATCTACTCCGCCGAGATCCAGCCGGAGCTCATCGCCGAACGGTTGCGCTACATCCGGGACGCGGGGGTCACGGTGGCCGGTGCCCTGAGCCCCCAGCGCACCCAGCAGTTCTGGAAGACGGTCGTGGATGCCGGCGTGGACCTGTTCGTCATCCGCGGCACGACGGTGAGCGCCGAGCACGTGTCCGGGCGCGCCGAGCCGCTGAACCTCAAACGCTTCATCTACGAGCTCGACGTCCCCGTCATCGTCGGTGGCGCCGCGTCCTACACCGCGGCCCTGCACCTGATGCGCACAGGAGCGGCTGGCGTGCTCGTCGGCTTCGGCGGCGGGGCGGCGCACACCACCCGTCGGACGCTCGGCATCCACGCGCCGATGGCCAGCGCGATCGCTGATGTGGCGGCGGCCCGCCGCGACTACCTCGACGAGTCGGGTGGGCGCTATGTCCACGTCATCGCCGACGGCGGCATGGGGGACAGCGGCGACATCGTCAAGGCGGTGGCCTGCGGCGCGGATGCCGTCATGCTTGGCGCGGCGCTCGCCCGTGCCACCGACGCCCCAGGCCGCGGGCATCACTGGGGACCCGAGGCGCACCACCCGGACCTGCCGCGCGGTGAGCGCGTCGAGGTGGGGGCGATAGCGCCCCTGGAACAGGTGTTGTTCGGTCCCGGTCGCACCGCCGACGGCCGCGGCAACCTCATCGGTGCCCTGCGCCGAGCCATGGCGACCACCGGGTACTCGGACCTCAAGGAGTTCCAGCGGGTCGAGGTCGTCGTCGCGCCCTACCAGCGCAGCTAGCCCGTCACCCGACCGCTGAGCACCCGACCGCTGAGCGCCCGACCGCCGCACCCCCGGGTCCGTGGGTTACTCGCAGTAACTTCTCGTCGTCACCGTCGTTCTCAGGCCGCACACCAACGGCGGTGACGGAGGACGAGGCATGCGCGCATCCATCGGCGGCAGGACGATCATGGTCGGTTCGGGAGCCTGCGCGGCGGTGGTGGCGGTGACCCTGGCGGCCCCCGCCGCCGGTGCCGGGACGGACCCGTACGGAACGTTGTGGAACATCCTGCCGCCGGGGCAGTCCGGCACCGTCACGGCGACCGGCCTGGCGCAGGTGCTGGCGGGCGACCCGAACCGGGTCGCCGTCGACGGCAAGAACGCGCCGACCAACTTCGCCGATCAGCTCGAGATGTACGACGCGCTGAACCGCCGCGACCCGGCCAGCATCACCACCGCGGACATCGGGACGTACTACAAGCGGAACAGCTTCACCCCGGACACCGTCGTGCGCAGTGCCACCCCGAAGCCCGGGGTGTCCGTGCGGTGGGACGGCTACGGCGTTCCGTACATCACGGGGGCGACGTATGACGACACCATGTGGGGCGCGGGGTATGCCGGCACCAAGGACCGGATGTTCCTCATGGATGTGCTCAGGCACGCGGGGCGCGCCCGCCTCGCCGAGTTCGCCGGGGCGACGCCGGCCAACCTGCAGATGGACCAGGAGCAGCTCCGGTCCGCCTTCTACACCGAGTCCGAGGCGCAGGCCCAGATCGGCAACGCCGCCGTCCGGTACGGCGCCGAGGGTCAGCGCCTGATGCATGGCGCCGACGCCTTCATCGCGGGGATCAACGCCGCCCAGAACGAGATGTGCCCCGGCGGCAGTCCCGTCGGACCGAACTGCCCCGCGGAGTATGCCGCCCTCGGCAAGACCCCACAGCCCTGGACCCGAGCCGACGTCACCTACGTCGCCTCGCTGGTCGGCGGGATCTTCGGCAAGGGTGGCGGGCACGAGTACGAGAACGCCCAGTGGCTGCAGCGTGTCGAGGCGAAGTTCGGCGCCGTGCAAGGCCGTTCGATCTACAACGACCTACGCGAGAAGAACGACGCCGACGCCCCCACGACCGCGCAGACCCGGTTCCCCTACGGGGGCGGCATGATCAACGAGCATCAGCCCGGCGTTGCCCTGCCCGATCTCAACGGGCCCCAGGCCCCCGGGACGGGCGAGCCGGTCAACGGGACCACGCTGCCCACGGGGCTGCCGCCGCTGCAGCCCGGCGGACCCGCGGGCAACCTGTCGATGAACACCCCCCAGGGCTCCATCGACGTGCCCATCGTCAGTCACGGGATGTCCAACGCCGTGCTGGTGGATGCCAAGCACTCGACCACCGGTCACCCCGTCACCGTGTTCGGACCGCAGACGGGCTACTACACCCCGCAGCTGCTCACCGAGGAGGTGCTCGACGGCCCAGGCATCAAGGCGCGCGGCGTGTCGTTCGCGGGGACCAACCTCGTCGTCCAGCTGGGCCGCGGCGTCGACTACGCCTGGTCCGCCACGAGTGCCTCGAACGACCTCGTCGACACGGTGGCGGAGCGGCTGTGCAACACCGACGGCACGCCGGCGACGGTGAGCTCCACGGCATACCTGCGGGATGGCCGGTGCGTGCCCCTCGAACAGTACGAGCCCTCGTACCTGGCGGTGACCAGCGCGGCCTCCCCGACCCCACCGAAGAAGTACACCTATCTGGTGCTGCGCAGTAACCACGGCATCGTCCAACTGCGCACCACGGTCAAGGGCGTCCCGGTGGCGATCGTGAGCCAGCGGAGCACCTACCAGCACGAGGTCGACTCCATCGCTGGGTTCGCCAGGCTGAACGACCCCGGCTACACGACCAACGCCACGACGTTCAAGGCTGCCGCGTCCGCCATCGACTACACGTTCAACTGGTTCTACACCGACGACCGGGACATCGCGTACTTCTCCTCAGGCCGGCTGCCGCTGCGTGCCGCCGGCACCGACTTCGACCTGCCCCGCTGGGGTGACCCCAAGTACGACTGGACGGGCTGGCTGGCCGCGGCCGCCCACCCCCAGGAGATCAACCCGAGCCGTGGGTACCTGGTCTCCTGGAACAACAAGACGGCTCCCGGGTTCGCGGCCGCGGACAGTGTGTGGGGCTACGGAACGGTGTATCGCAGCCTCGCGCTCGAGGACCGCGTCAAGGCCGCGACGGCCAACGGCGGCAAGCTCGATATCGGCAGGCTGACCGGTCTGCTGGCGGACTCGGCGACCGTCGACAGCCGGGCGGTGTACACCCTGCCGGCCCTGCTCAAGGCCATCGGGAACGATCCCGCCACGGCCCAGGCGCGGTCGCTCCTGCAGGCGTGGCTGGCGGACGGCGCCCATCGCGTGGACCGGGCCCGCACCGGTCACTACGCCCACGAGCAGGCGATCCGTATCTTCGACGAATGGTGGGACGGCGGGGGCGCAGCGGTCGCCCGAGACGTCATCGCCGGCAAGCTCGGAGAGACGCTGACGGCCCAGCTGCCCCAGCCGATCGACGACCATCCGCGGCTGGGTCGTGGCTCCAGCTGGAACGAGATCGCGTGGTACGGGTACGTGAACAAGGACCTTCGCGAGCTTGCCGGGGCCACGTTCGCCTCGCCGTACGCCAACCACTACTGCGGCAACGGCGATGCGGTGGTCTGCCAGGCCACCCTGGCCACCTCGCTGGCCGACGCGGTGCGCCGGGCGCTGGCCGACGAGGGCGTCACCAGCGTGCAGCAGCTGACCTACGACAAGCACCAGGACGACATCCGGTCGGCGACGGCCGGGCTGGTCGGGGTGCGGCCGATCGACTGGCAGAACCGGCCGACCTTCCAGCAGGTCGTGGCCTTCACGGGTCATCGGCCGCGGCCGTGAGTGCTGCGCCGGGTGGCGGTGCGCATGTGGTCGACCTCACCGACCCCCCGGCGCCACGACGTAACTTACTACTAGTAATGAAGGGGTCGCCCACCTACGCTGCCCCTATGGCTCCGGACCTGATCGCCGACCCCGAGACCGACCCCACCGCCACGTATGCCGTGGACCCGGCGCTGGTGCGCCGGCTCGCTAGGAGGGTGGTGGCCGGCCCCCGTGGCACCCAGTTCACCAGCCACACGCCACTGACCGGAGCTCCGCTGGCCACCTTGCCGATGTCCACCACGGCTGACGTGGCGGTCGCCGTGGACGCGGCTCGGGCGGCTCAGCGGTCCTGGGCACGCACCCCGATGGAGCTGCGCGAACGCATCTTCCTGCGTTACCACGACCTCGTTCTCGAGCGTCAGGCCGAGCTGCTCGACACGGTCCAGCTGGAGTCGGGCAAGACCCGTCGGCAGGCGTTCGAGGAGGTCGCGGATGTCGCCATCGTGGCGCGACACTACGCGCGGTCCGCCGCGGCATACCTGCGTCCCCGACGCCGGGCCGGGCTGTTCCCGTTGCTCACCCAGAGCGTCGAGCACCACCACCCGCGCGGGGTGGTCGGCATCGTCAGTCCGTGGAACTACCCCCTCAGCCTGGCCATCACCGACGCCATCCCCGCGCTCATGGCCGGCAACGCGGTCGTCCTGCGACCCGACGTGCAGGCGTCCCTGACCGCGCTTCAGGCCGTGCAGCTGCTGACCGAGGCCGGTCTGCCCGAGTCCGTGCTCCAGGTGGTGCTGGGGGACGGCCCCACCGTCGGCCAGGCCGTCGTCGACCTCACCGACTACGTCTGCTTCACCGGGTCGACCGCGACCGGGCGACAGGTCGCGACCTCGGTGGCGAGCCGGCTGGTGGGCTTCTCTCTGGAGCTGGGTGGCAAGAACTCGATGTACGTGGCGGACGATGCCGACCTGGACAAGGCGGTGGAGGGAGCGGTTCGCGCCTGCTTCTCCTCCGCGGGACAGCTGTGCATCTCCATCGAGCGGCTGTTGGTGCATGAGACGGTGGCCGACGAGTTCACCCGGCGGTTCGTGGCCGCAGTCAAGGGCCTGCGGCTCGGCGCAGACCTGGCCTACGGCGTTGACATGGGGTCCCTGGTCTCGGCGGCCCAGCTCCAACGGGTGACCGCGCAGGTCGACGACGCCCGCTCCAAGGGCGCGCGGGTGCTGGCCGGAGGTCGAGCCCGACCCGACCTCGGACCGTACTTCTACGAGCCGACCGTCCTCGAAGGGGTCAGCGCCGCCATGGACCTGCGCGACGACGAGACGTTCGGACCGGTGGTCGCGATCTACCGGGTGCACACCGACGAGGAGGCCGTGCGGTTCGCCAACGACACCGACTACGGTCTGAACGCCGCGGTCTACACGCGCGACGTGAGCCGAGGGCGACGCATCGCCGCCGCGATCCAGGCAGGAACGGTCAACATCAACGAGGGGTATGCCGCGGCGTGGGGCAGCGTCGCCGCCCCCATGGGTGGCATGAAGCAGTCGGGCGTGGGCCGTCGGCACGGGTCCGAGGGCATCCTGAAGTACACCGAGTCGCAGAACATCACGGCTCAGTACCTGCTGCCGGTGGCGCCCCCGCGCGGGGTGTCCGAGGAGACCTATGTCCGGTTGCTGACGGGTGCGCTGAAGGCGCTCAAGGCTGTCGGTCGCCGGTGAGCTCGATGTCCTCGACGGGCGGTTCCTCCACCGGAGCGGGCGCCCACTACGACGTGGTCGTCATCGGCTCGGGGTTCGGGGGGTCGGTGGCCGCGCTGCGACTGGCCGAGAAGGGCTACCGGGTGCACGTCCTGGAGTCGGGGCGCCGGTTCCGGGACGAGGACTTCGCGAAGACGTCCTGGGACGTGCGCAACTACTTCTGGGCGCCGAAGTTGAAATGCTTTGGGGTGCAACGGATTCACCGCCTGCCCGATGTCGTGGTCCTGGCCGGCGCGGGGGTCGGTGGCGGTTCGCTGAACTACGCCAACACCTTGTACGTGCCGCCCGAGCCGTTCTTCAAGGACCGGCAGTGGTCAGACATCACCGACTGGCAGGCCGAGCTGGCGCCGCACTACGCGATGGCCTCGACGATGCTCGGAGTCGTCACCAACCCGTGCAAGGGAGTCGTCGAGGAGGTCATGCGCAAGGCGGCCCGGGACCTCGGCGTCGAGGACACGTTCCGGACCACCCCGACCGGGGTGTTCTACGGGATGCCTGG
>DASYGI010000273.1:0-4092 GCA_035999925.1 Pedococcus sp.
CTGACAGTGCCCGCGCAGTCCAAGGAGCCGTATGCCGCCGACGTGCTGGCCCAGCTCCACGAGGACGCCGTCCAGGTCGTGGCGAAGTACCCCCAGAAGCGATCGGCCCTGCTCCCGCTGCTGCACCTCGTGCAGAGCGTCGACGGGTACGTCACGGGTCGCGGCATCGACTTCTGCGCCGAGGTCCTCGACCTGACCACCGCGGAGGTCTCTGGGGTCGCGACGTTCTACACCCAGTACAAGCGGCACCCCAACGGTGAGTTCACCGTGGGGGTCTGCACCAACACCCTGTGCGCGATCATGGGCGGCGACGAGATCTGGGACGCGGTCTCCGAGCACCTCGGCATCGGTCATGACGAGACGACCCCCGACGGGAAGATCACCCTCGAGCGGGTCGAGTGCAACGCGGCGTGCGACTTCGCGCCGGTGGTCATGGCGAACTGGGAGTTCTTCGACAACCAGACGCCCGAGTCGACCAAGCAGCTCGTCGACGACCTGCGAAGCGGGGCGGACGTCAAGCCGAGCCGCGGCCCCAACCGGGTGTGTACCTTCAAGCAGGTGTCGCGGGTGCTGGCGGGCTTCCACGATGGCCTCGCCGACGAGGGCGTCGGTGCGGGTCCGGCCTCTCTGGAGGGTCTGCGAGTGGCTCGCGACCACGGCTGGACCGCCCCCGATGGCGCGCCGACCGAAGAGGACGCCACGTCAAAGACCGGCTCAGTGAGCGATGCAGCGAAGGAGCAGAAGTGAGCACCACGCTGACCCCGATCCTCACCAAGTTCTGGGACGACCCCCAGTCGTGGACGCTCAAGACGTACGAGGAGAACGAGGGCTACCAGGCGCTGAAGAAGGCGCTCGGCATGAAGCCCGCGGACCTCGTCCAGATGACCAAGGACTCCGGGCTGCGCGGGCGTGGTGGCGCCGGCTTCCCGACCGGCATGAAGTGGGGCTTCCTGCCTCCACCGGACGGCGGGCCCCGGTACCTGGTGGTCAACGCCGACGAGTCCGAGCCGGGCACCTGCAAGGACATCCCGCTGATGATGGCGGCGCCGCAGTTCCTCATCGAGGGCGTCGCGATCACCTCGTTCGCGATCGGGTGCAACCACGCGTTCATCTACCTGCGTGGCGAGGTCGTGCACGTCTACCGTCGCCTGCTGCGCGCGGTCGAGGAGGCGTATGCCGCGGGCTACCTGGGCAAGAACATCCTCGGCACCGGGTTCGACCTCGACGTCACCGTGCACGCCGGCGCGGGTGCGTACATCTGTGGCGAGGAGACCGCGCTGCTCGACAGCCTCGAGGGCCGGCGCGGCCAACCACGCCTCAAGCCCCCGTTCCCCGCGGTGGCCGGCCTGTACGCCCGCCCCACGGTCGTGAACAACGTCGAGAGCATCGCCTCGGTCCCGCCGATCCTGCTGCATGGGGCCGACTGGTTCGCGGGCATGGGCACCGCGAAGTCCCAGGGCTTCGGCATCTTCAGCCTCTCCGGCCACGTCAAGCGACCCGGCCAGTACGAGGCACCGCTGGGGATCACCCTGCGCGAGCTGCTTGACCTGGCCGGCGGGATGCGCGACCCCAACAAGAAGCTCAAGTTCTGGACCCCGGGCGGCTCCTCGACCCCGCTGTTCACCGACGAGCACCTCGACATCCCGCTCGACTTCGAGTCGGTCGCCGCGGCCGGCTCCATGCTCGGCACCCGCGCCCTGCAGATCTTCGACGAGACCACCTGTGTCGTGCGCGCCGTCGACCGATGGACCGACTTCTACAAGCACGAGTCCTGTGGCAAGTGCACGCCCTGCCGCGAGGGCACCTGGTGGCTCAAGCAGATCCTCGGCCGGCTCGAGCACGGTCAAGGAGACGAAGAGGACCTCGAGAAGCTCCTCGACATCTGTGACAACATCCTCGGCCGCTCGTTCTGTGCGCTCGGAGACGGTGCCACCAGCCCGATCACGAGCAGCATCCAGTACTTCCGCGAGGAGTACCTGGCGCACCTGGAGCACCAGGGCTGCCCGTTCGACCCCCGAGAGTCCACCCTGTTCGCCAAGGATTCGGTACCCGCATGAGTGTCACCACCAGCCCCAGCGCCGGCGGCAACGCCGTGAGCACCGGCGGCGACGCCACACCGCCGCAGTCCGTCGACCTGGTGAACCTCACCATCGACGGCGTCGCGGTCTCCGTTCCCAAGAACACGCTGGTCATTCGCGCTGCGGAGTACGTCGGCGTCGAGATCCCGCGGTTCTGTGACCACCCCCTCCTCGAGCCGGTCGGTGCCTGCCGGCAGTGTCTGGTGGACGTGGCCACGCCCGGCCCGGACGGGTCGCTGCGTGCCATGCCGAAGCCGCAGGCCTCGTGCACCATGACCGTCTCGGAGGGCATGGAGGTCAAGACCCAGCACACCTCGAAGGTGGCCGACAAGGCCCAGCAGGGGGTCATGGAGCTCCTGCTCATCAACCACCCGCTGGACTGCCCCGTCTGCGACAAGGGCGGCGAGTGCCCACTGCAGAACCAGGCGATGAGCAACGGTCGCGCGGTGTCCCGGTTCGAGGACGTCAAGCGGACGTATCCCAAGCCGATCAACATCTCCTCGCAGGTGCTCCTGGACCGCGAGCGCTGCGTGCTCTGCGCCCGGTGCACCCGCTTCTCCGACCAGATCGCCGGCGACCCGTTCATCGCGCTCGTCGAGCGTGGCGCGCTGCAGCAGGTCGGGATCTACGAGGAGCAGCCGTTCGAGTCCTACTTCTCCGGCAACACCGTCCAGATCTGCCCGGTCGGCGCCCTGACCGGCGCGGCATACCGGTTCCGTAGCCGCCCGTTCGACCTGGTGTCGACCCCCAGCGTGTGCGAGCACTGCGCCTCCGGCTGCTCGATCCGCACTGACCACCGCCGGGGCGTCGTGCTGCGACGGATGGCGACCAACGACCCAGCCGTCAACGAAGAGTGGAACTGCGACAAGGGCCGCTGGGCGTTCCAGTACGCCACGACCGGCGACCGGTTCGAGTTCCCGATGGTCCGCAACGAGCTCGGCGAGCTGCAGGTGGCCTCCTGGCCCGAGGCGCTGGCCGCAGCGTCGGCCGGGCTCAAGAAGGCCCGGCATGCTGCCGTGCTGACCGGCGGGCGGGTGTCCGTCGAGGACGCCTACGCCTACGGCAAGTTCGCGCGCACCGTGCTGGCCACGAACGACGTCGACTTCCGGGCGCGGCCGCACTCGGCCGAGGAGGCCGAGTTCCTCGCCTCCAGCGTGGTCGCCACCGGCCCCGACGGGGGTGCCGTGACGTACGCCGACCTCGAGACCGCCACCACTGTGGTCCTGGTCGGCTTCGAGCCCGAGGAAGAGAGCCCGATCGTCTTCCTGCGCCTGCGCAAGGCCACCCGCAAGCACAAGACCGCCGTGTATGCCGTGGCCCCCTTCGCCACTCGCGGCTTGGCCAAGCTCGGCGGGACGCTGATCCCCGCGGCTCCGGGCACCGAGGCCGAGGTGCTGCGCGCACTCGGTGACGGAGTCACCGGCGACAGCGCGGCCGCGGCGGCGGCCGCCGCCCTCGAAGGTGACGGCGCGATCGTCCTGGTCGGCGAGCGACTGGCGACCGTGCCGGGCGCCCTCTCGGCGGCAGCGGCGCTGGCCGAGTCCCACGGAGCGCGCCTGGCCTGGGTGCCGCGTCGGGCCGGTGAGCGTGGCGCGGTGGAAGCGGGCGCCCTTCCGGGTCTGCTGCCCGGTGGTCGCCTGGTCTCCGACGCCGCCGCCCGTGAGCAGGTTGCCGAGGCCTGGCAGGTCGTGGGTCTGCCCGACGCCCCTGGCCGGGACGCCGCAGGCATCATCGAGGCCGCGACGACCGGCGCGATCGACGCCCTGGTCGTCGGCGGTGTGGATGCGGACGACTTCGTGGATGCCCGAGTCGACGAGGCGCTCGCCAAGACGTTCGTCGTGTCGCTCGAGCTGCGACCGTCCACCGTGACCGCCGTGGCCGACGTCGTGCTGCCGGTGGCTTCGCACGCCGAGAAGGGCGGCACGTTCGTGAACTGGGAAGGACGTCCGCGGCTGTTCGAGGTCGCCCTCGACTCCGCGAAGCAGTCCGACTACCGGGTGCTGGACATGCTTGC
>DASYGI010000274.1:0-5610 GCA_035999925.1 Pedococcus sp.
AACGGTTGGGGACTGGACACCAAGGCTTCGTCTCACGCTCCCCTGAGGCTCCCATGCATGGGCGACGCTCAGCCCTGCAGGACGCGCCATACCCAACTTGATGGAGAGCCCCATGACGAAGTACTCCCGTCCGGCAGCGATCGGACTTGCTGCGGTGTCCGCTGCAGCGCTGTGTGCGCTTGCGGCGATGCCCGCTGGCGCTGAGACCGGCCACCCGACCGATCACAAGACCGGTCACGCCAAGACCAAGCACGTGCTGCTGATCTCGATCGACGGCATGCACCAGAGCGACCTTGCTTGGTATGTCGCCAAGCACCCCAGCTCGACTCTGGCCAAGCTGACCCACCACGGCCTGCAGTTCACCAACGCAGCGTCTTCCAACCCCTCGGACTCTGACCCCGGTGGCACCGCGCTGATGACGGGCGGCAACCCCAAGACGACTGGCGTCTACTACGACGTCGAGTACAACCACAAGACCAACCAGCCCGGCGCGGCCTGCACCCCGGGGCAGCCGGCCACCGGCGGCGACGTCATCTACGACTCGCCCGACGACGCGCTGGCCAACGTCAAGGACTTCATCGACCCGGCGAATGGCACCTTCCCGTCGTTCGACGAGAACGGCTCGACGTTCGCGAACGGTGTCGACAAGAACCCCGCCGCGATCATGAACCTGAAGAACGACGCCTCGTCCTTCAACCCCTCGACCTTCCCGGTCGACCCGGCGACCTGCAAGAGCATCACGCCGTGGGACTACCTGGGCGACAACTCGATCTTCCAGGTCATCCACAAGGCCGGCCTGCGCACCGCCTGGTCGGACAAGCACGCGGTCTACATGTCGTTCAACGGCCCCGGCTCGAACGGCAAGAGCATCGACGACTTCTTCGGCCCGGAGATCGACTCGCAGGCCGTCGAGCCGAATGGCGTCCCCTACCCGCAGGACGACAACTGGGCGCACATCGACGCCGCCACCAAGCAGTACGACAGCTACAAGGTCAAGGCGGTCCTCAACGAGATCGACGGTCGTGACCACTCCGGCACGTCCAAGGTCGGCACGCCGGCGATCTTCGGCATGAACTTCCAGGCTGTCTCGGTCGCGCAGAAGAGCCGCTCGACCTCGGCCACGCTGATCGGGCCGGACAAGAACGGCAACTACACGACCAGCGCCCCGCAGGCCGGTGGGTACCAGCTCGTCAACGGCAAGCTCGTCCCGGGACCGGTGCTCTCGAGCGCCCTCGACTACGCCGACACCCAGCTCGGCCGGATGGTCTCGGAGATCCACAAGAAGGGCCTCGAAGGCTCGACGACCATCATCGTCACGGCCAAGCACGGCCAGTCGCCCCAGGACCCACGCAAGCTCGTCACCATCAAGGACGGCCCGATCGTCGACGCGATCAACGCCGCCTGGCAGCAGACGCACCCCGACAACGCGAAGCTCATCGTTGCCGGCACCAGTGACGACCTGTGGCAGTCGTACCTGTCGGACACCTCGCAGGCCGCTGCTGACTTCGTGAAGAGCTACCTGTGGGACCACACCGCGCAGGGGTACGACGTCGACAAGAACCCCGTCACCGTGCAGCACTCCGGCCTCGCGCAGATCTGGGCCGGCGCCGGCGCGGCGAACTTCTTCGGGGTCCCGGTCGACAACGGCCGCTACCCAGACGTCTTCGGCAAGGTCCAGGAGGGCGTCGTGTATGCCAAGCCCACCAAGCTCGCCGAGCACGGAGGCATGAACACGGGCGACCGTCACGTCCTGATGGTGGTCAGTGGCCCCGGTATGCCGACCGGCGCCCAGTCCCAGCCGGTGGAGACCACCCAGGTGGCCCCCACGATCCTCGCCCTGCTGGGGCTCGACCCCAACCAGCTGACCGCGGTTCAGACCGAAGGCACGCAGGTGCTGCCTGGTGTGGTCCGGCGGTCTGAGCGGTCTGAGCGATCTGAGCGGTAAACGTTTCGCCTTTAGTGGCGGGCTGGTCCGTCACTTACTGGCTGACGACGGGAGGCCGGGGCATCACGCCCCGGCCTCCCGTTTCGTTTGCCTCCTGATGTTGTCGTGACACTTGACCGTTTTGGCGGCACTCTTCGCCAGGCCCTGGCAAGCTGCCAAGGTGACCATCGGAGGGGAGAGCCTGCTCGAGGGGCTGTATGAAACCCTGATCACCCGGGCTTTGGAGCAGAGGATTGCGGGGCTCCCCGAGCCCGAGGTCTACCGAGCAGTGGTGGATGAGGCAGACGAGCCGGAAGTTCTCGCCAGGCACGTTCGGGATGTCACGCTGCGGGCCCTCCGTGGAGAGAGGTCTCCTGAGCGGAGGCTTGCGTTGGTCAACCAGCTCGTCGAGAGCCTCGGGGCCGAACAGGATTCACTCTCGGCAACTCGACAACTGCTCGCTGTGGTCGCGCCTGCAACTCCTGGTCGGCCAGCCCGATTGACGGGGGACCGGCCGTCCACGCCGCTGTCGGACGCCGCGCTTCTCACCAACGCGCCCGGCGAACCGGGGGTGGGACACGAGATCCGAGCTGAATTGGCAAGTGCGGACAGCGCCGACGTGATCATGGCCTTCGTCAAGTGGTACGGCCTGCGGCTCTTCGAGGACCGCCTGGAGATGCTGCGGGAGCGCGGGGTGCCCGTGCGCGTCATCACCACGACCTACATGGGAGCCACCGAACGCGCCGCACTCGATCGACTGGTGCGGGATTTCGGAGCGCAGGTCAAGGTCCAATACGACGCGCAGCGAACACGCTTGCACGCCAAAGCATGGCTCTTCCGGCGGAACACGGGATTCGATACGGCCTATGTGGGTTCGAGCAACCTCTCCCGCGCAGCGATGCTTGATGGAGTCGAGTGGAATGTGCGGCTGTCCGCCGTGTCCACGCCGGCCCTGCTTCAGAAGTTCTTGGCAACCTTTGACAGTTACTGGAATGACGCCACCTTCGAGACCTATGACCCCGATGTAGATCGAGATCGTCTGGACGATGCGCTCGCTGAGGCAGCCGGCAGGCGAGTCCACGACCGGGTCACGCTGACACTCTCCGGGCTTGAGGTTCGCCCGTATCCCTATCAGCAGGAGATGCTCGACCAACTCGAAGTGGAGCGCGTGGTCCACGACCGCCACGGCAATCTGCTGGTCGCCGCGACTGGCACCGGTAAGACGGTCATCGCTGCGCTCGATTACCGTCGTCTCGCCGCTGACACCCCCACGCTCCCTAGCCTGCTGTTCATCGCGCACCGCCGCGAAATCCTGCAGCAGTCGCTGCGCACCTACCGAGAGGTACTGGGCGACGCAAACTTCGGTGAGCTCTACGTGGATGGACATCGACCCGAGCGGTGGGAGCACGTCTTCGCGTCCGTGCAGTCTTTGTCGGCCTACGGCATTACCAACATCCTGCCTGACGCATACCGCGTAGTCGTCATCGACGAGTTCCATCACGCTGAGGCGACAACCTACCGGCGGATCCTCAACCATTTGGAGCCTCGCGAGTTGCTCGGGCTCACCGCGACCCCGGAACGCGGGGACGGCCTCGACGTTCGCTCCTTCTTCGATGGCCGCACCGCCGCCGAACTGCGGCTCTGGGACGCGCTGAAAGCGGATCTGCTGACACCGTTCCATTACTTCGCCATCGCCGACGGTATGGACATGACCCGACTGGACTGGAGGGCCGGGGCGTATGACGCGGCTGAGCTGTCCAGCCTATTCACCGGTAACGACGCCCGCGCCCGGATCATCCTCAAAGCGGTTCGAGACAAGGTGGGCGATCTGGCCGCCATGAAGGCATTGGCGTTCTGTGTCTCTCGTGACCACGCGCGATACATGGCCCGGGTATTCAACGATGCCGGGATCAAGGCAGCCACGGTGCTCGGCGACACCACGTCCGGCGATCGCGAAGGGGCCGTCGAGGACCTGAGAAGTGGTGCCGTGCAAGTGCTGTTCACCGTCGACGTGTTCAACGAGGGTGTCGACGTGCCGGCCATCAACACGGTGCTCTTCTTGCGACCGACGGAAAGCTCTACGGTCTTCCTCCAACAGCTGGGCCGAGGCCTGCGGCGCGCCCGCGACAAAGCAGTCCTCACAGCCCTGGACTTCGTCGGGCACCACCGCAAAGAGTTCCGCTTCGACCAACGATTCCGGGCCATGACTGGCAGCACTCGTGCCCAGCTCGAACGGGACATCGAGCATGGATTTCCGTTCGTTCCTGCAGGGACCCAAATCGTCCTCGATCGACAGAGCCAACGGCTGGTCCTGGACAACATCAGGAGCCAGGTCATCAAGCGTTGGCCCAGCCTCACGTCGGAGTTGCGTGCTCACCCGACGGAGGACCTCGGGACCTTCCTCACTGATACAGGAGGTGAGCTGGCGGACGTGGTGCGTAGCGACCGCTCCTGGGCCCGGCTTCGACGCGAGGCTGGTCTCGTTGTCCCAGCCGAAGGACCGCTCGAGGCGGACCTCCTCAAGCGAGTCCGAGCCATTTGCCATGTCGACGACCCCGAACGGGCCGCTGCTTACCTGACTTGGCTTGGAGACGGCGCTCCGCGCTACGAACTCGCGGACCCCATTCTCCAGGGGTTCGGACGGATGCTGATCTTCTCGCTGTGGCCTGGCGGCGGCGGCTTCAGCTCCTACAACGATGCCCTTGAGGCACTCCAGAGTGAGCCAGCCGTACGGGAAGACCTGAGGGCGGTCATCGGACTAGCGCTGGGGCGGGCCGAGCGAGTCACCTCACGGCTGACCGGAGAGTTGGGCATGCGACCGCTTCGGGTGCACGCCCGCTACACCAGAGAGGAGATCGTCGCCGCGCTGGACTACGTCTCGATCGATGGTCGAAAGCCGAACAGCTTCCGCGAGGGCGTCCTCTACGCCCCCGAGGCGAGAACCGACGCTTTCCTCGTGACCCTTCACAAGTCCGAGGCCGAGTACTCGCCCACGACGATGTACGAGGATTACGCCATCAGCCCCGAGCTTTTCCACTGGGAGTCGCAGTCCGGAACGACCGTCGCCTCGAAAACCGGTCAGCGCTATCTCAACCACCGGGCAGTAGACAGTCACGTTCTCCTGTTTACGCGGCCGCAGAAGGTATCGGCCTTCGGCACAGGGGCCCCGTACCTCTTCCTTGGGGAGGCGGACTACGTCGAACACCGGGGCGAGCGGCCCATCGCCATTACCTGGCGGCTGCGAACTCCCATGCCGATAGCCGACTTCGCGGTGGCCAGTGTCGTGGGATGAGTTCTCCGGCGGTGTGCGCCGCCCTCCACACCCATTCGCTGGGGTTATCCCACCAATGAGGCCCTTCCCCGCATACGGGAAAGGGCCTCGTGTGTGTTTGGTGGAGCCAAGGGGACTCGAACCCCTAACCCCCTGCTTGCAAAGCAGGTGCGCTACCAATTGCGCCATGGCCCCCGAACCGGGGTGGTGGTGCTCCTACGAGGGGGAGTCGGTCGCCTCGGACCAGAGGTGCTTCTCGGCCTGCTGGGCCTTGAACTTCCTCTGGACTGCCGCCGCACCGATCGCGGTGGCGATCAGGATCAGGATCTTCTTCATGCCGTCCGCCTTCCCTCCCACAGGGGCGCGGGGATCGGGATTGGTGGGCCTAACAGGACTTGAACCTGTGGCCTCTTCC
>DASYGI010000275.1:0-3280 GCA_035999925.1 Pedococcus sp.
CGCTTCGACCAAGCCATAGCGACCTTCGCCGAACGATACGCCGACCAGAACGACGCCGACTACGCCGCACTCAAGAACGCCGTCGACACCGGACGCGTCACCGCCGAAGTCGGACTCTAACCACCCGGACCAGACACCAGCCTCCACGCCCACAGTCAGCCGGCAGGTTGCACTGGTGCTCGTTGCGTGCCGGACTCGGGTTCTGGTGTCGAGTGATCCGGGCCTGCCGGCGGCAGAATCATGGTGATGACGTAGGCGACGGCCACCGCGACCACCACCACAGGAGTCTCCGTAGCCCCGTCGGCACCCAGCAGCAGGGTCGCCAACAGGGTTGAGGTCAACGGCAGGCGCAGCATCGCGCAGCTCATGGCTCCGATGCCCATACCGATGGCGGGAGCCAGGCTCATCCCGGGTAGACCCGCCGCGGCGATGCCTAGCGCTGCCCCGATGAACAAGGCCGGGAAGACAGGGCCGCCGCGGAAGGCGCTCAACGAAAGGCCGTATCCGAGGACCTTGAAGGTGATGAGCAGCACCAGCACGCTGCCTGAGTAGCTGCCGGCGTTCTGGACCAGCTCGGGCAGGGCTCCCTGACCGGAGAACAACACCTGGGTGAAGCTGTTCCCGGACAAGAGCTCATAGGCGGTTGCTGACAGGCCGATGACGAGTCCGATTCCCGTCGTCGCCAGTATGCGTCGGCGGTGCACCATCGGACGCAGCGACAAACCGATCCAGCGGATCGCCCAGCCCAGCAACGCGCCCGCCCCGCCCATGGCGACGGCCCAGAGCAGAGTCGCCCAGGTCGGAGCCACGGCGGGCGGCAAGTCGGTCAGTGCGAGGGAGAAGCTGCCGAGTCCCGTCCACCCATCCAATCCCACGAAGATCACGGCGCCGACGCCCGAGGCGATCAGACCGGGGAGCGCGACCAGAGTCAGCGTCGCGCCGCCGATCCCCGCCGCCTCCATGATCAGGAAGGCGCCCAGGAGTGGAGATCCGAGCAGGGTGCTGATGGCGGCGAAGCTCCCGGCTGAGGCCATGACCGTGATAGCCATCGGCGGCGCGTCCTTCCTGACGAGCCGGACCGTCAACGCCGCCAGCCCGCCGCCGATGGCGATCAACGGCGCCTCGGGTCCGAGCACCGCGCCAAGGCTGAGCGTGGTCAGCGCCGCAAGGACGATCGCGGGGATATCCCGGTTCCGCGGCGGCCCGCCGGTCACGAACCCCAAAGCCGGTGAGTGACCTCCGTTTCCGGGCAGGTATCGGATGGTCGCGGCGGTCAGCAGGCCGCAGAGGAGTAGCCAGGGCACCGGCCACCACGCGGGTGTACCGCCAGTGAAAACATCGCCTGGCAGATCAACGAAGACGAAGCCCTGGATGGCTTCGACCAACGCCAGGAAACCGTATGCGACGGCGGCAATCGGAACACCCAGGATCGCCGCCAACAGCAACGCCATGAGATACGCCTTGGAACGGAGGACAACCGCCGGATCAACCCCTCGCGGCGACGTCGAAGGCGATACTGATTGGGGCTGTGCGTCGGCCACCGGATGTGCCTCCCTCACGAGCAAGCTGCAGCCGCAGAACCTGCCCGCGACGGTGAATCAACATATCTGGCCAAGGGCCCGCTAGCTGTATGAGCGCGAGCCCGCGCGTCGTCCCGTCGCACACCATGCGGGCGCGGCATCCGATGATCCATCACGGGCGGCTCCGGTTCACCGCAGGCGGCGAGATCGTCAAGACAATGACTTTCCCACCGGCGAGACCTGTCATGGGACGAGCGCTCACCGGCCATGTGTGGGTTCACTCTGACGTACGCCCCTCACACAGAAGGGCGGCCGCGGCGTGGGTTGTCGAGACCCGTGACGCTTCTGCGAAGGCCTCGGGCGACTCGTCTGTCGCTCCGCGGCCGCGGCAGCGTTCCGAGGACGACTAGCCGTTCAGCGCCTCGTCGGCGGCGGCTTCCTGAACGGTCAACTCGGCGGCTGGGTCGGCTTGCAGCCGCGCGTCGGGGATCGGGTCACCGCTGCGGATCGAGCGACCGAAGTCCCCGTTGTCCACCCGCTCAAGGGCCCGATCAAGGGCCGCCAGCCGGTCCCGCAGTGCAGCGGCCACTGCATCGTCGACGCCCTGCTCGGTCAGGGACTGGGCTGGGTCAGCGATGTCACCCGTCTCGGCTTCGGCATCGTGCTCCTCGGCCTGGGCCGTCCGGGTATTGGTCAGCTGCCGTTCGACGCGCTCGCGCTCCGCGGTCAGCAACGACCGGGCCTCCTCCAGATCCATTTCAACCCCTCCGCACCTCGATTGCATTCGCCCATCATGCGCTGATCCAGTCCAGCCCAGTGTCGGGTGGCGCCGGACCTGCCCACCATGATCGACCCCGCGGGTAGGGGCGCTTGAGACCTCTCATGTGCTCGCGATTGACGTATCAACATCGGACACACCTCATGCACCTGATGGGATAGCGCCGCCGTCCCCGGCCTGGGAGGGTGGGCGAGGCGTCGTCGGAGAGGCTCAGCCTCCTAGTTGCTTTGCTGTCCGGACGGCTGGCTGTGGTCAGTGAACGCGCGGCCAAGGGCGTTGCCATTTCTGGTGCCCTCGAAGACGAGGCGGAACCGCTCAACTACTCGCGGCTGGCCGCGATGGCCAGGCCGACGGCGTGGGACGCATGTTCGACGGTGCACGGGGATACCGCGAGCCCGTCGGGCGGCTGCTGTTCGGGCTACCCCTCGACGAGTATGACGAGCTTCTCCTGCTGCTCGACCCGCTAGCCAACCTGAGGTGGGCGGAGCAGAATCGCCCCCAGGCGCCTGGCTGAGCAGCTGGTTATCGCCCCTCCTCAGACCTTCGTTGACCACGATCTGGCCGTGAGACCCGGGCCGGGTGGCGGGCCGCAGGGCGTGTGGCCTGTACCCCGTGACTGGCAGCGGCTTATCCACCGAGATCGACTTCCCTCGGCGACGGCGGCGCGTGGTGTCCATGATGTGGTGCAGTCTTGGGCGGTCAGGGGGTGCGGATGGTCTCGCGAACGGTCCTCGGGGGTGCGGCGGCAGGGGTCGCGGTGGGGGTCGGCGCCGCCGTGTGGAGGGTTTACCAGGTGGTGGGGTCGCCGCCGGCCCCGGTTGGGTTCACGCTGGGGGACGGCGAGCTGCGGCGGGCGGTGCAGTTTCTTGACCGGCATCCGGCGGTCGACACGCACGCGCATCCTGGGCGGACGTTCGTCCGCGGTGGCGAGAACCTGACGTGGAAGGTGCGGCTGTACGCGCGGCGGAGCCCCTTCGAGGGT
>DASYGI010000276.1:0-3448 GCA_035999925.1 Pedococcus sp.
GGCCCGCCCTCCAGTCAGGCGGGCGCTGTCACTCGCAGACGTGGCTGGAATGCTCGAGATGCGGCTCTTCCAGCCGGAGGTGTCAGCCGAACACGTCGCGGGCCAGGCCAGCCACGCCGCCGATCTCGGCTTGGCCGCTGTGATGTGCCGGCCCGAGCACGTCGCCACCGCCGCTGCGTCCGTCCACGGCAGCCCGGTCGGCATATGCGTCGCGGTCGACTTCAGCCAGCCCGCAGGGCCGGAGCTGGATCTTCCCTCGCTCACGGACGAGGCTCATCGCCTCGCGCGTGCTGGCGCCACCTCCCTTGCTCTGGTCGTCAACGCGGCGCGGATGCGGCACGACACCTGGACTGAGGCGCTGGCCATGCTGGCCCGAGTCGCGCAGGAGACCGGGGCCACCTCTCGGGCCATGGTGGACGTACGGGGAATGACGCTGGACCAGGCGGTCGCGACGGCAGTCCGCTGCCAGCAGGCCGGAGCGGCCGTGATCCAAGCCGGCTCCTGGAACAACCAGGGGGCAACCTTCACTCTCCTGGGCGCCCTGCGGGGCGCCCTCGACCCACACATCACCCTCAAATGGACCCGCCCGATCCGGAGCATCGACGCGTTGCTCCTCGGTGTGGCCGAAGGCGGCAGGCTCTTCAACGCCGATGTCGACAGCCTCATCGCCGAGGCCACCCGCCGGCAGGAATGGCTCCCGCTCAACGTGCCGCTGCCCGGATACGACTACTAGCGTCCCAAGCAACAGCGAGGCGGGGATACGCAAAACGTCCGTGGACGCCGCGGCATGACGATGGCAGCGTGGACTCGTGACGCGCACTGTCGAAGCCGACTACCTCGTCGTGGGAGCCGGCGCGATGGGCATGGCCTTCACCGACGCGCTCTGCGACCATGCCGACGTCCGCGTGGCTTTGGTCGACCGCCGCCACGGGGTGAGCGGGCATTGGCTCGGCGCGTACCCCTTCGTACGCCTCCACCAGGCCTCTGCGTTCTATGGCGTCGCGTCGAACCTGCTCGGCGGCGGCCAGCTGCAGCAGCGAGGACCGGAGAAGGGCCTGCAGGAGCGGGCCACGCAGCCGGAGATCTGCGCCTACTACGCCCGGATGCTCGACCGGATGCGGGACAGCGGCAAGGTCGAGTTCTTCCCCAACAGCGAGTACCTCGGCGACCGGCGCGTCGTCTCGCGCATCTCGGGCGAACGGTTCGAGGTGCCCGAGCGGTGCCGGGTCGTCGACGCGCGCTACCTGGCCCCGAGCATCCCAGCGGAGAAGCCACCACCGTTCGCGGTCGCCGACGACGCCAGGGTTCTGCCGGTGAACGACCTCGTCCGACTCGAGGAAGCGCCAAGCCAGTATGTGGTCGTCGGGTCGGGCAAGACTGCGACCGATGCGTGCATCTGGCTGCTGGCACTGGGTGTGGACCCGGATGCGATCTGCTGGGTGAGAGCCCGCGACCCCTGGATGATGAACCGTGCTGTGGTCCAGCCTGACCCGGCGATCTTCCTGGGCATGGCCGCCGACACGATGCAGGCGGCTCAGGCCGCAACCTCGCTCGAGGACCTGTTCCTGCGACTCGAGGATGCCGGCATCATGCTGCGCATCGACCGCTCGGTCATGCCGACCATGGCCAAGACGCCGACGCTCGCGACCTGGGAGCTCGAACAGCTGCGCACCCTGGAGAACGTCGTGCGTCGGGGACATCTCGAGGCAGTCGACCGGGGCAAGCTCACCTTCGCTGACGGGTCGGTCGCCGTCGCCGACGACGCCCTGGTCGTGCACTGTGCGGCCGACGGCCTGAAGTACCCACCGCTGGTCCCGGTCTGGCGGCCGGAGTCGATCACCCTTCAGGCCATCCGGGCCGGGTTTCCCTGCTTCGGCGCGGCGCTCATCGGATACGTCGAGGCGACCCGGGATGACGACGACGAGAAGAACCGGGTGTGCCAGCCATCGCAGTACGGCAACTCCATGGCCGAGTGGGCCAGGATGAACGTCCAGGGCACCCGAGCTGGCATGTCCTTCTCCGCCGAGTCCGACATCAGGCTGTGGTCCAACCAGGTGCCGCTCAACCCGGCGCGTATCCCGCCAGGGCATCCCCCTTCAGCGGCGCTGGACGACGCCCGCGAGCGCCTCGCGACGCACACCCGCCCGGGACTGGCTCGACTTGCCGAGCTGATGTAGGCGGACCCCCGGGCTCCACGGTTCGCTGCCCCACTGCCCCGCCATGTCCAACGTACCCCGCGGTGGGGGGCTTGCGGCAAGGCCCCCGTGGTGCCGGACACTGGTCCGCCGTGCCCTGGTACGTGGGGCGATGAGGAGGGGATGTCGTCGTGGACGTTGTTGTTGTGGGGGCCGGACCGACTGGCCTGATGTTGGCAGGCGAGCTGGCGCTCGCGGGAGTGGACGTCGCGGTCGTCGAGCGTCGCCCCACGGCGGAGCTGGTGGGTTCACGTGCGGGCGGGTTCCACGCCCGCACGATCGAGATCCTCGACCAGCGCGGCATCGCCGATCGGTTCCTCGCGGCAGGCAAGACGTATGCCGTGCCGTACGGGGGCAGGTTGATGCTCGACATCAGCGACTTCCCGACTCGGCACCCGTACACGCTCGGCTTGTGGCAGAACCACATCGAGCGGATCTTGGCCGGCTGGGTCGCCGAGCTGGACGTGCCGATCCGACGCGGAGTCGACGTGTCGGGGTTCGTCCAAGACGACCATGGCGTGACTGTTCGGCTGGCCAGCGGCGAGGAGCTGGACGCGAAGTACCTCGTCGGCGCAGACGGAGGCCGTAGCGTCATTCGCAAGGCGGCCGGGATCGACTTTCCCGGGTGGGAGGCGACGACGAGCGCCTTGATCGCCGAGGTCGAGGTGACCGAGGAACTGCCGTCAGGCATCAAGTACGACGCCAGCGGCCTGCACGGGCTGAGCTTCATGGAGAACGGGCACACCGTGCGCGTGGTCTCCAGCGAGCCGCAGCTCGGGATCACCACCGAGCCAACCCTGGCCGATCTCAGCGAGAATCTGACCGCGGCATACGGCACTGACTTTGGGGTGCATGACCCGACCTGGATCTCGAGGTTCACCGACGCCACCCGCCAGGCCGCGGACTACCGAAGCGGGCGGGTGCTGCTGGCCGGCGACGCGGCCCACATCCACTCCCCTGCCGGTGGCCAGGGCATCGGGCTTGGCATCCAGGACGCGGTAAACCTCGGCTGGAAGCTCGCTCAGGTGGTCAAGGGCGTCTCGCCGGAGAGTCTTCTCGATACCTACCAGGCAGAGCGGCGCCCTGCCGGCGCCCGCGCCTTGGAGTACTCGAAAGCGGTGAGTGCGCTGCAGCGTCACGAGCCGCGAATCGCCGCCGTGCGCGACCTGATGGACGAGCTGGTCGGCATGGACGAGCCTCGCAGACATGTCGTCGGACTGATCTCCGGCCTCGACGTCCACTACGACCTCGGC
>DASYGI010000277.1:0-6234 GCA_035999925.1 Pedococcus sp.
GAGCCGCGCAGGTCCTCGCGGGCTTCCTCGAGCGCGACCTGTCGTATGCCGAGAACGAGGGCCGTCCACACCTCTGGGGCGGGGAACTGGGTCACCCGGCCACCAGGGCCCGGCGCGTCGCTCGCTGATGGTCAGCGCACCACGGTCCTGTGCGTCGCGTCGACGCGGCGGGTCCAGCCGCGACGGTCCAGATGCTCGAGCAGCGGGACCGCGACGCGCCTGGTCGTCCCCAACACCTGACGAGCCTGGCTCAGCGTGAACGGCTGGTCCAGACCAGAAAGCTCCCGCATCGCGCGCGCCGGTCCGTCGGGCAGGAGCACCACGTCGTCCGGCAGCCGCAGAATGCGTCCGAGGCGTTCTGCGGCAGCCAGCTCACGGGACCCGAGCCCCGCCGCGACGAGCTCGAGCTTCTCTGGCGCCGCAAATGGCGATGCCGCCAGCCGTCGCTCAACGGAGCGCAGTCCAGCCTCGGCAGGACCGAGGTCCGCGGCGCGGCCTGGCTGGGTGACCCGTCCGCCGCGCACCTCCAGCGCAGCCCTCGCAGCCACCTCCGGGACCAGCGCGCGGTCCGGGATCCCAACCAGCGCGCGGGCCGCCTCCAATGCCACCGTGGGGTCCAGCGGATTCGCCCGAGCGGCGGCCTCAATGGCACTCGACAGGGCACCAGCCCAACGGTCCAGCGTTTCGACGGCGACGTACCACGCACCGAGCCGGACCACAGACGGGTCGTCCACGGGGCTGCTCGCCTCCGGTAGCCCCAGACGCCCTGCATCAGCCACACGCAACGCCCCCCGCCGCCGCACCTCGACCGCGAGGTCCGGCTTTCCCGTCGCCGTGTCGAGGCCGGAGGCTCGGAGTGCGGCGGCTCCGCGGCGTCGCAGCGCCGGCGGGTCCGGGTCGAGTACGAGGGCGCCGGTGATCAGCCGCGACCCCGGGTCGCGCAGGATGGCCCGATCCCCCGCAGTCAAGGGCAGCAGATGGTTGATGGTCAGCCGCGCCACCTGTCCACCCAGCGGACGCACCCGTGCCGTGACGGCGGCCGTCCCGACATGCAGGAGTAGCTCGCCGGGCAGATCGCGAGCCGGGCGGCCTGACACGCGCACGTCCAGAACGTCCGTTCTGAGCCACGCCCCGGGCGTGAGCAGCACGTCACCGCGACCGATCTCCTCGGTCCCGAGTCCACGCAGGTTCACCGCCACCCGGCATACCGCGTCGACAGAGCCCACCGGTCGATCGAGGGACTGGAGGCCACGTACGGCCACCGTCTTGCCGCGCAGCTCCAGGGTGTCCGTTGTCGTGAGTCTCCCCTCAGCGAGTGTCCCGGTGACCACGGTCCCGCTGCCTTTGATGGTGAACGACCGGTCGATCCAGATCCGGGTGCGCCCCTCGACTCTGGGCATTGGCAGACGCGCAACCAACCGCGACAAGGCTGCGCGAAGGTCCTCAAGCCCCCCGCCGGTCCGCGCCGAAACGGCGACGGCTTCAACGGTTCCTAACGACGTCGAGGCGAGTCTGCGGGTGGCGTCAGCCATCGTGGGTCCGGGGTCAGCCAAGTCACTGCGGGTGACGACGAGCAGGCCCTGGCTCACGCCCAACGCATCGATGGCGGCGAGGTGCTCGCTGGACTGTTGCCGCCAGCCCTCGTCTGCCGCGACGACGAACATCACCGCGGGCACCGGACCCAGGCCGGCCAGCATATTGCCGATGAAGCGCTCGTGTCCCGGCACGTCGACGAACGCCAGCTGCTCACCCGAGTCCAGGACGGTCCACGCGTATCCCAGGTCGATGGTCAGCCCACGCCGGCGCTCCTCCTCCCACCGGTCTGGCTCGATCCCGGTCAGCGCGCGGACCAACGTCGACTTGCCGTGGTCGACATGACCTGCGGTCGCAACGACGTACACCGAGGACTCCTTCCATAAGTGGGACCGACAGGCGGGAGCGAAGGATCCAGCAGTCGCTCACGCTATCTCGCGGGCTTAGTGTCGTTGGTGTGGCAGCGAGGAAGGTGGCTCGAGGCGACGGGCGGCCGAGCGCTGCAGACCTGGCCGTGGCCCGCGCTCGCGAGCAGCTCCGCCGACTGTCCCCGACCCAGGCCCGCGACTCGCAGCTGGCCGGAGCTCTGCTCGTCGACACGCGGACGGCAGCTCAACGCGAGGTTCAGGGCGAGCTGCCGGACGCGATCGTGATCGACCGGACGGTCCTGGAGTGGCGACTCGACCGCACCAGTCCTTCGCGCATCCCGGAGGCCGATGACGCAGGACTGGTGATCGTGGTCTGCCGCCAGGGCTACAGCTCGTCGCTCGCGGCCGCCTCCCTGCGAGGTCTGGGCATCGACGCGACCGACATCATCGGGGGCGTGGAGGCCTGGATCGCGGCCGGACTACCGACCGGGCCAGGGCCCGCTGACGTGCGGGAGTAGCCATCTCGACGGCCCAGCTACCCCTACCGACCCGTCGTGATGGAGTCGCCGATGACTCCTGCTGCGCGCCGCTCCTCCAGTCGCGCTCGCTGCGGCTCCACGGTGTAACGCGGGTCCCTCGCGGACTCCTGCCCTGCCTCGAAAATGCCGAACCTGGTGCAAGCAGAGCCGGCCATCAGCGCGAGTCCACCCAGCGAGGCCGCAACCCGGTTACGGCCGAAGAGCCCCGCGGTGACCGCGCCGCCGAGGGTCAGCGCCTTGCTCACCTTGAGCAGCCGCCCGGCGCGACCGTTCGTGAGGGGCTCAGCGAGCGTGTCACCGAGACGGCGTTCGAGCTGGTTCATCGCAACCAGCTCCACAGCGGCACCTGCCACCGCCATCCGGCGGGCGGGCCCGGTCTGGTCAGGGGGCGTCGTCGCGAGCGCCAGTCCGGCCGCCGCCGCGCTGGCCGAGCCGACGAACACGAACGGCAGCTCACGACGCGACGCATGCCATGTCGGCGTGGCCGTGTCGGCCAACAAGACCGCGGTGTAGGCCGCAAGTGGCGGGGCGAACAGCGCTGAACCAGCCACTGCGCCAGGCTCAGCGCTGCGCAGTGCTCGAGCGAGGAAGGACCGCTCGGGGAGCAGGTTGCGGCTTGCTTCCGACGCAGCCGCGAGCCCGGCAAAAGCGCCGAAGCCGGTCAGGATCCACGAGCCGACAGACATCGGTGAGGTGAGCTTGACGGTCCGCATCATGTTGAGCGCCCGCGAGGGTTTGCCGAGATCGTGCACCAGGGCGGCGCCCCCGGCAGCCACCGCCGCCAATGCGGCATACCGGCCGTTGCGGCGCAGACCCGGTCGATCGCTGACAGCTCCGCCCGCCCCCAGCAGGGCCGAGCCGGCGGCAAGGCCGCCCAGGAAGATGTATGCCGGGATGTCGGCCTCCCATGGCGACGGCTTGACCACCGGGCGGCCGTAGTAGCTGTCGAACTGGACGTCGGGAACCATCATCGTCTCGTCGCGACGGCGTCTCCCGTCCCCGCCACCTGCGCGATCGGCTGCACGTGCGGCCCGGCGCTCGGCCCGGCTCGGCCCCGGTGGACGGTCTGCGTCAAAGGGATTCGTGGTCATCGGCGACGGCCTCCGAGGAACGAGCCCACGGCCAGGGCCAGCATCGCGAGACCGGCGATTCCGGCGCTACGGAACATCTCCGGCAACGCTGCTGTGGTCACGATGGGATCCGGTGGCAGGCCATAGACCTCGGGCTCGTCGAGTAGCAGGAACACCGAGCCGGTCCCTCCGACGCCATCCTCGGGGTTGGCGCCGTAGAGACGCGCCTCGGGATACCCCTGCTCATGGAGCTCGGCGACCCGGTCGTGGGCGGCGGTCTGCATGTCCGCAAGCGTGCCGAACTGGATCGACGTCGTTGGGCAGGCCTGTGCGCACGCCGGAGTCTGGTCGTGACCGATGCGGTCATAGCAGAGGGTGCACTTCTGGGCCGCCCCAGAGTTCTTCACGGTCTCGTCGCCGGGTCGTCGCTCGATGACCCCGAACGGGCACGCGGGCACGCAGTAGCCGCAGCCGTTGCACACGTCGTCCTGGACCACGACCGTGCCGAACTCGGTGCGGAACAAGGCGCCGGTGGGACAGACATCAAGGCACGCCGCGTGGGTGCAGTGCTTGCAGACGTCAGAGGACATCAGCCAGCGAAAGTCCGGCAGCTCCGTCGCCGTTGCCGTCACGGTCGTTGCCGACGGCCCAGATGCCGCAACTGATCCGCTCACTGCGGGCGCACCAACGGAGGGCATGCCGAGGTCGACCAGCCGCTGCCCGGACTCCCGAGCCGCTTCGATCCGGTCGCCGTCCTGCTCGATGAAGGCGACGTGGCGCCAGGTGCTGGCGCCCAACGCGCCGGTGTTGTCGTAGGAAGAGCCGAGGAGGTCCAGCCCGTCCTCGGGAATGGCGTTCCACTCCTTGCAGGCCACCTCGCAGGCCTTGCACCCGATGCAGATCGAGGTGTCCGTGAAGAACCCCTTGCGCGGGTCCTCTCCTGGCCAAGCCGCGTCAGTCGCCGGGTCGGTGGGACCCGCGAGCTGGTTGCCCCAGAAGCTCATGGGCGGTCGCCCTCCTTGCTTCGCTTGATCGCATCCTCGCCGGCCGTGACGAGCTCGTTGCCCGTCTCGGTGGTGCTGCCTGCCCGGGACTGGTACTCGGCCACCAGGCGCAGGAGCTCCTCGCCGCGCGGCCGTCGACCGGCCCTGATGTCGCAGGCGCCGACCTTGGACTCCTGGATCTGAACGTTGGGATCCAGGGCCACGCCCAGGAGGTCGTTGGCGGCGTCCCCGCTGACGATCGCGTCGCCGCCGACTCCCCAGTGGTACGGCAGCCCGATCTGGTGGATGGTCCGGCCACCGATGACCAAGGGAGTCATCCGCTCGGTGACCAGCACGCGAGCCTCGATGGCCGCCCGACCCGAAACCAGCGTCGCCCAGCCGCCGTTCTCCAGACCACGCTCGGCGGCGAGCTCAGGGCTGACCTCGCAGAAGAACTCAGGCTGGAGCTCGGAAAGGTACGGCAGCCAGCGGGACATACCCCCGGCGGTGTGGTGCTCGGTCAGCCGGTAGGTCGTGAACACGAAGGGATAGACCTCCGAGCCAGGGCTGTTGCCCGAGGGACTCCATAGGTTGTCCTTGCGCGGGAACACCCGCCGCGCAGGGTTGGCCTGCTGGGCGTAGAGCGGATTCTGAACCGGGGACTCCTGCGGCTCGTAGTGCGTCGGGAGGGGGCCGTCCAGCATTCCCATCGGCGTGAAGAGCCAGCCCTTGCCATCGGCCTGCATGACGAACGGGTCGTCACCAGCGAGCCCCTCGGGTCCCCCGGTGCCCACAGGTGGCCGGTGGTCGGGACGGGTCTTGGGCGGGAAGTCCGGGACATCCTTGCCCGTCCAGATGCCCTGCTCCTCGTCCCACCACACATGCGCCTTGCGCTCGCTCCAGGGCCGCCCCTGGGGATCGGCGGAGGCGCGGTTGTAGAGGATTCGGCGGTTGGCGGGCCACGCCCAGCCCCAGTCCGGGGCCACCTGCGACTGCTCGCGCCCAGGCACGCGGCTGGCCGCGTGGTTGACGCCGTCGGCGTACACCCCGGTGTAGATCCAGCAGCCCCCGGACGTCGAGCCGTCCGCCCGCATCTCGGTGTATGCCGCGAGCGGGGCCCCAGCTTTGTCCCCCGCCAGGTGCTCGCCGTTGATCTCACGCAGCACCGCATCCGGGTCGATCTCACCGTGCTCGTCTAGCGGGTAGTCCCAGGTCAGGTCGAGCAACGGACGGTCTCGCTCGTCCGTGGACTCGGCGAGCAACGTGCGGATCCGCTGACCCAGCTCGAAGACGAACTCGAGGTCGCTTTGTGCATCACCGGGGGGCGCCACTGCCCGGTGATGCCACTGCAGCAACCGTTGCGTCTGGGTGAAGCTGCCCGACTTCTCGGTGTGCGCGGCGGCCGGAAGGTAGAAGACCTCGGTGTCGATGTCTTCGGTCTTGAGCTCACCCGTGGCGATCTCAGGGCCGTCCTTCCAGAAGGTGGCCGACTCGATCATGGTGAGGTCGCGCACCACGAGCCATTTCAGGTGGGACAGTCCCAGCCGCTGCATCCGGCCATGGGCCGACCCGACGGCTGGGTTCTGGCCGAAGAGGAAGTACCCCTCCACCTCGTCGTCGAGCATCGACATCACGGTCTGGTAGGTCCCGTGCGCCCCGGTCAGGCGCGGCAGGTAGTCGTAGCACCAGTCGTTCTCGGCCGTGGCCCGCTCGCCCCACCAGGCTTTCAGGAGGCTGATGG
>DASYGI010000278.1:0-1807 GCA_035999925.1 Pedococcus sp.
ACGCGCGAGCGGCCACGGACCGGCCCGACCCGGGGGGGCCGGTGAACAGCCAGGCGTGGGTCATCGCGGCGGGGTCGGTCACGGCTCGGGTGAGCGTGGCGACGGCGGCCGGCTGGCCGATGACGTCGTCCCAGACGCTCACTGGTGCACCATCCTCACGTTGGTGGTTCTGGATGGACTGCTGATGCACCCCTGGTCCCCACCGGGCCATCGCCAGCGACGCTCGACCTTCGAGGTCCAGCATGAGTTCTGCGAGGTCCGGTGGCCCAGGACCCTCGGACTGGCTACAGGGCTGTGCGCCATCGAGCGCCGATCAGTGAGCGACCGGCTGCGGGGTCCCGGGACCACCGGGTGTTCTCTCACTGCTCGAACAGCGAGGAAACAACCATGAGTGTCACCCCTGAAGCCATCCCGGCGCGAGCGTGCGCGGGCGTGGACTGGGCCAAGGACGACCACGCGATCTGCTTCATCGACCCCGACGGCCTGGTTGTGGAGCGGTTCACCGTCCCCCACACCGCGGCCGGGCTCAAGACCCTGGTCCGTCGCCTGCTCGCCGTAGGCGTGGCCGAGGTCGGCATCGAACGCGGCGACGGGCCCGTGGTCGAGGCGCTGCTCCAGGCCGAGCTGACCGTGCTGGTGATCAGCCCGAACCAGGTCAAGAACCTGCGCAGCCGTTACGGGTCGGCCGGCAACAAGGACGACCGATTCGACGCCTACGTGCTGGCCGACGCGGTCCGCACCGACCGGCGCCGCCTGACCCCGCTGACCCGCTCCACCCCGGCGACCATCGCGCTGCGCTCCACCGTGCGAGCCCGCCGTGACCTGGTCGAGCACCGGGTCGCCGCCGCCAACCAGCTGCGCGCCCACCTGCAAGTCGTATTCCCAGGTGTAGTGGGCCTGTTCGCCGCGCTCGACTCCGCGGTCAGCCTGTCCTTCCTGGAACGCTTCCCCACCCAAAGCAAGGCCGACTGGCTGACCTCCAAGCGCCTGGCCGACTGGCTCGGCAAACTCGGCTACAGCGGCCGGGTCGCACCCGAGACCCTGCACCAGCGGCTGCTGGACGCACCCCGCGGCACCACCGACGACAACGCCCACGCTCACACCGCCACCACGCTCGCGTTCGTCGCCGTACTGCGCGCCCTGACCACCCAGATCGACCAGCTCGAAGACAGCGTCGCCGCACAGCTGGACGTCCACCCCGACCGCCACATCATGACCTCGCTGCCCCGCTCCGGGATGCTGCGCGCCGCCCGCCTGCTCGCCGAAATCGGTGACGCCCGCGGCCGGTTCCCCACCGCAGACTCCCTGGCCTGCCTCGCCGGAGTCGCCCCCTCGACCCGCCAATCCGGCAAGGTCAAAGCCGTCACCTTCCGCTGGTCCGCCGACCACCAGCTGCGCGACGCACTGTGCGACTTCGCCGGCGACTCCCGACACGCCAACCCCTGGGCCGACGACCTGTACCAACGAGCCCGCGCCCGCGGTCACGACCACCCACACGCCGTACGCATCCTCGGCAGAGCCTGGGCCAGCATCATCTGGCGATGCTGGCAAGACCAACTCGCCTACCAACCCGATCGGCACCAAGCCCTCCAACGCGTCCTCAACGAACAGGCCCGAAAAGTCGCCTGACCCGGACGCGGTTGACACAGGGCAACTCATGCGGTTTCCTCCGAGGTGCTGACGGTGACGGTTTCCGAGGGGGCGTCGGGACGGCGTCCCCGTCCGAGCGAGGCGCTCGCGCCCAGCCCGATGACGAGGAAGCCGGCCGCCATGAGGGCGGACAGCCGGGTGGCGTCGGTGTAGGCGG
>DASYGI010000279.1:0-8108 GCA_035999925.1 Pedococcus sp.
AACGACATGGCGGCGCTGGAGGAGGAGGGGCTCATCGCAGCCCCGCACACCTCGGCCGGGCGGGTGCCTACCGACGCCGGGTACCGCCTGTTCGTCGACCGGCTCAGCTCGGTGAAGCCGATGTCGGCGGCCGAGCGGGCCGCGATCGCGAGGTTCCTCGAGGGCGCGGTCGACCTCGACGACGTGGTGGACCGCACGGTCCGGCTGCTGTCCTCGCTGACCCGTCAGGTCGCCGTGATGCAGTACCCGTCGTTGACCCGGTCATCCGTGCGGCACATCGAGTTCGTGCCCATGGGCGGTCGGCGGCTCATGGTCGTCCTGATCGTCAACACCGGCCGGGTCGAGCAGCGCGTCATCGACACGACCCACGACCTGACCCATCCCGATGGCGAACGCCTGCTGGCCGAGATCCGCGCCAAGGTCAACGCCCTGGCCGTGGGCCAGCGCCTGGTGGACGCGGCCGCGACCCTGGAGTCGCTGCCCGAGCAGTTCGAACCCTCCGCCCGTGACCTGGTCCGCCAGATCGTCGGATCCCTGGACGACGCTCTCGTCGAGGAGCGTGAAGAACGCGTCGTCCTGGCCGGCACCGCGAACCTGGCCCGGGTCGGCACCGACTTCCCCCTGAGCATCGGACCGGTTCTCGAGGCACTTGAGGAGCATGTGGTGCTCCTCAAGCTGCTCGGCGCGGCCCGCCAGAACGCCGACATGGTCTCGGTCCGCATCGGCCACGAGAACCCGTATGCCGGGCTGCAGACGACCTCGGTCGTCTCCACCGAGTACGGCACCGGCTCCGACCTGGTCGCGGGCCTGGGGGTCCTCGGGCCGACCAGGATGGACTATCCGACCACCATGGCCTCCGTCCGAGCGGTCGCCACGTACGTGTCCCGAATCCTCGCGCAGTGATGCGCACCCCACGCACCCGCACCACCGACAAGGACATCCGTTGAACGACTACTACCAGGACCTCGGTGTCGCGAGGGATGCCTCGCCCGAGGAGATCAAGCGCGCCTACCGCAAGAAGGCCCGAACCCTGCACCCCGACGTGAACCCCAGTCCGGAGGCCGAGGAGCAGTTCAAGAAGGTCTCCCAGGCCTACGACGTGCTCGCGGACGCCGACAAGCGGCGCTCCTACGACATGGGCGCCGACCCGTATGCCGCGGGCGCGGCCGGGTTCGGGCAGGGCTTCTCGTTCAGCGACATCATGGACGCCTTCTTCGGCGGCGGGGCAGGAGCCGGGCAGCGAGGTCCGCGGTCGCGCCAGCGCCGCGGCCAGGATGCCCTGGTCCGACTCGACATCGACCTGGCCGACGCCGTGTTCGGTGCCGAGAAGGAGCTGGTGATCGAGACCGCAGTGGCCTGCTCGACCTGCCACGGCGATGGCGCTCAGCCGGGCACCTCGAGGCGGACCTGTGATGTCTGTGGCGGCCGCGGTGAGATCCAGCAGGTGCAGCGTTCGTTCCTCGGCCAGGTCATGACGACTCGGCCCTGCATGACCTGCCAGGGCTACGGCGAGGTGCTGGTCAGCCCGTGTTTCGAGTGCTCGGGAGATGGTCGCGTCCGCACCCGTCGCACCCTGAAGATCAAGGTGCCGGCCGGGGTCGACACCGGCACCCGGATCCAGCTGGGCGGCGAGGGCGAGGTCGGCCAGGGCGGTGGGCCGGCGGGTGACCTCTACGTCGAGATCAATGTCCGAGCACACGCCACCTTCCAGCGCCGCGGCGACGACCTGCACTGCACCGTGGAGCTGCCGATGACGGCAGGCGCCCTGGGCACGACGCTCAAGCTCGACACGTTCGACGGGTCGCAGGAGCTCGAGGTGAAGCCCGGCACCCAGTCGGGGGACGCGATGACCCTGCGCGGTCTCGGCGTGACCCACCTGCGGGGTACCGGCCGGGGCGACCTGATCATCCACGCCACGGTGCTGACGCCGACCCGCCTCGACGAGCACCAGGAGGAGCTGCTCCGCCAGCTGGCCGTGCTGCGCGGTGAGGAGCGCGTCGAGGGACGGCTCACCCCTGCAAACCATGGCCTGTTCGGCAAGCTCCGCGACGCGCTCAAGGCCAAGTAGGACCGGCCACGGTGACGCTCCCGCTGTTCCTCGTCGCGCCTGAGCTCGTCGAGGACGCCGGTCCTGGGAAGGCCTTGGTGCTCGGCGGACCCGAGGGCCGTCATGCGGCGACGGTGCGCCGGATCGGCCCGGGGGAGCAGGTGCTGGTGACCGACGGCCGAGGCCTGCGAGCCACCTGTGACGTCATCGAGGCAAGCAAAGGGGAGCTGCGGCTGCTGGTTGTCGAGGCCCGGCGCGAGCCGGAGCCCTCTCCGCGGCTCGTGCTCGTGCAGGCGCTGGCCAAGGGCGATCGTGACGACCAGGCGGTGGAGGCCGCGACCGAGCTCGGCGCTGACGAGATCGTGCCGTGGCAGGCAACCCGCTGCATCGTCCAGTGGCGCGGCGAGCGGGGGGACAAGGCCCGGCGCAAGTGGGAGAGCACGGTCGTCGCTGCCAGCAAGCAGTCCCGCCGCTCCCGGGTTCCGGTGGTGGCCGGACTGGTCTCCACCCCCGCGTTGCTGTCGCGAGTCAAGGCCGCCGCCGCGGCATACGTGCTGCATGAGGATGCCACCAACACCCTTGCGGCACAGGCCATCCCGACCGACGGCGACGTGTTGTGCATCGTCGGCCCGGAGGGCGGCATCACCGCCGAGGAGGTCGCCGCGCTGGAGTCCGCAGGCGCGGTCACGGTGCGGCTCGGCCACACGGTGCTGCGGTCCTCGAGTGCCGGCCCGGCCGCCCTGGCCGTGCTCAGCGCGGCCGGTCGGTGGCGCTGAGCTCCACCGCAGCGCCGGCTACCGGACGGTGAACGAGACCGACTTCTGGGCCGTCACGCTGCCGTTGGCCGGGCTCGTCTCGAAGACCCGGATCGTGTACGAGCCCGGGGTGAGCCGACCGAGGTTCACCGTGTAGCCGCCCTGCGCGGGTGCCCCGATGCTGGCCAGGGTGCTGCCCGACCTCACCACCGTCTGGGACCGTCTGAGCTCCCAGCCGACGGCGGCCTCGAACGCGATGGCCTCGCCCTGCACGACCACCGGAGTGGTCGTCGACAGGATCGCGTCACGTCCCGGGGAGGTGACCCAGACCGGGGCCAGGTCCGCACTGAGGTTGTTGGGCCCAGGCCGGTTGTAGGTCTGCGCCGTCGGGTAGCGGCCGAACAGCGCAGCCGACCCGTCGGCGATACTGAACTGCACGGGGATGGTGCCCTTGCCGACGGCCGCCTGAGCCGTCCAGACGAGCTCTTGCACGGCCAGCCGTTGGGTCTGCGGGTCGAGACCCTTCGCGCCTGCGTTGGCCAGCGCGATGCTGATCCGCTGCGAGGTCACCGTGACGTCACCGATGGTCTGGCCCGCCCAGGGCTGCAGGTAGCCGTCGCTGCCGCTGTAGGCCTGGGAGTGGATGGCGAGCACCAGCGAGGCCTTGGCACGCTCCGCCGGACTGGCTCCAGCGGTCAGCCCGTCGCGAAGGAACTCGCGGAAGAGCTTGTAGGTGGTCTTGCCGGGGGCCGTCGGCCCGACGAAGTAGACGGGCAGGCTCGCCGCGCCGACCACGGGTGGCGGGGCGGGCGACGTGCGCGTGGGCGAGGCCGCCGACGTGTTGGGGCTGCCGCTGGTCGCCGGTCCGCTGCTGGCAGGCGGAGTCGGGACCAGCTGGTTGTCGTCTCCGTGGGTGGCCGCCCACGCCCCACCCACGATGAGCGCCACGGCGGCAGCCGCCGCCACCGGCAGGAGCCACCGGCGGTGGGGTCTGCCTTCGGTGCTCGGGCCCTCCTCGTGTGCCGCGCGCAGGACCTCCGCCAGCCGGTCGTGCGGGTGGATGCGCTGGGCTTCCATGGTGAGCGCCTGGCGTAGCTGGCGTTCCAGGCGGTCGAACTCGCCCGGCTCGAACTCCGGGTCGAGGAACTCGGGGCGCTCGTTCGCATTGCGGTCGTTCATGATCGGGCCTCGACTCGGTCGCGCAGGCTGGCCAGTCCCCGATGGGCATGTGCCTTGACCGAACCTGTCGAGATCCCGAGCGCGTCGGCGATCTCCCCTTCGCTGAGGTCAAGGTAGTAGCGCATCGTCAGGACCTCTCTTTGGCGCTGGGGCAGCCGTCCTAGCGCCACGATCATCGACTGGGTCGCCTCGACGTCCAGGGCCCGGTCCTCTGCGCTGACCTCGGCATGCGTACCACCGGGGCCGATGGGCTCCCCGCGCAGGCGCGCCAGATAGCGCTCCTGGACGCCGCGATGCCGCAGGTCGGAGCGTGCCCCGTTTACCACGGCACGGCGCAGGTATGCCGCGGCGCTGTCGGGGTTGCGTAACGAGCCCCAGCGCCGGTGGACGGCGATGAAGGCGTCCTGCACCACTTCCTCGGCGGCCTGGTCGTCGTGCAGCAGCAGCCAGGCAAGTCGGACCAGACCGGCCCAGTGGGCCGCATACAGCTCTGCTACCGCGGCGTCGGCCGCAGAAGGACCGGACCCCACCTCATCGGCAGCCAGCTCATCAGGAGCCACACCCAACGGTCTCACGCACCAAGGACGCGCCGGGGTCCCTCACGGTTGACGCGCCGATACGCTGGATTCATGCCATCAGCGGCCGACGTACCCACCGACCCCGACTGCCTGTTCTGCCGCATCGTCGCGGGCGACATCCCCGCGACCGTCGTGCGTGCGGACGAGCACACCATCGCCTTTCGCGACCTGGAACCGCAGGCGCCCACCCATGTGCTCGTCATTCCGCGCCGGCACGTCCCGAACGTGGCGGCGCTGGCTGAGCAGGCCCCCGACGAGGTGGCTGCCGTCGTTCAGGCCGTGGCGGCGGTGGCCCGGGAGGAAGGCGTGGACCAGGGGGGCTACCGCACCGTCTTCAACACTGGTGCCGACGCCCATCAGACCGTCTTCCACGCACACGTCCACGTGCTTGGCGGCCGAACTATGACGTGGCCGCCCGGCTGAGCAGCACCGTAGACTGGTCAGACCATGCCTGACGCCGATCATCAGCCCACCCTGGATGGCGCGCCCGACGGCGCCAGACCAGCGCCCACCCACACCGTCGTGATCCCACCGCAGGTGCAGATGGTCACCCTCCTTGGGCCCAGGGACGAGCTGCTTCGGACCATGGAGCGCGCCTTCCCCCAGCTGGAGATCCACGTCCGGGGGAACGAGTTCCACCTGTCGGGTCCCAGTCCTGAGGTGGCTCTCGCCGAGCGAACCCTCGACGAGCTGCTGCTGGTGATCGAAGGCGGTCAGCCGCTCAACCGCGACGCGGTCGAGCGCTCCATCAGCATGCTGCGGGCACAGACGGTCGAGCGTCCGGCCGATGTGCTGACCATGAACATCGTGTCCTCGCGCGGACGCACCATCAGGCCCAAGACGCTCAACCAGAAGCACTACGTCGACGCCATCGACAAGCACACCGTGGTCTTCGGGATCGGACCGGCCGGCACCGGCAAGACCTACCTGGCGATGGCCAAGGCGGTTGCGGCGCTGCAGGCCAAGCAGGTCAACCGGATCATCCTGACCCGCCCCGCGGTCGAGGCCGGCGAGCGGCTGGGCTTTCTGCCCGGCACCCTCAACGACAAGATCGACCCCTACCTGCGGCCGTTGTACGACGCGCTTCACGACATGGTGGACCCCGAGTCGATCCCGCGGCTGATGGCGGCCGGGACGATTGAGGTCGCCCCTCTGGCTTACATGCGTGGCAGAAGCCTGAACGACGCGTTCATCATTCTGGACGAGGCGCAGAACACCTCGCCGGAACAGATGAAGATGTTCCTGACCCGCCTGGGATTCGGCTCCAAGATGGTGGTCACGGGTGACGTCACCCAGGTCGACCTGCCCGAGGGCACGCTGTCGGGTCTGCGCGTCGTACGAGAGATCCTGGCGGGTGTCGAGGACATCCACTTCTCGACGCTCACTGCGCAGGACGTGGTGCGGCACCGTCTCGTGGGCGCCATCGTCGACGCGTACGGCCGGTGGGACGAGGTTCAGCAGGGCAGGCCGCGGCAGGGAGGACGTGTCCAGCATGAGCGTCGACGTTCTCAATGAGACGGACCACCAGCTCGATGAGCTCGAGCTGGTGGCGTTGAGCAAGTACGTCATGGGCCAGATGCGCGTCCACCCGGGCGCCGACCTCTGCCTTCGGCTTGTCGACGAGGCCGCGATGGAGGTCCTGCACGTGCAGTGGATGGACCTGCCCGGTCCGACCGACGTGATGAGCTTCCCGATGGACGAGCTTCGTCCCGGACGCGACGGCGAGGAGCCCGAGGAGGGTGTCCTCGGCGACATCGTGCTGTGCCCGTCGGTGGCCGCGCGCCAGGCCGCCGAGGCAGGGCACGCGACCGAGGAGGAGCTGCTCCTGCTGACCACCCATGGGATCCTGCACCTGCTCGGGTACGACCACGCCGAACCCGAGGAGGAGCGCGAGATGTTCGAGCTCCAGCGCCAGCTGCTGCTGACGTTCCTTGCCGGGCGTGGGCGGCCCGGCAGCTGATGGTCCTGGTGAGCCACCCATGACCCGGCTCGTCTTCGCCGCCCTCATCAGCGTTCTGGTCGCGTTCCTGCTTGCCGCAGCGGAGGCGGCGATCTGGCGGATGTCCCGGGTGCGTGCCCATGAGCTGGTCGACGAGCGGCGCGCCGGCGCCGAGGCGCTGTCCCTCATCGTCGCCGACAGCGCGGCATACCTCTCCGTCGCGGCCTTCGTGCGCATCGTCGCCGAAGCCACCACCGCAGTGCTCATCACACTGGGAGCCGTCGACCTCGTGGACGGCTTCTGGCCGCCGTTGCTGCTGGCCATCGGGGTGATGGCGCTGGTGTCGTTCGTCGTCGTCGGGGTCTCGCCGCGCACGCTGGGCCGTCAGCACTCCGACCGGGTCGCGTTGGCCGCCGCCCCCCTCATCGTCTGGCTGCGCCGACTGCTCGGACCGCTGGCGAGGGTGCTCATCGCGTTGGGCAATGCGGTGACCCCGGGACGGGGCTATCGCGACGGGCCATTCCAGTCCGAGTCCGAGCTGCGCGACCTCGTCGACCTTGCGGGGGAGAGCTCGGTCATCGAGGCACAGGAACGGGCGATGATCCACTCCGTCTTCGAGCTCGGCGACACGGTGGCCCGGGAGGTGATGGTGCCGCGTACCGACATGGTGACCATCGACGGCACCAAGACCCTGCGCTCGGCCATGTCGCTGTTCCTGCGGTCCGGCTTCTCGCGGATTCCAGTGGTGGGCGAGGGATCTGACGACGTGCTGGGGCTGCTCTACTTCAAGGACGTCGCCCGCCGGGTCAACGCCGACGTCGACGCGGCGGGGCTGCCGGTGACCGCGCAGATGCGCCCGATGCACTTCGTTCCAGAGAGCAAGCCGGTCGACGACCTGCTGCGCGAGATGCAGCGTGACCAGAGCCATTTCGCGATGGTCGTGGACGAGTACGGCGGCACGGCCGGGCTGGTCACCATCGAGGACATCCTCGAGGAGATCGTGGGAGAGATCGCCGACGAGTACGACCGGGAGGCTCCTGGGGTTGAGGAGCTCGGAGACGGTAGCGGCAAGTACCGCGTGCCAGCCACCCTGGACATCGACGACCTGGCCGAGCTCTTCGGGGTGGAGATCGACGAGGAGGAGGTCGACACCGTCGGAGGGCTCATCGCCAAGCACCTGGGCCGGGTGCCCATCCTCGGGTCGCACTGCGAGGTGGCGGGCCTGTCGCTGACCGCAGAGCGCATGGCGGGCCGCCGACACCGGGTGGCCAGCGTCATCGTCGAGCGCGTCGAGGCCCCACCGGAGCAGGGTGGCACTGACGAGACCGTGGACCGGGCTACGGTGGAGCACCAGCGAGAAGGAGTGTCATGACCGAGAACGGGTATGCCGCGGGCTTCGCGTGCCTCGTCGGGCGTCCGAACGCAGGCAAGTCCACGCTGACCAACGCCCTGGTCGGCCAGAAGGTCGCCATCACGTCCTCCAAGCCACAGACCACCCGGCACACCATCCGCGGGATCGTGACCACCGAGCGTTCCCAGCTCGTGCTCGTCGACACCCCTGGGCTGCACAAGCCCCGGACGCTGCTGGGGGAGCGGCTCAACCACGTGGT
>DASYGI010000280.1:0-4329 GCA_035999925.1 Pedococcus sp.
GCGACGGCGAGATCGCCCTCGAACACCCCCCGCAGGATGGCGTCGGTGAGCTGGCGCAGCTCGTCCGGGCCGGGTGGCTCGGCGACGCCTGCCACCACATGGTTGACGGCCGCGAAGCGGATGCCTGCCGCGTAGTCGGCGCTGGCCTCCTCAGGACTGCGCTGAACCCACTCACGCAAGGCGTAGAGCCGCCACAAGGCACCCGGGAGGCTGCGCGGCGGGCGGTCTGCCCAGAGTTCGGCGACGGTCGAAAGCCCGAGCTCGTCGACCAACGTGACGAGCCGGTTGGTCAGCGCGGGGTCCTCCGACGCGCGACCGGTACCGACGAGCACCGCGGCGGTCTCGTGGGCGATCTCGGTCAGCTCCGCAGGGTCGGGAACGGCACCCCCCTGGCTCTCCATGGCGGCGGGGCTGAAGAAGGCGGGGCGACGTGGACCTGGCCGGTCGCTGGGCTCGTTGGGCATCGCGTCCAGTGTCTCAGCCGCCACCAACTCGCGCTGGACGCAAATCGAACGAGGCGACCCGCCGGCCGACCTCGGGACCGATCCAATCCGGCCGCGTCTCCGAACCCCGACCATGCAGATCCAGCGCAGCGTCACCGTTCAGCGCCCCATCGAACGCGTCTTCGCCTATCTCAGCGACTTCACGACGACGACCGATTGGGACCCAGGGACCATCCGGACGACGCTTGAGCGCGGGGATGGCTCTGTGGGGACGACGTATCGCAACGTGTCGTCGTTCGCGGGCCGCCAGACCGAGCTGACCTACCGAGTCGTCGAGCTGTCCCCGGCTCACCGATTCGCGTTGCGCGGGGAGAACAAGACCGTGGTCGCTCACGACACCATGGAGTTCACGTCGATCCCGCGCGGCACCACCGTTACCTACACGGCCGACTTCAGCTTCAAGGGCTTCGCGCGGCTCGTAGCTCCGCTCCTGAGGCCGGCTTTGACCAAGCTCGGGGACGAGGCCGAACGCGGCATGCGCGAAGCACTGCTGCGACTCGAGTCGTCCTGACCCTCGCCGTACGCTCGGCCTCATGGCCACGAATCCCGACCTGACAGCCACCGAGATCGCCGACCGCGTCCGCCGAGGCGAGCTGAGCGCGGTGCAGGTGGTGAGTTCCGCGTTGGAACGCATCTCCGTTCGGGACCCCCGGCTCGGAGCGTTCCAGCTGGTCCGAGCGGACAGGGCACTCGCGGAGGCGAAGGAGCTCGACAGCGCAGACGCCGAGCACCTCCCGCTCGCCGGCGTCCCCATCGCCATCAAGGACAACATCCCGGTGGCTGGCGAGCCGATGCGCAACGGCTCCATGGCGACTCCGACTGACCCTCAGAGAGCCGATCATCCTGTGGTGCAACGACTTCGGGCCGCCGGCGCCGTCGTCGTCGGCCTCACCCGAGTGCCGGAGCTGTGCGTGTTCGGCGCGACCGATTCGACCTTCGGCATCACCCGCAACCCGTGGGACCTCGATCGCGCCCCCGGAGGATCGTCCGGAGGGTCGGCGGCGGCGGTGGGCGCCGGCATGGTGCCGGTAGCCCACGCCGCCGACGGGATGGGCTCCATTCGCATCCCGGCCGCCAGCTGTGGGCTGGTCGGCATCAAGCCAGGCACCGGGCTCGTGCCCACCGAGCTCGGCCCGAACGACTGGTTTGCCATGGCCGAGAACGGCGTACTCGCTACGACGGTCGCCGACGCGGCACTCATGCTCTCGGTGATGGCAGGTCAGCCCACCATTGCCAACGTTCAGGAGCCTGAGCCTCCGCTGCGGATCGCCGCGTCCACCACCGCGCCCGTCCTGGGGGTACGAACGGACGTCGAGCACGAACGAGCGGTCTTCCAGGTCACCACGATGCTGGCCGCCGCCGGTCATCTCGTCGAGCGGGCCGACCCCCCGTACCCGGCCAACCCGCTACCGATGCTGGCGCGGTGGGTGGGCGGCACGTCGCACGACGCTGAGGGCCTCGATCGGTCCTCGTTCGACCGCGCGGTGCGGTTCCACGCGACCCTCGGCGACCTGGTGCGCTCCAGAGGGCTGGTCAGCGAGCGTGGCAGGGACCGCTTCCGCGCGCGGCTCGCGGACTACTTCACCCACCACGACGTGCTCGTCACCCCGACACTGGCTGCGCCTCCGATCGCGGCTGTGCGCTGGGGGAGCCGTTCGTGGCCGCGCACCTTCGCCGCCAACGTCCGCTACGCGCCGTACTGCGCGCCCTGGAACTTCGCCGGGTATGCCGCGGCCTCGGTTCCCGCGGGCGTCCACCCTCGCACCGGCACCCCCTTGGCCGTCCAGCTCGTCGCACCCGAGGGCGGCGAAGCGCTGCTCCTAGGTCTGGCGGCAACCATCGAACGGCTCCGTCCGTGGCCGCGGACGGCACCGGCATACGCCTAGCCTTTCGGCACCCCGCCGGCCTCGAGCAGTCCCTTGAGTGCGGCCAGGTCCTGACGGTTGGCGCGGCGCATCGCCGCCGCCATCAGCGGCGCGCCCACCCTCGAGAAGCCCGACGGGTTTCCCTTGTTGCGCAACGTCATCCGGGTCGAACTCGGTCCGATCGACTCCCAGACGTAGGTCGTCTCCATGGGGAACGGCCCCTGAGCCGTCCGCATCACGAGGCGCTCACCCTCGACGAGCTCGACGATCTCGTAGGTGTAGGCCAACCGGCGGCCGAGGAACCGCGCCACGAACGCGAGCCGTGACCCCAGCTGCAAGGGGGGCGGCGTCTGCCACTCGACCGACTCGATGTTGACGTACCAGAGCGGGGCGTTCGACGGGTCGCCCGCGAACGCGGCCACCCGATCCCGTGGGACGTCCAGCACGATGTCGGTGGATACATCGACGTCCATATCGACCCCATTCTGTAGAGATGTCTGTGCCGGCGCCCAGGATGACAGTCTCGCGCCCGTTGTGCGCAGGCCGTCCTCGGGGTTATATCGAATCGGGTCATGGTCGGCCCGACCCAGCCTGGGAAAGCCGCATCCCGAAGGAGCGCACATGAGCACGTACCTGCTGGTCTACCAGGGTCCGATCGATGGCCCCATGCCCGAGATGTCCAAGGAAGAGAGCGACGCCATGAACCAGGCGTGGGGTGACTGGATGGGCAAGGTCGGACCGGCGCTCGCCGATGTCGGCGCGCCGACCGGCGATCGCGCCCGCGTCGGAGGGTCGAGCGGCCCGCTGCCCATCACCGGATACTCGGTTCTGACCGCTGACAGCCTCGAGGCGGCCAAGGCGCTCTGCGACGGCCACCCCTTCCTCGCCGGGGCCCCTGCCGACTTCTCGGTCGACGTCTACGAGCTGACACCTGTGCCGATGTGACGCCGACAGGTGACCCGGCACGGCATACGCTGCCGTTGCCGGCGGTCATCCGCGGGCACCGACGACCCGCGGGAGTGGACCAATGGCTTGGAAGCCCACCGAGATCACCGACCTGAGCGGGACCACCGCCATCGTCACCGGCGCCAACTCTGGGATCGGGTTCGTGGAGGCCAGGACTCTGGCCGAGCACGGCGCTCACGTCATCCTCGCTGTCCGTAACCTCGACGCAGGTCGCGCTGCCGCCGCACGGATTGACGGCAGCACCGCCGTCGAGGCTCTCGACCTGGCCTCGCAGGAGTCGGTGCGCGAGTTCGCCGCGCGAATCGACGGCCCTGTCGACCTGCTCGTGAACAATGCCGGCGTCATGGCCCCGCCCACGCGCCGCACCACTGTCGACGGGTTCGAGCTTCAGTTCGGGACCAACCACCTCGGCCACTTCGCGTTGACCGCCCGACTGTTGCCGGCGTTGTTGTCGGCCGCCTCACCGCGCGTGACGACGGTGGCCTCCATAGCGCACCACCGGGGTGACGACCAGGTCGTCAGCGGAAACCCTCCGCAGGACTACGACCCGAGAACCTCGTACGGCCGCACCAAGCTCGCGAACCTGCTGTTCGCCATGGAGCTCCACCGCCGGGCCACTGCGGCGGGTTCAGCGCTGACATCGACCGCGGCCCACCCGGGCGTGGCCGTCACCAACCTCGTCGCCAGTCGCGATGGGATGGGCGCGCGATGGGTCGTGCGAACGTTCGCGCCGCGCCTCATGCGCCTCGCCCTGCCCGGCTCCGAGGGCGGGGCCGAGGCCATCCTGTATGCCGCGACAGTGGCAGCGCCAGGCTCCTACAGCGGGCCTCAGGGGCGTGGTGAGATCCGCGGCAAGGTCGGCCCAGCCAAGCTCAGCCCGCTGGCGAGCGACCCCGACCTCGCGCGTCGGCTGTGGGCCATCAGCGAAGAGCTCACGGGTGTGCCGTTCGACCTCTGAATCGAGAACCCGCCGGTGAGACCCATCTGAACCGGCC
>DASYGI010000281.1:0-1749 GCA_035999925.1 Pedococcus sp.
GGCATCCCCAGCGGTGCCTACGGCCTCAGCCGCGAGGTGGCCGCCGCGGTCACCAGACACACGACCGCCGGGGACGCCGACATCGTCGATGTCGGCGGGGTCGGCGGGACTCTCGCCGGCAACGCGCTGTCCACCGCGGCAATGCGGGCCACCCTGGAGGAGGTGCTCACCCCGGCGGCGTTCGAGCACATGACCGCGCTGGCCACGGCCTTCGCGGCCGGGGTGCAACAGACCTTCGACGAGCTCGACGTGCCCTGGTCGATCAGCCAGCTCGGCGCGCGCGCCGAGTACCGGTTCGCCAGGCCTGCCCCGCGGACGGGCGAGGAGTCCGCGGCGGCCGCCGACGACGCGTTGGACGCCTACCTGCATCTGGCTCTGTGCAACCGCGGCATCCTCATGACCCCGTTCCACAACATGGCGCTGATGTGCCCGCAGACCTCACGGGCGGACGTTGACCTACACACCGTGGTGTTCCGCGAGGTGGTCGGAGAACTGTTCGGGTGAGGCGGCCGATGACAGCATGGCCACCGAGGCGTACCTTCAAAAGTTGACCACTTCAGGGAGAAGCGGCCTTGGGCAGATGCGGAGGCGACGGTGTTCATCCAGATCATCCAGGGAAAGTGTCGTGATGCAGGCGAGATGCGTCGCCTCAGCGACGAATGGCGCGACCAGATGGGAACGACCGCCGAGGGATGGCTCGGCGGGACCTACGGGATCACCGACGAGGACGAGTTCGTCGGTGTGGTGCGCTTCGAGAGCCGCGAGGCCGCAGCCCGGAACTCCGCCAAGCCCGAGCAGGGCGAGTGGTGGCAGCGAATGGCAGCCTGCTTCGACGGCGACGTGACCTTCCACGACTGCGACAACGCGACGGTCTTCCTCGACGGTGGCTCGGACGACGCCGGGTTCGTCCAGGTCATCCAGGGCCGGGTCCAGGACCCCGAGCGGTTCCGCCGTTTCATGGAGCAACCCATGGACATGCTGCACGAGCAGCGCCCGGAGATCATCGGCGGCACCATCGCGATGGAGCCGGACGGCTGGTTCACCGAGACGATTGCCTTCCGCTCAGAGTCCGAGGCGCGCCTGGGCGAGAAGAAGGAGATGCCCGCAGAGGTGCGAGGCGAGTTCGAGAGCGAGATGGCCGCGATGCAGGACGTGCGCTATCTCGACCTGCATCACCCGTGGTTCGGGACGGCTCCTGCCCGTGGAGCGACCATGTCCTGACGCCCGGCACCGAGGACGGTTAGCGGCAGCAGGGTCTTGCCGGTCGGACCGACCTCGATCTCGGTACCCATCTGCGGACACACCCCGCAGTCGAAGCACGGGGTCCAGCGGCAGTCGTCGACCTCGGTCTCGTCCTGGGCGTCCTGCCAGTCGGCCCAGAGCCATTCCTTGTCCAGCCCCGAGTCGATGTGGTCCCACGGGAGAACCTCGGTCTCGCCACGCTCGCGGGTCGTGTACCAGGCGACGTCCACCGGCTGGTCGGCCAAAGCGATGTCGGCTGCCGCCATCCACCGCTGGAAGGAGAAGTGCTCGCTCCAGCCGTCGAACCGGCCGCCGTCGCGCCAGACCTGCTCGATGACCCGGCCGATGCGACGGTCGCCACGAGAAAGCAGGCCTTCGACGAGCCCGGGCTGACCGTCGTGGTAGCGGAAGCCGATCGAGGAGCCGTACCGACGGTCCGACCGGATCGCCTCACGCAGCTTGGCCAGCCGGGCGTCGGTCTCCTCGGCTCCGAGCTGCCCGCACCAT
>DASYGI010000282.1:0-8760 GCA_035999925.1 Pedococcus sp.
CGAGCACGCATCGCGGGGTCAGGTCCTCGAGGAGATCGGTCTGACCGCCGACGCCGTGGCGACCTCGCTGGCTGCGCGCCGGCACTGACCCCGCCCCTCCCCGACTTATTGCCCCGAATCCACCCGATCCGGCGGTTCAGACGTCGGAATCGGTGGATTCGGGGCAATAAGTGGAGGGATGGGGCTGGGCGGACGGGATGGGGGGCGTCAGGCTGGGACGCTGGCGACGCCTGGAGGCAGGAACCGCTGGCCGGTTACCTTCTCGCTGACGCCTTCGCGGTCGAGCAGCGGAGTCAGGCCGCCGTTCCAGAACTGGAAACCGGCTCCGGTGATCATCGCCAGGTCAAGGTCCATCGGCGCCTGGGCGACACCCTCGTCCAGCATCCGGCGCGCCTCGTCGGCGAGGACGCCGAGCACCCGCGCACGGATCTCCTCGGTGCTCAGGACCACGGGATCGGCCGGCTTCTCGAACAGCGCCTCGACCTCGGGGTCGACGACCGGCTTGCCCTCCGGCCAGATGTAGATGGCAGGCTTCTTCGCCGCGACCAGCCGGCGCAGGTTGTCCGAGACATAGAAGCGGTCCGGGAACGCCTTCACCAGGGTTTCGTTGTTGTGCAGCGCGATTGCGGGACCCACCAGGCCCAGCAGCACGAACGGCGGCATCGGAGCCAACCCGGCAAACGCCTTGTCGGCCGCCTCGATCGGCGTTCCCTCGTCGACGACCTTGGCGACCTCACCCATGAAGCGGCCAAGGAGGCGGTTGACGATGAACGACGGGCTGTCCTTGACCAGGATGGTCGTCTTCTTCAGGGTCTTCCCGGTGGCGAACGCAGTCGCCAGGGTGGCGTCGTCGGTCTGCTCGCCCTTGATGATCTCCAGGAGCGGCATCACCGCCACCGGGTTGAAGAAGTGGAAGCCAACTACGCGCTCGGGGTGCTTGAGATCGGACGCCATCTCGGTGATGGACAGCGAGGACGTGTTGGTTGCCAGGACACATTCCGGCGACACGATCGCCTCGACCTCTGCCCACACGGCCTTCTTGACCGACATCTCCTCGAAGACCGCCTCGATGACGAAGTCCGCATCGGCGAAGCCGTCCTTGGAGGTGGCCCCGGTGACCAGGGCCTTGAGACGGTTCGCCTTGTCGGGGTTCACCCGGCCCTTACCGAGCAGCTTGTCGACCTCGTTGTGGACATAGCCCACGCCCTTGGCGACGCGTTCCTCGTCCAGGTCGGTCATGACGACCGGCACCTGCAGACGCTGGGCGAACAACAACGCGAGCTGGCTGGCCATGAGCCCGGCACCGACGATGCCGACCTTGGTGACCTTGCGGGCGAGCGCCTTGTCGGGGGCGCCAGCGGGGCGCTTGGCCCGGCGTTGGACCAGGTCGAAGGAGTACAGGCCGGCCCGAAGCTCGTCGCCCATAACGAGATCGGCGAGCGCCTCGTCCTCGGCGGCGAAGGCCTCGTCGCGAGACGCGGTGCGCGCGCCGCGGACGAGCTCGATCGCGCGGTAGGGCCCGGGGGCCTTCCCGCCGGTCTTGAGGTCGACCAGGCCCTTGGCGGCCTTGAGCGCGCCCTCCCACTCGGCCTCGTCACGGGAGACCTCGGGCCGCTCGACTGTGGTCTCGCCGCTGAGCACCCTCGCCGCCCACAGCAGCGACTCCTCGAGGAAGTCGGCCGGCTCGAAGATCGCGTCGGCGATGCCCAGCTCGAAGGCCGCAGGCCCCTTGAGCATGCGGTTCATGTTCATCGGGTTGTCGATGATGACCTTGAGTGCGTTGGCCGGCCCGACCAGGTTGGGCAACAGGTAGCAGCCGCCCCAGCCCGGCACGAGACCGAGGAACGTCTCAGGCAGCGCGAGCGCAGGGACGCCCGCCGAGATCGTGCGGTAGTCCGCGGACAGCGCGATCTCGACGCCGCCACCCATGGCCGCACCGTTGACGAAGGCGAAGGTGGGGACGGGCAGATCCATGATGGCGCCGAAGGCCGTGTGCCCGGCCCGCGCGACCTCGAGGGACTGCTCGCGGCTGGTGGCCTGGGCTACCGCCTTGAGGTCAGCGCCGACCGCGAAGATGAACGGCTTGCCGGTGATGCCGACAGCCTGGATCTCGCCGGCCTCCGCGCGCTTGCGCAGCTCCTCGACGGCGGAGGTGAGATTGGCAATCGTCTGCGGCCCAAAGGTATTCGGCTTGGTGTGGTCGAAGCCGTTGTCCAGCGTGATGAGCGCCAGCGTGCCCGAACCGCCTGGAAGCGCGATGTCGCGGACCGGGGTGTGCGTGACGACCTCTTCGAATGTCTGCTCGCTCATGCCGCGGTCTCCTTGCCGTTGTCGTCCGCCTGATCCTGGCCGTACTCAGCGTGGTGCGGGTTCTCCCAGATCACCGCGGCGCCCATCCCGATGCCGATGCACATGGCGGTCATGCCGTAGCGGACCTCGGGGTGCTCCTCGAACTGTCGAGCGAGCTGGGTCATCAGACGGACGCCGGACGAGGCGAGTGGGTGCCCCGTGGCGATGGCGCCGCCGTACTGGTTGACGCGAGCGTCGTCGTCGGCGATACCGAAGTGCTCGAGGAAGGCGAGGACCTGGACGGCGAACGCCTCGTTGAGCTCGAAGAGGCCGATGTCCTCGATGGACAGTCCGGCCTTGGCCAGCGCCTTCTCTGCGGCTGGTACCGGACCGATGCCCATGACCTCGGGCTCCACGCCCACGAACGCGAAGTCCACCAGCCGCATACGAACCGGCAGGCCGAGCTCCTCGGCAGCCTGGGCCGAGGCGAGGATGCAGGCAGTGGCACCGTCGTTGAGTCCGGCCGAGTTGCCGGCAGTCACGTTGCCGTGGGGGCGGAACGGCGTCTTCAACCCCGCCAGGCTGTCCATGGTCGTGCCGGGGCGGGGCGGCTCGTCCTGGGTGGCCAGGCCGAAGCCCTGCTCCTGGTGACGCATCGCGACGGGGACCAGGTCGGGCTGGATCTGGTTGTTCGCGTAGGCCTTGGCGAGCTTGTCCTGGGACCCGACGGCATACGTGTCGCTGCGTTCCTTCGTCAGCGAGGGGAAGCGGTCGTGCAGGTTCTCCGCGGTCGAGCCCATGACCAGCGCCGAGGGGTCGACGAGCTTCTCGGCGACGATGCGGGGGTTGGGGTCGACGCCTTCACCCATCGGGTGACGGCCCATGTGCTCGACGCCACCCGCGATGGCCACGTCGATGGCACCGAAGGCGATCGAGGACGCGGTGGTGGTCACGGCCGTCATGGCGCCGGCGCACATTCGGTCGATTGAGTACCCGGGGGTCGTCTTGGGCAGACCCGACAACAGGGCCACCATCCGGCCCAGGGTCAGTCCCTGGTCGCCGATCTGGGTGGTCGCGGCGATGGCGACCTCCTCGACCCGCTCCGGCGGCAGCTCGGGGTGACGACGCATGAGCTCACGGACGCATTTGATGACGAGGTCGTCGGCTCGGGTCTGGGCATAGATGCCCTTCTCACCGGCCTTGCCGAACGGCGTACGAACGCCATCGACGAAAACGACCTCACGCAGAGTGCGGGGCACGGAGGGCCTCCCTTGACGAGGTGCAGGAACCACACCGGTATGCCGGTGCGTACCCGTCCGATGCTACTTCCCGGTAACAAGGGGGTCACTGGGACGCGTGCGTGAGAGCCGTCACCCTGAAAGCCCTGCGCCCAGCGAAAGCCCTGAGCCCAGCTCACGGGCTCACTCGTCGGGGTGAGCCTCGAAGGCCGCCGCGATCATGGGCGCCACGATGTCGGTCTGCCACCGGCGTGCCCCCAGCTGGGCCAGCGCGCCGGCGAATCCCTGGGCGCTGTGGTCCTGTGGCGGGGTCCAGATGACACGTCGCAGCGGATCGGGGGAGAGGACGTTCTCCACCGGGATGGTGTGCTCTTCGGCGAAGGCAATGAGGGCCTCACGAGTGGTGGTCAGCCGGGCGGCCGCCAGCGCGTCGCGCTCGGCCCATGCCCTCTGTGGGGGTGGACCGTCCGAACGCAGGGTCATCGGAGGCAGCTCGCTCTCGGGCAAAGCCTGCGCCCGCCGGACCGCGTCCAGCCACTGGCGCTGGTAGCGGCGCACCGACCGGTGGGTGTCCGGCAGGTCCGCCGCCGTCGACGGCGCGAGCGTGCCGATCTCGACCAGCACTCCATCCGGCAGGACACGCCCAGGGGAGATGTCGCGCTCCTGGGCGATCAGATCGCGAACCTGCCACAGCTCGCGCACGGCGGCTGCGGTCCGACGGTGCCGCACCCGGTGCATGCCGCTGGTGCGCCGCCAGGGGTCGACTCGTGGGGGTGGGCCGGTGAACGAGAGCAGCGACTCGAACTCCTGACGAGCCCACTCGGCCTTGCCCTGGCGGGCGAGGTCGACACCCATCAGATTGCGCAGGTCGGTTAGCACCTCGACATCGAGTGCGGCATAGCGCAGCCAGGGTTCAGGCAGCGGGCGGGTCGACCAGTCGACGGCCGAGTGCTCCTTGGCCAGGGTGAGCTGGAGATAGTGCTCCACCACCGCGGCGAGGCCGACCCGGGGTAGGCCGAGCAGCCGCCCCGCGAGCTCGGTGTCGAAGAGCTGACGTGGGGTGAGCCCGATCTCCGCAAGGCAAGGCAGGTCCTGGGTCGCGGCGTGCAGGATCCACTCGGCTCCGCCGATGGCCTCGTTGATCGGGGTCAGGTCTGGGCATGCGATCGGGTCGATGAGCCAGGTGCCGGACCCGTCCCGCCGGATCTGCACCAGATAGGCGCGTTGGCCGTAGCGGTAGCCACTGGCCCGCTCGGCGTCGAGGGCCACGGAGCCGTCACCGGCAGCGATGGCGCGGGCGGCCTCGAGCAGGGCGCGTTCCGAGGTGACCACGGGCGGGACGCCGTCGATCGGCATGTCGAGAGGCGTCAGGGAGAGTTCGGTCTCGACGGATGACTCGAGGGCGGCGTCGGGAGAAGTCGTCGAACCGTCGCCGGTCACCGCACCCGTGTCGATCTCGGTCATCCGGCCAACCTATCTGGCCGACCCCTTCAGCGGCGCGGACCGGGTAGGGCAATGACCCCTTCCGGCAGCGGCGGGAGCCCGGCGATGGTGCACAACAGGTCCGACCAGGCGACCAGATGAGCGCCCACGTTGCCCGCCACCGGGGTCCACGAGGCACGCACCTCCATCTCGACGCTGGCCGGGCGGTCCGCCAGCCCCGCGAAGCTCTCGGACACCACCCGGGTGACCGTGCCGGCCTCGGCCGTGAAGCCCAGGTGGTGGGTTTCCAGAGCGTCGGTGAGCCAGGACCAGCCCACGGCACCGAGCATGGGGTCGTTGGCGAGCTCGGGCTCCAGCTCCGCTCGGGCGAAGGTGACCGCTCGCCAGGCGCCGTCCCACGGGTCAGGGGCAGAAGGGTCGTGCAGCAGGACGAAACGTCCAGAGGCGAGCTCGTCCTCGTCAGCCGCCGCACCGACGACCTCGGCGGTGAGGGCCACGGCATACGGAGCGATGCGTTGCGGAGCGGGGACTTCAGTGAGACGGATCTCCGGGCGCAGTCGTGCGGCGCGAAGGTCGCTCAGCGCCTGCGCGAACTCCGGGGAGTGGTCTCCGGGGACCGTTCGACTGCCCACCATCAGAGCGTATGCCGCGGCACGCCCCCGCGCGGGCAACGCCGCTCTACCCGGGGTGTCGCGGCGTGGCAAGTCGACCGATAGCGTGCCCGCCATGCTCTCGCTGCTCGCCCTCGCATCGAGTGCGTGCTGGGGAACGTCGGACTTCTTTGCCGGCCTGCGCTCCAAGTCCCTGCCGGCAGCCGCGGTAGTCGCGTGGTCCCAGGGGCTCGCTCTGGGGTTGCTCACCATCGTGATGAGCGTGCGGGGCTTCGGTGGCCCCACGGGGTGGGTGCCGTGGGCAGTCGCGGCGGGGATCGCGGGATCGGGCGCCCTGGTCTGCTTCTATGCGGCGCTCTCGACGGGGACCATGGGCGTCGTCGCTCCGGTGGCCTCACTGGGGGTCGTCGTGCCCGTCCTGCTGGGAGTGGTCACCGGTGACCAGCCGCCGATACTTGCCTGGGTCGGGATGGCTGTCGCCATCCTCGGCGTCGCACTCGCGTCCGGCCCGGAGCTCTCCGGACGCCTGTCCCCGCGACCGCTCGTGCTCGCCTGCATCGCTGCCCTCGGCTTCGGCCTGGCCCTGTTCTTCCTCGACCGGGGCGCCCGGGTCTCCCTGGTGCACACGCTGTGGGGGATGCGGGCTACCTCGGTGACCATGTTCGTCGTGGCTGGTGTGCTCCTGCGCCGGACCGGGGGAGTCCGTGCCGGCGATCTGCCGGCGTTGGCGGTGATCGGCGTCGGGGACCTCAGTGCGAACGCGTTGTTCGCCTACGCCAGCTCGCATGCGGCGGTGAGCATCACCAGCGTGCTGGGGTCGCTGTATCCGGTCGTGACAGTGCTGCTGGCGCGCTTCGTCCTGGGTGAGCGGCTGCAGCGCGTGCAGAGCGTGGGGGTGGGGGTCAGCCTGCTCGGGGTCGCCACCATCGCCCTCGCACGGGCCTGAGCCTTCCGCGACCTAGACTCCTGCGGTGACTTCCGATCGCCCTTCCCCGCAGGACTCCGCCCTCGTCAAGGCAGCCAGGCAGCAGGCTGTGCCCCACACCCCGGTGTGGTTCATGCGTCAGGCTGGGCGCTCCCTACCCGAGTACCGGGCCGTCCGCGAGGGCGTGGGCATGCTCGAGTCGTGCCGGCGCCCTGACCTCGTCACCGAGATCACCCTGCAGCCGGTGCGACGCCATGGGGTCGATGCCGCGATCTTCTTCTCCGACATCGTGGTGCCACTGGCGGCGGTCGGCGTCGACCTCGACATCGTCCCCGGGGTCGGGCCCGTCGTGGCCAAGCCGATCCGAAGCCGCGCGGACCTCGACCGGCTGCCGGCCCTGACTCCCGAGCACGTGCCCTACATCACGGAGGCGGTGCGGGTGCTGGTGGCCGAGCTCGCAGACACCCCGCTCATCGGTTTCGCCGGAGCCCCGTTCACCCTGGCGAGCTACCTGATCGAGGGTGGCCCGAGCAAGAACCACGAGCACACTAAGGCGTTGATGTACGGCGATCCGCAGCTGTGGCACGACCTGTGCGTCCGGCTCGCGCAGATCTCGGGGACCTTCCTCGACGTCCAGGCCGCCGCGGGCGCTTCGGTCGTCCAGCTGTTCGACTCATGGGTGGGCGCACTGCCGCGGGCCGACTACGAGCGCTTCGTCCAGCCGCACTCGACCGCTGCGCTGGCCACGGTCGCGCCCCGCGGCATACCCACGATCCATTTCGGGGTGGGCACCGGTGAGCTGCTGGCGTCCATGGGTGCCGCCGGCGCCGACGTCGTGGGCGTCGACTACCGCGTCTCGCTCACCGATGCCCTTGCTCGCCTCGGTGGGAGGTATGCCGTGCAGGGCAATCTCGACCCGGCGCTGCTCTTCGCCCCCTGGGATGCTCTGGAGGCGAAGGTTCGCAGCATCGTCGAGGAGGGCCGGGCCGCGCCCGGGCACATCTTCAACCTGGGTCACGGGGTCCTACCGGACACTGATCCGGAGGTCCTGACCCGGGTCGTCGAGCTGGTTCACGAGGTCAGCGCGCGCTGAGCCGCCGCGCGTTGAGCCCTCTGCTCAGGGCACGACGTCCTCTGCTCATGGCACGACGAGCTCGACTGGGGTCGGCACTGCGCGACGTCGGCGCACGACCAGCCACAGCGGCACGCCGACGACCAGGGCGAGGACGGCGAACGGCAGCAGTGCCCCGACCACGGTGAGCACCACGCTGACGGAGGCGACGAAGGCCTTCCAGCCATTGGTCAGCCCGGCGAGAAATCCGGTGGCGGGTGCTGGCGGCGCGACCACTGCGGGCACGGTGGTGAGGCTGACCTGGATCGGCGATCGGGCCACGCTGCCCTTGAGTGAGGCCAGCTGGGCCTCCAACGCCTCGAGGTCGGACTCACGCCGGGTGAGCTCCGCCTCGAGGGTGACGATCTGGGTGAGGTCGGTGGCCTTGTCCAGGAAGCCGCGGACCCGCTCGACGCTGACCCGCATGGTGGCCAGGCGTGACTGGGCGTCGATGATCTGCGACCCCACGTTCTCGCTGGAGCTGGTGGACCGGATGACCTTGCCCACCGAGCCCAGCTCGCCGAGCACGGCGTCGAGCTTGTCGGACGGCACCGAGATGGTCATCTCCCCGTAGGTGGTGGCCGACACCTTCGACGAGTCGGCCAGGGGCACGGGACCACCGTCCGGCGCCCCGATGCTCTCGGCGAGGACGATCCCGTCCGCTGCTGCGGTGGCAGCCTGAACTCTCGCCACGGCCTGGCCAATACTGGCTACCTGCAAGGCAATTGACGCCTGGCGGGCCAGTGCGTCGGGGTTGTCGAGGGCGGCCGGATCGATAGCGGTGGCGCCGGTGGATCCGGTCGACGCTGCCGACCCGGTCTTGGCCCCCGGGGCGGGCGGGGCGCCGTTCCCGACTGCCGCACCCGCGGGCGCGCCGACGGCACCGGATGCCGGCACCGAGCCCACCATCGCGCGGGTGCCGACGCGAGCGGCGCCGCTGCTGGCTGTCGTGCTGCCGGCGGAGCTGCACCCGGCCGCAGCCAGGAGCAGTGCCAAGCCGGTACCTGTCGCGAACTGCGTGCTGCGATGACGATCACGGAACATGGCGACCCCCTGGTCGGTCGTGTCACTCGGGTGGATCAGGAACACCACTTCGACCCCCGGACCCGAGCCGCCGGTTCCACCCCGGTGGTGTCGAAACAG
>DASYGI010000283.1:0-4107 GCA_035999925.1 Pedococcus sp.
GGTCAACGGCGCTGGCAGGGCATAGGCTCGGCGTGTGTACGAAGGTGTGGTGCAGGACCTGATCGACGAGCTGGGGCGGTTGCCCGGGGTCGGTCCCAAGAGCGCCCAGCGGATCGCGTTCCATCTGCTGCAGTCCGACGCCATCGACGTCAAGCGCCTGGTCGACGCCCTGACGGAGGTCAAGGCGAAGGTGCGGTTCTGCGAGACCTGCGGCAACATCGCCGAAGGCGTCCAGTGCAGGATCTGCGCTGACCCCCGTCGTGAGGTCGCCTCGATCTGCGTGGTCGAGGAGCCCAAGGACGTGGTGGCCATCGAGCGCACCCGTGAGTTCCGTGGGCGGTACCACGTCCTCGGCGGGGCGATCAGCCCCATCGACGGAGTCGGTCCCGACGACCTGCGGATCAAGGAGCTGATGACCCGGCTGGCCTCAGGTGAGGTCACCGAGATCATCATCGCCACGGACCCGAACCTCGAGGGCGAGGCGACGGCCAGCTACCTGGCGAGGTTCCTGCGGCCGATGGGCTTGCGGGTCACCAGACTCGCTTCTGGTCTGCCCGTGGGTGGAGACCTGGAGTATGCCGACGAGGTGACGCTCGGACGAGCGTTCGAGGGTAGGAGGTTGCTGGATGTCTGACGAGCTGCGCGCGCTCGCCGAGGAGTCGGCCCACGACGCGCGGGCCTACCTGTCCACCATCACCGAGGTGGCGTCGGGCTCGGCGCCGGACGCGGCCATTCCGATGACCCTCCTGGCGCTGTCGCAGGTGCTGGTCATGGGCGCCCGGCTGGGAGCGATCGAGGACATCGTCCCGGCCGAGCGGTTCGAGGCCGACACCCTCGACCCCGAGCTGGACCCGCTGAGGACCGGCGTGGCCAACCTCTTCGAGGGTCTCGACGAGTACGCGGACCTCGTCGACCCGGTCACCTCGACCGAGCTGGCCACCGGTTCACTGTCCAACGACGTCACCGTGGTGGCGGCGGCGCTGGCGCACGGTCTGCGTCACCACGACGCGGGGCGTCCCTCGGAAGCCCTGTGGTGGTGGCAGTTCAGCTACCTCTCGGACTGGGGCGAGCGAGCGGCCTCCGCTCTTCGTGTTCTCCAGTCGCTGCTGGGCCACATCCGGCTCGACGCGGACCAGGAGACGGTCTCGGACGCGGAGTTCGACGCGTTGCACCCCTGAGATCTGCCGCGGCTAGGCGATCCGCGTGCCGCTCGGAAGCCGTCGCACCGGGGTCCGTAGCCGTCGAGCCGACACCAGCGTCGAGCCCGCGCCGGCCAGCAGCAGGAACGTCAACCCGTAGGGCCACACCGGTGCCGATTTCAGGGCGGTGACGAGCGGGTCGCCCGGACCGCTTCCAGGCTGGTACGAGGCGATATCAGCCTGGCATTCGTTGGCTACGGCGTCTGGCCCGTTGCGCGCCAGCCGCGCCCCGGCGCTGATCCAACGCATCGGGGTGAAACCCGCGGACGCCGTGGTGCCGGTGCGTGGTTCGGAAGGTGCGGCGTCGGCCACCACGACAAAGGGGTTGAGCGGAAGGATCCACCAGATCCGCTCCGTGTGGGTCACGGTCCGCCGTTGCGTGTACTGAGTGCAGTCGGCCGCGGTGGGAGGCGCGGGTGGAGCCGGGTTGGCTGCTGACGGCTGGTGAGTCGTCCACCAGTTGGCGGGAACGCCGTACACCTGCTGCGGTTCAGAATGGGTCACCAGGAAGGCGCTGAGCCCGAACCCGATGGTCGTCCCGAAAACGAGTGCGCCGATGGTCAGGTAGGTCAGCACCGCCGATGAGACGGTCCGGGCGGTCAGCGTCGAGAACATCAGCCCGATCGCGCACACCACAGCCAGCACGAGGATCAGCACGACCAGCGAGAGCGCGATCTTGCCAGCGCCGATGCCCCCCTCGAACCAGGCCCAGGCCAGGAAGGGGAGCGCCGTCGCCAGGAACGTCAGCGCGATCGCCCAGGCGGCGAGCAGCTTGCCGAGCGTGATCTCCCACGCCGTCAGCAGGGTGGTCTGCAGGGTGGCCAAGACGCCATGCTCACGGTCGCCGTTCACCGACGTCGCCGTGAGGGACGGGACGATGAGCATGCCCAGCCCCAGGACGAAGAACACCACGATGTCGTACATCGCCTGCCCCGACTGCAGCTGCGGGGTGTTCGTCGCGAGGTAGGCGAGCAGCGTCACCACTCCGACGAGGGCGAACCATACGCCGAGCACGATGGGCCAGCGCGAGGTGCGCACTCGCTGACGGAGCTCGAGTGCCGCGACCGTCCGGATGCCGGGCCAGCTCATCGCCGGTCCTCCGTGGCCGCCAGGTAGGCCGACTCAAGCGCTCCCTGGCTGGGTGCGAACGCAGTGACGCGGATCCCGTCCCTGACGAGGTCGGCCAACAGTCGGGCCGCCATCTCCTCCCCGCCCACGTGGACTTCGAGCAGGCCGCCGCCCACGCGGACGGCGGGGACGTGATGCCCCTCGAGCCAGGAGGCCAGCCGTTCCCCGTCCAGCGAGTCGATACGCCAGGCGCGCGGTGCCGGGGCTAGCGCGTCGTCGAAGCTCTGGGTCGCGACGGTGCGGCCTCGGGCGACGATGACGGCGCGGTCCGCCACCTCCTGTAGCTCGGTGAGGATGTGGCTGCTCACCAGCACCGTCTTTCCTTGTGCTGCAAGGGATCTGAGCACATCGCGCAGCTCGATGCGACTTCTCGGGTCGAGCCCGGAGGCGGGCTCGTCGAGGAGCAGGACGCTGGGGTCGTTGATGAGCGCGCGGGCCAGGCCCAGCCGCTGCTTCTGCCCCCGGGAGAGCACTCTCGCCCGTCGGTCTGCCAGGTCCGCGAGGTGGACGGTGTGGAGCAGCTCCTCGGTCCTGTTCCGTGCCTGCGGCGAAGGCATACGGTATGCCGCGGCGATGGTGTGCAGTACCTCGCGCACCGTCAGCGCATCCCAGGTGCCGAAACCGTCGGGCATCCAACCGATGCGCGCGCGAACCTGGCTGGCCTGCGTGGTCGGATCCAGCCCGTCGACCCGGATCGAGCCCTGGTCGGGAACCAGCAGTGTGGCGAGCATCAGCAGGAGCGTCGTCTTGCCCGAACCGTTCGGCCCGATCAGGGCCGTCACCTCTCCGGGGCTTGCAGTAAGCGTGATGTCGTCGACCGCCAGGACATCGCCGAACGCTCGGCGCACGCCCTGAACCTCGATGCTCATGACTGAGGCTAGCGTCCCGACCTGGCCGACCACTGGGCTTTGCCGCAGCTCGTCGGGGCGCCCTGGTCGCTCCGCCGGCTGTCCGGCATACGGCGGGGCCGTCTCGCGGGTTGAGCGGCAGTTAGACTGACCGCTCCGCACCCCCTGCACGGAGCTTGGTCTCCAGGAGAACGACTGTGCCGATTGTCGTCCAGAAATACGGCGGCTCGTCGCTGGCAGATGCCGCGAGCATCAAGCGAGTGGCCCGCCGCATCGTCGAGGCCAAGAAGGCCGGCAACGACGTGTGTGTTGCGGTGTCAGCCATGGGTGACAGCACCGACGAGCTCCTCGACCTGGCCAACGAGGTCAGCCCCCAGCCCCCGCCGCGCGAGATGGACATGCTGCTCACCGCCGGCGAGCGCATCTCGATGGCGCTCGTCGCCATGGCGATCGCCGACCTGGGCTACACGGTCCGGTCCTTCACCGGCAGCCAGGCCGGCGTGATCACGGACTCGACGCACGGCAAGGCCCGCATCATCGATGTCACGCCCGGCCGGGTCACCGATGCGCTGGAGAAGGGCCACATCGTCATCGTGGCCGGCTTCCAAGGGGTCAGCCAGGACACCAAGGAGATCACGACCCTCGGCCGCGGTGGCACTGACACGACCGCGGTCGCATTGGCGGCTGCCCTCAACGCCGAGGTCTGTGAGATCTACACCGATGTCGACGGGGTGTTCACGGCTGACCCGCGCATCGTCCCAGCGGCGAAGAAGATCAACCGCATCTCCAACGAGGAGATGCTCGAGCTGGCGGCGTCGGGTTCCAAGGTCCTGCACCTGCGCAGCGTGGAGTACGCCCGCCGCTTCGACATTCCCATCCACGTCCGCAGCTCCTTCTCAGCAAAGGAGGGGACCATCGTCACGGACAAGACC
>DASYGI010000284.1:0-6928 GCA_035999925.1 Pedococcus sp.
GTCGGCCATCATGTCGGCGACGTAGAAGACCCGGCCGTCCGGCGACAACTTCACGTCCTGCGGCATGCCGTTCGACATGCGGGGCAGGTGGATCGTCCGCACGACCTTCTCCGAGGCCACGTCGATCTCGACGACCGCATCGGCGAACTCGCAGCTGGCCAGCAGCGTGCGCCCGTCGGCGGTGAAGTCCATGTGGTCCACGCCCGCGCAGGTCGGTACGGGCAGCGAGCGGAGTCGGATCCACCGGTGCGGGTCGTAGAAGTCGAGACGTTTGCGTGACTCGGCGACGACGATGCCGTAGCGGCCGTCCGGGGTGAAGTAGAGGTTGTAGGGGTCATCGATCTTGATCGGCCGACCTGGGGTTCCGGTACGCGGGTCGATCGGCGTGAGGCTGCCGTCGCCGGGGCCACCGCGGGCCGGCACGTAGTCGGCCGCGACGCAGAGCGTGCGCAGGTCGTAGGCGGGCACGACGTGCTGCGGTTCGTGGCCGCCGGCGAGGTGGCGATGCCGGTGCCGGGCTCGCGTGGCGGCCCGGCACCGCAGGGTGGCTCAGCCGACGTAGATCAGTGAGTGCGGGGTCAATGCGACGCCCCGGGTGTGGACCGTGGATACCACGCCGGTGTTGAGATTGATGGCGCCGAGGTAGTTCGGGGCCGGGTGCGTGCCAGGGTGGTTGGCGTTGGAGGGGGTGACCGCGGCGTACGCCGTGCCGGGGCCGAAGGCGCCGGAGATTACCACGACGGTGTCAGCCCTGGCGTAGGTGGCCACGAGTTCGCCGCGGCGCGTGGTAGCGAACGCGGTGTCGTCGACCGACTGGCTCAGCGACAGCTCCTGAAGGTGCTGGTTGTCGTGGCCGAGGTTGTCGGCGAAGATCTCCTGCTGATCGCCCTGGGCGTCGAGCATGAAGGAGCCGGCGAAGCGCGGGCTTTGGGCGGGCACAACGGTGCTGGAATCCGGGTCGGTGAGCGCGAGGTGCACGGTACGCCGCCGCGCAGCAGTATTGGCGGTTGTGGCGTTGCTGGAGTCGTAGAACGGCGCGGTCGCCAGGTGCGCCACACCGTGGCCGAGCACCACGCGGTACAGCGCCGGCCCGCCGGCGGCGGGGGCGGACGCCACCACGTAGATGCCACCACGGTAGATCGTGATCGAGTCGGTGCCCCCGCCGTGCGGAAGCGGGGCGGCGTCGTAGCCGTAGTGAGTGGCCGCGCCGGTGCCCGCGGCGGGCAGCGTGTAGAGGCTGGAGTTCCCGTCCTCGTTCACGGTGGCGACGATGCGGTGATGTGCGGGATCAGCGGCCAACCCGTCGCACTTGCCGGCCAGGCGCCAGGTGTGTTCGATCCGCCCACTCCGGCTCAGTTTGACGATGATGCTGTCCGCCGGCGTGCCCTTGGCGCCGCCGGTGGACGGCACCCCGTTCTGGAAGGAGACGAACAGGTCGTTGCCGCTGCGTGTGAGGTCGTCCGGGCTGCTCCAGCCCCGGCTCTTCCCGGAAAACAGAGTGCGCGCGGTGAGATTGTTCGCCGCCGCAGCGGAACGCTGGTGCACCGCCGGGGCCGCGGCGGCGGGGCCGGCTGCAGCGCTCAGAGCAAGCGCGGCCGCCGCCAGGACGGCGGCGCGAGACCGGGTCGGAATACGGATCATCAGTTCCTCTTTCGAAGTCAGAGCGATCACAGCGATCGCGGGTGGGACGCGTGATGCGTTCACTCAGCCGCGCGCTCCATGACGGACACCTGAGCCGACCACGCGCACCTGTCCGCCCGCCGACCTGCAAACGACGCGCAGGTGAACGGGGCCCCGGGCCGCAAGATCGCAGCGCGAGTTCCTCTTCGCGCAGCCTGTCACCGATGCCTGGCGGCACCCGCCCTTCTGGGCGCTTCTGGTCGACCAGAGCCGGCGCGTCGATCGGTCCGTGGCACACGAGCGACCTGTTATCGATGAACCGTGCCGCCGTGCAGCACCCGACGAACACCACCCGGAGAGCATCGAACTCGACCGACGCCCAAGTGAAACCGGACGGGCGCAGTCGACAGTCTTCAGGCGTGAGTGAGTCAGCGGGTTGCCAGCCTGATCAGAGGTCCTTGCCACTCCTCAATGTGTGGTTTATGTTAGTTCGAACCTTCTGGCCTGGTCGGGCCTGCCGCTGACGCGGACGAGGACAACGCCAGGAGCACGACATGCGCCCGTTCCAACCTGCCTTGCGACGCACCGTCGCCGCCACGACGCTGTGTGCGGTCACGATCGGCCTCGCCGTCGGGGCTGCGTCCCCAGCCTCGGCCGAGGCCGTCACCACCTGGACGGCCGCAACGCCGGTCCCGGTCGGGTCGTACCCGAGCCACATCACGGTCGACAGTGCGCACGGAGGGCTCGCCTACGTCAACGTCAACGACGGTAACGGGGCGCAGCTGAAGGTGGTGGACCCGACCTCGAACACGGTGGCCAACACGATCACCACCGCGACCCCGTTCCCGAACGCCGTCCTGCTGGACCCGGCCTCGCAGCTGGTCTACGCCACGGCCTACTCGAACTCGATCTCGGTGACCACCCACGAGGGTGTGGCCCAGCCGCCCATCACGATCAGCGGCGCCACCAGCCTCGGCGGGATCTCGCTGGACGCCGTCACGCAGACGCTCTACGTCATCGGTTCGGCTAACTCGAACATGGGCATGCCCACCTCGTCGCTGTTCGCCGTGGACCTGGTCACCGGCACGTCGAGGACCGTGGCCAACCTCGGCTACAGCATGATGGGTGGCTCGCAGCCTCTCGTCCTCGACCTGACTTCCCACGTCGCCTACACCGGCACCGGCAACAGCACCGTTGTCGACCTGACGACGGGGACGGTCAGTTCGACCCCGTATCTCGGTAACCAGGTTGCGGTGGACCCGTCGCGGCATGCGCTGTGGACGGCGAACGCCAACGGTTCGGCATCGCTGCTGGATACCGGTACCGGCAAGCTAGTTGTCACCATCCCGCTCGGCGGCAATCCCTCGGCGGTGGCGGTCGATCCGGCCGACGGGCGGGTGTACGTGGCGAACGCGTCGTACAACTCGGTCTCGGTCATCGACGAAACCAGCCACGCCGTCGTCGCGACGGTCCCGGTGGATGTCAATCCCGTCGCCCTCGCCGTCAACCCGAACACGCACACCGTGTACACCGTCAACTCCGGCAGCGCCGGCACCGTCTCGGTGATCACCAAGACCACCCAATACGTCAACCGATCGCAAACGGTGAAGTTCACGTCCACCCCACCGGCCAAGGCATACGCCCAGACCACGTACACCGCGACCGCCGTCGGCGGACGCTCCGGCAACCGCGTGCACTTCTCGACCGACCCGCGGTCCTACGGCGTCTGCAACGTTTCGGTCCGAGGGAAGGTGCTCTTCGCGAGGGCCGGCACCTGTATCGTCGACGCCGACCAGGACGGCACCGGACCATGGTCCGACGCGCCGACAGCAACCCAAAAGATCACCGTCTTGCGGCGGACCCAAACCATCACCTTCCCCCAGCCAGCGCCGCTCAAAGTGGGCCGCACACAGACACTGCACGCGACAAGCAGCGCGAAACTGCCGGTGACCTACACAGTCAGCACCCCCAGGATCTGCTCGGTGCGCGGCGCGACCGTACACGCCCGGACCGCAGGAACCTGCCGCGTCTACGCCCACGCCGCTGGCACCACCGTCTACGGCGCGGCAGCCACCAAGCCGACAACGTTCACCGTCACGACATAGCGTCACATCGTCCTGGACATCCGCACGTGGATGTCAGGAGCGCGGCGGTAAAGGCTGGTCGATCGTCAAAGCCATTGGCGTTTGGAGCTGTGCGCTGCTCCTTTTTGCATCCCACTTCTTGCTGTCGGAGTGAATCGCGCCGGATTCGGTGGAGACTCGGTTAGTTGATTCCGGCCTCGTTGAGGGCGGGGTTCTGACGGTAGGCCGGTCGCCGATCGCGGCCCGGTGGGCGCCTTCGAACTCGCTGGTGGGACGAGTCCGATCTCGCCGTGCCGGCGGCGGTGGTTCAACCAGCCGACCTACTCGGCGACGGCGATCTCGACGTCGCTGACGCTCTTCCAGCCGCCCTTCGGGCGCATGCGCGGGTTGTGGATCAGTTCGGCCTTGAACAGCGAGTTGAACGCCTCGGCCATCGCGTGTCATACCTATCTCCCTTGCTGCCAATGGATGCGACGGCCTCGGCCTCGGCGAGCCGCTCGGTTTAACGGATGGCTCGATAGACCAGTTACACCGTTGTTCGGACGAACCCCACCGAGAGTGGTGTTCGGGAAGGCAGGTCAGGCTCCAGTCGATTCCGAGGCGACGTGACGGCGAGCATCGAGGGCTCGGCCGCGCGCAGACTGATGGTGGGTCGTCGGCCGATGGCTCCTCGTGCTGCTGAAAGGGGCTCACCATGTCGAAGGCACCGAAGCTGGAGTGGGACGAGGCTCCCGCCGAGCACGACTATCCGTCCGCAGCGTCCTTTCTCGCGCTGGTGGCGACGACGGTCCAGGTGGAGGTGCTGACCGCACTGCTGTCGCAGGCGCCGACCGTTCACCATCAGGCGAAGGACATCCTGCGCGCGGCCCGTCTGGCTCTGTTGCCGGCTGATGATCCGGAGGTGGCCAAGGACCTGAAGCGGGTCGGGAAGGGTGTCGCTCTGTCGCCGGTTCTACTGGTGCGCGGTGACCTGGCGAGCGGTGTGCCTTTGCAGATTGCGGATGGCTACCACCGGGTGTGCGCGAGCTACCACCTGGATGAGGACGCCGAGATTCCCTGTCGCCTGGCCGAGTTGCCCGCGATTGCGTTGTGACCCGTGACTGAGCCGCGCCGCGCCGAGTTTGCGTCGTGCCGGCCGTTACTGGCGGGGGAGCGGTCGTCCTTGGGCTGCTGTGGTTGCGGCGGGGTCTCCGCCGGGGCCGCGCAGGATGTGCGCGGCGGCGACCGCGATGAGGGCTCCGACGAGAGGGCCGGCGAGGTAGGGCCACAGGGCGTGCAGGTTGCCGCGGACGAGGTCGGGGCCGAGTGATCGGGTGGGGTTCATCGACGCGCCGCTGACCGGGCTGGCCCACAGCCCGGCGAGCACGATGTAGCCGCCTACGGCGAGCGCGGCCAGCGGGCCCACGTTCTGGGCGCTGGACGCGGTGCCGAGGATGACGGTGACCAGGCCGAGGGTCAGCACCGTCTCGATGAGGAACGCCTGCGTGGTGCTGAAACCGGGTTTCGGCAGCGTCGCCCCGAGCGCGCCGACCGTTCCGAACAGGCTGCGCAGGAGCAGGCACGCGAGGACGGCGCCGAGGGCTTGCGCGGCCACGTAGCCGGGGACGCGTCGCCACTGAAAGTCCCGCCGCAGGGCGAAGGCGATGCTCACGACCGGGTTGAGGTGGGCGCCGGAGACGGCACCGATGGAGAGGATGAGGGCCATCACCAGCAGGCCGGGTGCGGTGACGCTGGCCGCGCGGCCGATGCTGTGCGTCTTGGCGTCCAGCACCGCCCCGCCGGCGGCGACGAGGACGAGCAGGAAGGTGCCGAAGGTCTCGGCGAACAGGCGGCGCCACTCCTGGCTCAGGTCGGTGAAGTCACGGGCCCAGGCCGGTTCGCGTTCGAGCAGCTCAGCGATGTGCGTGCCGTGGCGGGCGCGCAGAGCGTCCAGCGAGCCTGGCGCTGGCGCCGCGGCCGGCGCGCGATCCTCTGGGCGCGTCATCGCGGGTGGCCGGGCAGAGGGTGTGACCACAGGTCGGTGAAGTCGCGGCGCATGCTGAGCACGGTCCACCCGTGCCGGGCGGCGGCGGTGAGGATCTGCGGGTCGTCGTAGGCGTACTCGCGGACCGGGTCGTCGTGATGCACGACCAGGGCGTGGCGGGCGGCTTCGAGCATCTCGATGTCGCCCACGGCGTTGCCCGCGGCCAGCAGCGGGCGCGCGCCGGTGCGGTCCCAGATGTGGACGGGTTTGCCGGGGCCGTCGTCCAGCGGCAGCGGGGTCGCGCTGCGGATCAGCTGTCCGTCCTGCCACCGGATGCGGACCTCGGAGCCGATCACCTGGTCGCGGGCCAGCCCGTAGGCAGGACCGGCGAGGGTGCGGAGGAAGTCCCGGGAGGTGTCCGAGCACAGGTACACCCGGAACTGCAGGCGCTGCAGGACAGCGATGAGTTCCAGCATCGGCCGGTAGGTCAGCGTCGGGTAGGGCCGCCCGAAGCGTGGATGCCGGGCCGTGGCGAGGAACTCGCTCGCCTGGGTGTCGTAGTCCTCGGTCGTGGTGCCGGCGCATAGCGCGGCCAGGCGCCGCAGCACCTCGTGCCCGCTCAGCGACCCGTCGGTGTCGTGCGCGCCGAGCGTGGGTAGCGCGCTGCGATCACGCAGGAAGGCCGCCAGCGCGGTCTCGGGTTTCTCGCATGCCAGCGTGCCGTCGTTGTCGAACGCGGCGATGCGCTGCTCGACCGGTACTGCACCCGGCCCCTGGGTGGCCTCGGCCAGGAACGTGACCAGCGACCGGGTGGCCGGCCCCTCACCCCAGGACGGCAGCCACGACCTGAGCGTCTCCCTATCGGGCCCGGCGTCGTCGCGCGGCGCGGTCACGAGCGACCGGCTCGGGTCGCGCGCCACAGGGACAACGCGAGCATGGCGGCGACCGCGGCCGGCACCAGCCACCACGCCGGGACCGTGGTGCGGGCCAGCGCGGCCGTGCCGGTTAGGGCCAGCACCACGCCGGCGGCGATGCGCCAGTCGTCGCCGACGATGAAGTCCCACCAGAATGCCGCGAACCCGCGCAGCATCCGTGCGATGCGGACCACGCACGCGGCGACCACCGAGAACACCAGCAGCAGATCCCGCATGCGTCGGCTCCGTTCACTCGAAGCCGACAGTAGACGGGGTTGCCGGAGCCGGTCGGCGGCGTCGGCCCACCCGTAGCGCCTCGCTGGGTGACGCTCGGTGGGGACCGAACG
>DASYGI010000285.1:0-4591 GCA_035999925.1 Pedococcus sp.
ATGCCGTTCGCCTCGACGGGGACCGTCGGGAACAGGACGCGGGCGGAAAGGGGTCGCTCCGCGTCGAAGCGCAGGCGGTATGTCGCGTCGGGCGGCGCTGGAATCGCCTCAGGGAACGGGGCTGCCCTGCGGTTGCTCGACATGGAGGCGGGGGTCACCACGCCCGTGTCGGGGTGGGGGTCCGGCTTGTCGAGATGCACCTCGCGGGCACGCCCAGCACCGTCAGCAGCCCCGAGGCCAGAAGAGCCCAGGACACCGGTACGAAACTCGATGCTCGAGATGTGACCCTCACCCACAGCGCGCAGGCTCATGATGAACCGCAGCTGCCCGGCCGCGAGACCGCTCTGGTCTGGGTGCGCCACGAGCGAAGGGTTGAACAGGGCGGCTGCCTCGAGCGCGTACTCCTGAGTGAAGTAGGCGCCGCAGAGCTGCCGTTTGGTGATGGGGAGGTCGCTGGCGCCCTCGATGCGGTGGGAAACGAGGTGGAAGTGTTCGTCAAACATCCCGAGCAGGTCGTGATGGCGGGGCGCGAACCCGGCAACAGTGTCGGCGAGCACCCTTACGGCCTCGTCCTCGTCGAGCGACAGAACCCGGGCAATGACCGCGTCGGCTCTCGACGTGCCGGTGGACAGGAGCTCCTGGCCGGGCAGGAACATCCGCCCCAGCACCCGAGTCGGGTCAGGCCGCAGCGTGAGGGCGCCCCGGTGCACCCACGCGCGGTCGCCAGCTTGCACGCGAGGTTCGGTATGCCGGCCGCTTACCGCGGTCACGGCGCCGCCGCCGCCGACGACGACGCGAAAGCGGGCGGGAAGCCCGGGCCGCTGGCCACCCCGAGCCGTTGCGCCTGCTGGAACGTCGAGATCATCGCGATGGTCGACTCGGCGCCCTGGTTCTCGTTGCGACCGCCCGGTTCGAGGCCGTCGCACCCACCCCCGCTGACAGGGTCGTGCAGGGAGGTGCGGGAGTCATTCGCGCCCTCGAACCAGGCCGAGCAGCGGGATACAGCGTCGCTCCAGCGCGGGTCGGCCGTGACGTCGTAGGCCCGCGCGCAGGCGTCGGCGAGCGCCGCGACCTCGATCGGCTGCTGGTCGAACTGGGGGCGGGGTTCACCGAGCCCCCACCCGCCGGCTGGGGAGACCGACAGGTGGCCCCCGGCGGTTTCGGTGTCGAGCAGCCAGCTCAACATGCGTAGACCCGCCGTCAGCCACTTCCACACCCCGAGCAGCGAGCCTGCCGCCACCAGGGTCTCGGCGAGGGCCGCATTGGCGTAGGTGAGCCGTGACTCCGGCCAGGGCCAGCCGGCCACAATGGTTTCCGTCATCCCGAGGAGGGGGTCGGGGCCGGCGATGAGGGTTGCGGCGTCCGCCAGCAGTGACTTGGCCACCTCGTCGCGTGGTCGCACGGTGAGGACCTCGGCTGCCCCAAGACCGGCGAACGCCATGGACCTCGGCCACGGTGATCGGAGGGCGGCTCCTGCAGAGAAAGCGTGGGCCACCCGCGCGTCGTCGACCTCGGGTGCGCGTGCGATGCCGGTGCCCAGCGCCCAGAGGGCGCGCCCCCAGCAGTCCTCGACCGTCGGCTCATCGGACCACGATCCGTCGACACCCCGGCGGTTGCGGAACTTGCCACTCGCACCTTGGGCATCGAGCACGAAGTTCAGGTAGGTGGATGCGAGCGCGCCGAGCTCGACCGTGTGGTCGGGCTGTCGGACCGTGACGATGAAGGCGCGAGCGACGTCGTCAAGGCAGTAGCCGTGCGCGCGACGGGGAACGGTCAGCTCCGCGTGCTCGAACAGTCCGACGTCGTCGGAGAGGTGGTGGAGGTGCCGGAAGGAGATCGGCAGCGAAGCAGCGGCGAGGGCGGTCATGTCAGACCCTCGCTGGGGCCCACGAGGCGAGGACCTCGCGGGCGAGGGCGTGGTACTGCTGGGCGACCGCCGGCCACTGCATCTGGGGTGCGATGCGCTCGGCCTGGGCCGACATGGCGGCAGCCAGCCCGGGCTCGGTCAGCACCCTTCGCAGTCCCTGCGCGATCGCGCCCGGATCTTGTCGCTCGACGAGCAGCCCGGCACCGCGACCGAGCAGTTCCACGGCGTGGGGGAACGCGGTGGACACCACAGGTCTGCCTGCGGCGACCGCCTCGGCCAGAACCCCCGAGGTCACCTGCTCCGTGGAATCGTAGGGCAGCAGCACGACATCCGCGGCCGCCACGGCGAGGCCCAGTACGTCCGCGGTGAGGTAGCGCGCGTCGAACTCGACGAGGTTGCCGACCCCGAAGGCACGGGCACGTTCGACGAGACTGTCTCGATATAGCTCCCCCTCGTGCTCGATGACCTTGGGGTGCGTCTGTCCGACGACGCGGTAGAGCGGCGCCAGATCACGCAGCTGTGCCAGCGCCTCGATGCCCCACTCGATGCCCTTGCCGTCACCGAGCAGGCCCCAGGTCAGGACGACGGGACGACGGTCGACCGGCCGTGGGACCTGCGCGCGTGACCGCAGCACGCCCGGGGGCGCTCCATGGGGCACGACGCGGATCCGGCCGGCTTCGAGGCCGTAGTGCGCGACCAGCCGGTCTCGGGCGGTTCGGGTCATGGTCACGACGACTGCGCTGCGCTCGGCGAGTTCCCGCACGATCTCGCGCTGCCGGTTCGACGGCGCGACGAGGACGGTGTGGACGACCAGGACGATCGGCGCGACCATCTGGCGGGTGACGTCCAGGACGTCGATCCCGTCCTGGCCGCCGAAGATGCCGTACTCGTGCTGCACCACGACGACGTCGAAGCGGTCGAGCACCGTGGCGGTGGCCTCCGCACCGCCGGCGCTACCACGCACCCACTGGTGGACCACCTCAGGCAGCGGGAGCGGCTCGTGGACATCCACGACCTGCACGACTCCGACTGCGCTATCGACACCGCCTTGACCGGTGAGGGACTCCGCGAGGGACCGGCTAAAGGTCGCCAGCCCGCACGGAGTCGGCGGGTAGGTGCTGAGGACTCCGTAGGACACGGACATGGCGAACCTTCCTTGGTCGCCCCGCGTCGACAGCCGACGTGGAGCACAGCCACCCACAGGGGTGGAGACCTGCACGCACGGTGCGCTGGGGCCTGCGCGGCATGTCACGCGCGGGCCTGTCGAGACAACGTTGTCGCGATGCGTCTCGTTTCCTGGCGAGACGGCGAGGCTTTGACGGTAACACCCTGCGGGCCCCCACCCCCTGGACAGCCATCCCTCGGGACCCGCATGGGCGGGGTGGGGCTCCGCACGACGACTAGGGTGACGACGACGCCCCGTACCGCCGCCGCCTCGCCGCAGCCAGGACGACGCCGGCACCTGCCGCGCCCACACCCACCTGACGGAGCCCCATGAGGATCGGCGTCATCGCCTCGATCGCCCACAGCCTGCCCCCCGTCGGCTACGGACCGTGGGAGCAGGTCGCTTCGACCCTCACCGAGGGTTTCGTTGAGCAGGGTCACGACGTGACCCTCTTTGCGACGGCAGACTCCACGACCTCCGCCCGACTGCACGCCACGGCACCGCACGGATACGAGGAGTCGCCCGGCCTGGATGCCAAGGCTTGGGAAGGTCTGCACAACGCAGCCGCATTCGAGCGGGCTGGTGAGTTCGACGTCATCGCAAACCACTTCGACTTCATGCCGTTGACCTACAGCCGCCTCGTTCCTACCCCGGTCGTGACGACGATCCACGGGTTCTCCTCCCCCCGCATCCTCCCCGTCTACCGGGAGTACGACGACGTCGCCCATTACGTCGCCATCAGCGACGCCAACCGGCACCCCGACCTGCACTACGCGGCCACCATCCACCACGGCATCGACACAACAGCGTTCACCTTCGTCCCGGAACCGGGCAGCTACCTGCTCTTCCTCGGCCGCATTCACCCCGACAAGGGCACCCACCTATCCATCGAAGTGGCTCGCCGCGCCGACCTGCCACTCGTCATCGCGGGCATCGTCCAGGATGAGAACTACTTCCGCGAGGCCGTCAGGCCACACGTGGACGGGAACCTGGTGACCTATGTCGGGCCTGTGGGGCCTACGCAGCGTGACGCCCTGCTGGGCGGCGCGCTCGCGCTGCTGCATCTCATCGACTTCGCGGAGCCATTTGGCCTGTCCGTGGTTGAGTCGCTCGCCACGGGCACACCGGTCATCGCCTCTCCGCTGGGCTCGATGCCAGAACTGCTCCGACACGGCCGGACCGGGTTCCTGGTCGCCGACGTCCCGGCGGCGGTCTCCGCGGTCGCCCAGGTGTCGCAGCTCGACCGGAGGGAGTGCCATCAGGACGCCATCGCCCGCTTCTCGTCCGGCCGCATGGTTCGCGACCACCTCGCCGTGTTCGAGCGGGTCGTTCAAGCCGCGGGGTGATGGCCGCGGATTCGAACCTTCGAAGCTTTCGCGCTGGATTTGCACCCGGTGGCGTCCCCTGGGGGGCGCCGAGGAATGCGATCAGCCCCCCAGGTGAGCCTGGGGGGCTGATCGTTAACGCTGCAATCGCAGTGTTGCGTTGTAGCGGGGGCAGGATTTGAACCTGCGACCTCCGGGTTATGAGCCCGGCGAGCTACCGAGCTGCTCCACCCC
>DASYGI010000286.1:0-7057 GCA_035999925.1 Pedococcus sp.
GCTCATCCGGGACGCCGGGTCACCGACCGACACCCGGTGGATCGACGACCGCGACGACCTCCCGAAGATCATCCGGGCGGGGCGACACATCGCGCGGACCCGCCGGTACATCCGCAACTACGCCCACGAGGTCGAGCCGGACCAGCTCGTCGAACGGGTCCGGCTGGAGGCCAAGGCCGGCGATGGCTGGGTCAAGCTCGTCGGCGACTGGATCGACCGCGACGCAGGCGACCTCACCCCGTGCTGGCCGGTCGACGTGCTCGCCGATGCCATTGCGGCAGCTCACGAAGAGGGCGCGCGGGTCACCGCACACTGCTTCGGGGAAGCCTCGCTGTACGACTTCGCGGCAGCAGGCACGGACTGCATCGAGCACGCCACCGGGCTCGAGGGCGAGACCATCGCGCAGTTCGCGGCCCAGGGCATCGCCATCGTGCCGACCCTCGTCAACATCGCCACTTTTCCCGAGATCGCCGAAGGCGCTCGGGAGAAGTACCCCGACTACCACCGGCGGATGATCGACCTGCACCGGCGCCGGTACGACACCATCGCCGCCGCGCATGAGGCAGGCGTCCCGATCTATGTCGGCACCGACGCCGGAGGGTCGTTGCGACACGGTCTGGTGGCGCAGGAGGCCCTCGAGCTCACTCGGGCGGGACTCAGCGCTCAGGAGTCGCTGGCGGCGACGACCTGGGGCGCTCGCCAGTGGTTGGGCCGCCCGGGGCTCCAGGAGGGCGCCGACGCTGACCTGGTCGTCTATGCCGCCGACCCACGTCGCGAGATCCGGGCGCTGGCCGCGCCCGAGCACATCGTGCTGCGAGGCCGCGACTTCTCCTAGGCCTCAGCGACGCTGGCTGACACCGACTGACGCCGACTCACACGGCATACCCTCGGGCTTTCCACCATGCGAGACATAAGGCCACGTTATTTGACCAATAACGTGGTGCTATTTAAAACTCCTAGTTGTCACATAGGAAATGCGCCGGTCCCCGGTGCGTCCTGCACGGCTACGAAGGAGCCCTCATGCGTCGTCATCCCCGCCTCGCCCTGGCCGCCGCCGCGACCCTCGGTGCGATGGTGATGACGGCCTGTGCCGGCGGCGGGTCCAGCGATGTGGTGTCCACCGGAGCCAACGCCCAGAACGCGGCAGCCACCTCGAGCACCCTCAACCTCTTCGCGTACTCCGTGCCCAAGCCGGGGTTCGACAAGGTCATCCCCGCCTTCCAGGCCACCACGGCCGGCAAGGGGGTGCAGTTCCAGGAGTCCTACGGAGCCTCGGGTGACCAGTCCCGCAAGGTCGCCGCCGGCGCGCCCGCCGACTTCGTCAACTTCTCGGTGGAGCCCGACATCACCCGCCTCGTCAAGGCCGGCCTGGTCGACAAGGCCTGGAACGCAGGCCCCGACAAGGGCGTGCCGTTCGGCTCGGTGGTCACCATCGTCGTCCGGAAGGGCAACCCCAAGGGGATCCACGGCTGGAACGACCTGCTCAAGCCTGGCATCCAGGTCGTGACCCCCAACCCGTTCAGCTCCGGGAGTGCCAAGTGGAACCTGCTGGCGCCGTATGCCGCAGCGAGCAACGGCGGCAAGGACCCTCAGGCGGGCCTGGCCTACCTGACCAAGCTCATCACCGGCCACGTGAAAGTCCAGCCCAAGTCGGGGCGTGAGGCCACCGAGACGTTCCTGCAGGGGACGGGTGATGCGCTGATCAGCTACGAGAACGAGGCCATCTTCGCCGAGCGCAGCGGCGACCCGGTGCAGCACGTGACGCCGTCCCAGACAATCAAGATCGACAACCCCGTCGCCGTGCTCAAGAACAGCGCTAACCCGGCCAAGGCCAGGGCCTTCCGCGACTTCCTGTTCACGCCCCAGGCGCAACGGCTATGGGCCCAGGCCGGGTTCCGTCCGGTCGACCCCACGGTAGCCACGCAGTTCGCAGCCGACTTCCCCCAGCCGGCGAAGCTGTGGACCATCGGTGACCTCGGTGGCTGGAAGGTCGTGGACAGCACGTTGTTCACCAAGGGCACCGGCTCGATCGCGCTCATCTACGACAAGGCGACGTCCTAACCATGACGGCCATCGCCACCGCGCGTAGGGACGGCACCGCCGAGGTGCCGCCCCTACCGCCGCGCCCGGAGCCGTCCCGCCGCCCGTCGGCTCGCCCCCTCGGGGTGGGCCTGGTCGGGCTCTGGCTCAGCCTCGTCGTCCTGCTGCCGCTCGCCGCCCTGACCGTCACCTCGTTCGGCCACGGGTGGTCGGGGTTCTGGGCCGCCGTCACCGCGCCGGTTGCCCTGGCCTCACTGTCGATCACGGTCGCAGTGGCGGCGGCCGTGGCGGTCCTGAACGCGGTCATGGGCACCCTCATCGCCTGGGTCATGGTTCGCGACGAGTTCCCCGGCAAGCGCGTCGTCAACGCGCTCATCGACCTGCCGTTCGCGCTGCCCACGATCGTCGCGAGCATCGTGCTGCTGTCCCTGTACGGCCCTGACAGCCCGGTGCACATCCAGCTCAACGCCACTCGCCCGGGGCTGGTCGTCGCCCTGGCGTTCGTGACGCTGCCGTTCGTGGTGCGATCCGTGCAGCCCGTGCTCATCGAGGCGGACCGCGAGGTCGAGGAGGCATCGGCGTCGCTGGGCGCCTCGAACTGGACGACGTTCCGTCGGGTGGTCCTGCCGACCCTGGGGCCGGCGATCATCAGCGGCACCGGACTGGCCTTCGCCCGGGCAATCGGCGAGTACGGCTCGGTGGTGCTCATCGGCGGTGACATCCCGCGCCAGACGCAGGTGGCCTCGCAGTACATCCAGCAGCAGATCGAGATCGACCAGCCCGTCAACGCGGCCGCCGCCTCCGTCGCGCTGCTCACCATCGCGTTCCTGACCCTGTTCGTGCTGCGGGTTGTCGCGAGTCGCAGCCGGCGCCGTGAGGAGGAGTCGCCGTGAGAACCTCGACCCCGGCTCGGCTCGGCCTGCGCACGCTTGCGCTGGGCTATCTCGTGGTCCTGCTGGCCATTCCCATCGCAATGATCCTGTGGCGGACGTTCGGTCCGGGGGTGGGCGCGTTCTGGGCGTCGGTGCGGACCCCTGCGGCGATCTCAGCCCTCAACCTGTCCGTGCTCATCGTCGCGATCGTCGTCCCACTCAACGTCGTGTTCGGGGTCGGTGCGGCGCTCGCCCTGGTGCGAGGCAGGTTCCGCGGGCGCGGTCTGCTCCAGGTGGTGGTGGACCTGCCCTTCGCCGTCTCCCCGATCGTCGTGGGCGTCTCGCTGATCCTGCTGTGGGGGACGAGCGGCTGGTTCGGCGGGATCGAGCACTTCGGGATCAAGGTCATCTTCGGGCTGCCTGGCATGGTGCTTGCGACCCTGTTCGTCACACTGCCCTTCGTGGTGCGGGAGGTCGAGCCCGTCCTGCACGAGATCGGGACCGAGCAGGAGCTTGCCGCGGCAACCCTCGGCGCCGGCCCGTGGCAGACCTTCTGGCGGATCACCGTGCCGGCGATCCGCTGGGGCCTGACCTACGGCGTGGTCCTCACCATCGCGCGGGCGTTGGGGGAGTTCGGCGCGGTGATCATGGTCAGCTCCGGGTTCCCTGGGGTCTCCCAGACGCTGACGCTGCTGGTCCACTCGCGGTACATCGACGACCACAACACCTACGGCGCGTATGCCGCGTCGACCCTGCTCATGGGGCTGGCGGTTCTCACGTTGCTGTTGATGACCCTGCTCGACCGTAAGAGGAGCACGACATGATCACCGTAACCGGTGCCCGCAAGACCTTCGGCAGCTTCACGGCCTTGGACGACGTCAGCCTGCAGATCCCGGCAGGGTCCCTCACCGCCCTGCTCGGGCCGAGCGGGTCGGGGAAGTCGACGCTGCTGCGATCCATTGCCGGGCTGGAGAACCTCGACGCCGGCACGGTGGTCATCGGCGGCCGGGACCTCACCGGGGTGTCGCCGCAGAAGCGGGGGATCGGCTTCGTGTTCCAGCACTACGCGGCGTTCAAGCACATGACGGTGCGCGACAACGTCGCCTTCGGGCTGACGATCCGCAAGCGTCCGAAGGCCGAGGCCGCCCGCAAGGTCGACGAGCTCCTCGAGATCGTCGGGCTCGAGGGCTTCCAGCACCGCTACCCCGCGCAGCTGTCGGGTGGTCAGCGCCAGCGGATGGCCCTCGCCCGGGCGCTGGCGGTCGACCCGGAGGTGTTGCTGCTCGACGAGCCGTTCGGTGCCCTGGATGCCAAGGTGCGCGCCGACCTGCGTCAGTGGCTTCGACGGCTGCACGACGAGGTCCACGTCACGACCGTCCTGGTGACCCACGACCAGGAGGAGGCCCTCGACGTCGCGGACCGGATCGCCGTGCTCAACCATGGTCGCATCGAGCAGGTCGGGGACCCGGTGGCGCTGTACGACCGACCGGCCAACGACTTCGTCATGTCGTTCCTGGGTTCCGTCGCACGGCTGGGCGGCCAGCTGGTGCGCCCCCACGACATCGTCCTGGACCGCAGTCGCGAACGCGCGTATGCGCTCGACGCCCGCAACCGTGCGACCCCGGGGGTGGTCACAGCGGTGGTCGAACGCGTGGTCCGGTTGGGGTTCGAGGTCCGGGTGGAGCTGCGGGCCGACTCCGGGGAGCGCTTCGCGGCCCAGGTCACCCGAGCGCTGGCCGACGCCCTGGACCTCGTCGACGGCGAGACCGTGTACGCCCGGGCCACCAAAGGCCCGGACCTGGCCGAGACCGAGCCCGCACTGGCCATCTGACGGTGACTCACCGGCATACGGAACAATGTCGGTGTGGATATCTCGGCACGCACGGAGTACGCGGTCCGAGCGATGCTGATTCTCGCGGACGCCGCCACCTCAGCGGCCGGGCCGGTCAGCGTCGAGACGCTGGCCTTCAGACAGACGCTGCCCCGCAAGTTCCTCGAGGCGATCGTGGCCGACCTGCGCAGCGCGGGCCTGGTCAAGAGCACCCGGGGTGCCCGTGGCGGGTACTCGCTGACCCGCGAGCCGCGCGACATCTCGCTCGGCGACGTGTTTCGAGCCGTGGACGGGCCGCTGGCGGAGGTTCGCGGGCTCCGGCCGCACGAGACCGTGTACGACGGGGTGGCCCAGCACCTGCCGACCGTCTGGGTTGCCGTGCGGGCCAGCCTGCGCTCGGTGCTGGACGAGACCAGCCTGGCCGACGTGCTGTCCGGAAACCTCAAGGAGCGGGTCGCGGCGCTCGCGGCGGATCCGGAGGCCTGGCGCAGCCGCTGAGCTCACGCCGGCAATCCGTATGATCACGCGGTGACCAGCATCGACCCCGACGACCTCGCGACGACCCTCAAGGTTCTCGCGCAGTTGCCGAACCTCGAGGCCGGCCATCCCGATCTGGCCACCGTCAAGCAGGCCACCGGACGGATGTACAAGCAGGTCCGCAAGGCGCGCCGCCGGGAGGCACGCCAGCCCCAGGTCGACCACGACGAGGCTCTGCTGGCCCTGACCGCGACGGGGTCGCCGATGCGCATCGACGACGAGACCAAGGGCATCACCCTGGTCTCCTCGGTCCGGGGTGCGCACGCCGGCGAGCTGATGAAGTCCCGCGGCTGCTACATCTGCAAGACCGAGTACACCCTGGTCGACGCGTTCTACCACTGGCTCTGCCCGGACTGCGCGCAGCTCAGCCACACCAAGCGCGACCAGCGCACCGACCTGACCGGCCGGCGGGCCCTGCTGACCGGCGGCCGCGCCAAGATCGGGATGTACATCGCGCTCAGGCTGCTGCGTGACGGCGCCCACCTGACCATCACGACGCGCTTTCCCCACGATGCGGCGAGACGCTTTGCGGCCCAACCCGACTCGGCCGACTGGCTGCACCGCCTCAAGGTCGTCGGCATCGACCTTCGCGACCCCACCCAGGTCGTCGCACTCGCCGACGAGGTCGCCGCGGCGGGTCCGCTCGACATCCTCATCAACAACGCGGCGCAGACCGTCCGACGGTCGCCGGGTGCCTACACGCACCTCGTCGACGGTGAGTCGGTGCCGCTGCCCAGCGGCATACCCCTGCCTGAGCTGGTGACGTTCGACCGGATCAGCGACGCGCACCCGGCCAACCTCATCGGCACCCTGCGCGAGCAGAAGGTGGCCCACCACGAGGGCGAGACCGAGCGGGCCGCCGCACAGGCGCTGGCCCAGCGCTCGGCCGCCTCGATGACGTCGATGGCCCTGTCAGCAGGGCACGCGAGCCTCGACGCCCACCTCGCTGGGACGGCGGTCGACGCTGGTGGGCTGCTGCCCGACGTGCAGCGCACCAACTCCTGGACCCAGAAGGTCGAGGAGGTCGACCCAATGGAGCTCCTCGAGGTCCAGCTCTGCAACTCGACCGCGCCGTTCATCCTCATCTCGCGGCTGCGTCCGGCCATGCGGGCGGCCGTGGCGGCCGGAGCGCGCCGCGCCTATGTCGTCAACGTCTCGGCGATGGAAGGCCAGTTCTCCAGGCGTTACAAGGGCCCGGGCCACCCGCACACGAACATGGCCAAGGCAGCGCTCAACATGCTCACCCGGACCAGCGCGGGGGAGATGTTCGAGACGGACCAGATCCTCATGACCGCCGTCGACACCGGGTGGATCACTGACGAGCGTCCGCACCACGAGAAGCTCCGCATCGCGGCGGAGGGCTGGCACGCGCCACTCGACCTCGTGGACGGTGCGGCCCGGGTCTACGACCCGATCGTGCGTGGCGAGGCCGGCGAGGACCTGTATGGATGCTTCGTGAAGGACTTCGAGCCCAGCCCCTGGTGATCGGGTCGGATCCGTCGTGGTCGGAGGCACCCGCTGAGGTCTGGCACAATGGTCGGCTGTACCCGTTCGGTCAGGACTGCTTTCTGGCTGGATGCCTACCCCGAGCGTCGGTTCCCCGCGTGATCCCCACCCGGTCTTGCCGTGGCTCAAAACACAGAAACAGGAGACACCACAACTGTGGCCGTCAAGATTCGTCTGAAGCGCATGGGCAAGATCCGTGCACCGTTCTACCGCGTCGTCATCATGGACTCGCGCGCCAAGCGCGATGGCCGGGCCATCGAGGAGATCGGCA
>DASYGI010000287.1:0-4680 GCA_035999925.1 Pedococcus sp.
TCAGCGCGACTTCGGGTCGAAGGCATCGCGGACGGCGTCGCCGAGCATGATGAAGGCCAGAACCGCCAGGCTCAGGAAGAGGCTGGGGAACAGCAGGATGTGCGGGGTCGTCTGCAGGGCGTCCAGGGCGTCGGAGATGGCGACACCCCAGGAGATCGCCGGCGGCGTCAGACCGATGCCGAGGAAGCTCAGCGTCGCCTCCACCGAGATGAACACACCCAGGTTGATCGTCGAGACGACGATGACCGGCGCGATCGCGTTGGGCAGCAGGTGCGAGCGGATGATCCGCAACGGCGTCGCCCCGAGGGCGCGAGCCGCCTGGACGTAGTCGTTCGGTTTCACCTGCAACACGCTCGAGCGCATCAGCCGGGCCACGCTGGTCCAGCCGAAGACGGACAGCACCACCACGACCTTGCCGACCACGACCAGGTACGCGCTGTCGATGGTGTTGGGGAACGTGGCCATGAACAAGATGCCGCCCAGCAGCAGCGGAATCGCGAAGAACACGTCGGTGACGCGCGAGATGATCGTGTCCATGATGCCGCCGTAGAAGCCGGCGACGATGCCCATGGCACTGCCGAACACGGTCGTGACAGCAGTGGTGAAGACCCCGACGAGAATCGAGGCGCGAGCGCCGTAGATCGTCCGGGAGTAGATGTCGTAGCCCTGGATGTCGCGCCCGAACCAGTTGTGCGAGCTCGGGGCCGCCCGGGCGTCGGCCAGGACCGCGTTGTTGGGGTCGACGCCGGTGAACAGCGAAGGCCACGCGGCCATCAGCAGGAACACGAAGATCAGCGCGGACGACACCCAGAAGATCGGGTTCTTCCGCAGTGAGCGCCACGCGTCGGACGCGAGTGAGCGGGCCGCGTCGTCGCCAGCAGTCGTGCCGGCTTCGGCGCCAAGAGCAATGGTCGATGCCTCAGTCATGGCTGATCCTCGGGTCAAGCACGCCGTACAGAAGGTCGACGATCAGGTTCACGACCAGGAACACCAGCACCAGGATCGTCACGGTGCCCACGACGGAGACACCGTCGCGGTTGTGGATGCCGGTGTACAGGTAGCCACCGACGCCCTGGATGTTGAAGATGCGCTCGGTGACGATGGCGCCACCGAGCAGGCTGCCGAAGTCCGCACCGACGAAGGTGATGACCGGGATCAGCGAGTTGCGCAGCGCGTGCAGCCCGATCGCCCGCCGCCGGGTCAGCCCCTTGGCGATGGCGGTCCGGATGTAGTCCGCGCGCAGGTTCTCGACGAGGTTCGTGCGAGTCAGGCGGGCGGCATACGCAAGGGAGGAGCTGCCGAGCACGAACGCCGGCATAAGGAGCTCATAGAAGGTGGCGTCCGGGGAGACCGTCACTGGGAAGAGGCTCCACTTGACCCCGAGGTAGTACTGCATGGTCTCGCCGATGACGAAGACGGGGATGGCGATGACGAAGAGCGTGCTCACCAGGACGAGGTTGTCGATGAACTTGCCCTTGCGTATGCCGGCCAGCACACCCGCGAGGATGCCGATGACCGCCTCGAAGATGACGGCCATGGTGGCCAGCTTCGCCGTCGTCGGGAACCGCTGGGCGAGCTCGTCGGAGACCTGCTCACCTCGGAACGTCGTACCCAGGTCGCCCTGAGCGAGGTTCGACATGTACTTCGCGTACTGGACCGGGAGCGAGTCGTTCAGGTTGTGCTCTTGCCTGAAGGCGGCCACGAAGCCGGGGGAACAGGGCCGCTCGCCGCAGAGTCCCGCGGTGGGATCACCGGGCAGCGCGAACACCATGGCAAAGATAATGATCGTGGCGCCAAGCAACACCGGGATCATCTGGATGATTCGCCGAGCGATGTACTTGTACACGTCACCTCCTCTGGTTTGACGCCGCGGGTAGGGGTGGCCCCGGTGGCGTGGGCTGGACAAGCGGGCCTGTGGAGTGCACGTGCCAAACGCTTCTCACAACATAGTCGTATGGACGGTGTTGGGGGTTCGAGCCGGGGGGTCTCCCCAGGTCGAGCCCCGGACAGGCCATCGGCCTGCCGGCACTGGGCCGGCAGGCCGACGACGCTATCGCGACCCGCTGAGAATGCGCGGGACGGGTTGACCTACTTCAGCGAGAGGCTGGCGAGGTCGATCGTGCCGAACGCCGTGATCTTCACGTTGGTGACCTTGGTCGACCAGCCGAAGGTGGCGGTGGAGTACCACATGGGGATGACCGGCATGTCGGTGGCCAGGACGTCCTCGGCCTGCTGGTACTTGGCGTTGGCCTGGGCCGGGTCGGTCTGGGCCGCTGCGTCGTTGATCAGCTTGTCGAAGGCGGGGTTGCTGTACTGGCCGTCGTTGGAGGATGCGTTGGTCTCGTAGAGCGGAGCCAGGAAGTCCTCGATCGACGGGTAGTCCATCTGCCAGCCGGTGCGGAACATGCCCTTCATCTTGTGGCTCGTGATCAGCGTCCGGAAGGTGGCGAAGTCGACGACCGGGGTCGCGACACAGTCCACACCGAGCGCCTGCTTGATCGAGTTACACGTTGCCTCGGTCCACGCCTTGTGCGAGGAGTCGGCGTTGTAGGACAGGGTCATCTTCGAACCCTTGAAGCCGCCGGCCTCGTCGAGCAGGGCCTTGGCCTTGGCCGGGTCGTAGACGCAGTACTGACCGCAGGCATTCGCCTTGTAGCCGTCGACGACCGGGGAGACCCAGCCGGTGGCGGGAACGCGGGTGTTGTTGAAGATCTGCTTGACGATCGTCGCGCGGTCGATGGCCATGGAGATGGCCTGGCGGATCTTCGGGTCAGCGTAGTTCGGGTCGATCTTGGTCGGCGCGAACGTGATCGTCTGGATGACACCGACCGGACGCTGCGAGTTACGGCTCGGCAGGTCGGTCTTGTACTTGTTGTCGATCATCGCGCTGGTCGGGACCGAGTCGGTCACGTCGAGCTGGTTGGCGATGACGTCGTTGTAGGCAGCGTTCTCGTCCTGGTAGATCTTGAACGTGACGTTGTCCAGGTGGGCCGGCCACTTGCCGCTGTAGTCCGTGAACTTGGCGAGCTTGACCTCGGTGTTCTTGGTCCACGAGACGAACTTGAACGGGCCTGCACCGACCGGGTGCTCGCCGAACGCCTTCGGGTCCGTGAAGAACGAGGTGGGCAGGGGCGCGAAGGCCGTGTAGCCGAGGCGGACCGGGAGGTTCGAGACCTTGGACGTGGTCTTGATCGTGAAGGTGTAGTTGTCCTTCACCGCCAGACCGGTCATGGTCTGGGCCTTGGGCTTGGTCTTGCACGCGGTGTCAGGGCACTGCGTGGCGTCGAAGCCCTCGATCGGCTGGAAGAAGTAGCTGTTCTGCTGGGCGTTGGGACCGTAGGCGACCCAGTTCCATGCATCGACGAAGCTCTTCGCGTTGACCTCGGTGCCGTCCTGGAACTTGTAGCCGTGCTTGAGGGTCACGGTGAAGTTCTGGTTGTCGGTCGTCGCGATCTTGTCGGCGATGTCGTTCTCCGGCGCACCGGTCTGTGCGTTGTAGTGCACGAGCTTGGCGGTGACGGCATCGATGATGTTGCCGCCGCAGGTCTCGTTGGTGTTGCCGGGGATGAGCGGGTTCTGGGGGTTGCACCCGTGGACCGTGACAGAGCCGCCGGTCTTGGCAGCAGCCCCGGACGTGGAACTGGAGCTACCGGTACCGGAGCCGCCGCCACACGCTGCAGCAAGCAGCGTGATTGCGGAGACTCCAGCGGCCAGGGCCGCCGTGCGAGCAGTTCCTCGCATGTATGTCCTCCTACGTAGATCAGACGTTCAAGTGAACGCTCGGTCCAGGCTGCCCCCGGGTCGAGCGCAGCCGTGTAACGCCCAGGGCGTCATGTGGTGGCACCCATGAAAGAACACTTGCCGCGTAAACGCGACGATCTAAGGCAACCCGAGACAAAAACGTGATCGTCTCGCCACCAAGTTGAGGGCAGATCTTCGGTCGACATACCTTTTGCGGCTATTTGCCCGTGTTTCTGACGATGTCGGCTGACCTCGGCGGATACCGTCCCGGGCGCCAGCCGCCCACTCCCCTGTGGCGCGGCGAGAACGCGCGACACCGGGGACGGGCTAGCGTGGCCAGGTGCCCAGTTATGACGACGACCTGCGTCTTGCCCATGTCCTGGCGGACGCTGTCGAGCGGATCACGATGGCGCGATTCCGCGCGGAGGACCTCGTCGTTGAGTCCAAGCCGGACCTGACCCTGGTCAGCGACGCGGACAAGTCGGCCGAGGAGCTGGTGCGCGCACAGCTCAAGCGGACCCGTCCGCGGGACGCCGTGGAGGGCGAGGAGTTCGAGACGACCGGGCACGGCCCGCGCCGCTGGGTCATCGACCCCATCGACGGCACGCACAACTTCGTCCGGGGCGTGCCTGCCTGGGCCACGTTGATCTCGCTGGTGGACAACGAGACTCCGGTACTGGGCCTGGTCGCCGCGCCGGCCCTGGGCCGGCGGTGGTGGGCCGCCACGGGGTCCGGTGCGTGGTCGGGGCGCAGCCTCGCCGCCGCCAAGCGCATCCACGTGTCCAAGGTCAGTCGCATCGAGGACGCGTCCCTGTCGTACTCCAGCCTCAAGGACTGGCGCTCCATCGACCGCTACGACGAGTTCGTCGCGCTCACCGAGGACTGCTGGCGGACCCGCGCGTTCGGCGACTTCTGGTCGTACATGCTCGTCGCCGAGGG
>DASYGI010000288.1:0-5176 GCA_035999925.1 Pedococcus sp.
AAGGAGCCGACGGGTGGTCAAGGGCAAGCCCGGGCGCACCGACAGACGACCGGGGGGCAGAAGCGCGATGCGTCAACCCGCGCCGCCGGCGCTCGACGACAGGCAGGACGGGATGCGCGCTAAACCAGCGCCGACAAGGCCAAAGGCGGTTCGCGGCCCCCAGGTGGCGAAGTGACCCAGCTCGAGGATGAAGGCAACGCTGATGGTCGGACGACGATCCATGAAGGGGCGCGATGGGTTCATGCTCTAGCGGGCTCGCGGCGGATGGATGCGCCTTGGCGCGGCCTGTACCGCCATTTGAGAGACTGGTTGTGTGACGGGGCGTGATCGTGACCGGGACGCCGTAGGCCGCGCTCGTCAAGCCCGGCCTCGCGACGCTTTGGGCCGGCCCCTGCCGTACGGCGCTGCGGGGGTGGAGCCGGTGTCGGAGGAGCCGCTGCCTGCCGAGGAGACACTTGACGCAGCTCGAGCGCTCGTGGAGGCGGGCCGTCCGTTCTCCGCCCACGAGGTGCTGGAGGCGCGTTGGAAGGCGGGGCCGGTTGAGGAACGAGATCTCTGGCAGGGGCTTGCGCAGGTGTGTGTGGCCATGACGCACGCGGCTCGCGGAAATACGGTTGGAGCTGCTCGGCTCTTCGACCGTGCCGCGGAGCGACTGACCACGTTTGCTGCGACCGGACGCGGGGCCTACGGGCTTGACGTGGATGCAGCCGTAAAGCAGGCGCGCAGTCACGTCGGGAAGTTCTGAAGGGCTAGCCCGAAACGCGGCGGTGTAAGGCAGCTCGGAGCGCGCCTGACGGCGGCCTGGTCGGGGTACCCGCCCCGACCAGGCAGGACACGCTCTGTCACGAGCAACCTACTCTTCAGTTCATGGGCACTGGCATGGAACGACTCGCGATGGCGCTGCTCGTGCGAGACGGGCAGGTGCTGATGGTTCACCGCCATCCCGACCGGCAGTTCTACCCCAACTGCGTCGATGGGGGTACCCGCTGGCAGATGGAACACGGGGCGTTTCCTGTCTGTCGGGTCGGTGAGTGCAGGGGGTTGCTGCCTAGGAGCGCCTCAGCTACCGGCCGTGGGAACCGTTTCTACAACCATTCGGGATGAGCGTTGTCGTTGTGCAGGTAGTGCTCCATGCTCAACACGCGTTAGTGACCGCGCATGTGGCTCACCACGAGAACGGTACGTATTCCTCCGAGCCCAGACCTCTCGGGCAGAGAGTCGCCCACGCCCACTGGCGAGAGTCGACCGCAGCGGCCACGCCTAGAGCCGCGCCGCCTGGCCGAACACCGATCTTCTGTCCACTCATACATGCGCGCCGCGAGGCATCTCAGGTCGATCCGCCGATGCTCATCGACTGCAGCACCTCGGCGATCTGGGCGCGGTCCTGTGCCGTCGCCGCCGGCGTCGTCTTCTCCTCGACGATCAGGAGGACGCCCCTATCGTCGAGCGCGGTCAACGACATCGTCTCGCCAGGACTCAGCAAGAACTGGTGTCCCAACGCGAGCGTCATGACCACACCGTTGCCGCCCTTGCAACTGGGCGCCGACAGGGTCACCTGCCTTCCCTTCAGTGCTCCGACCGTCACGTCCTTCGGTCCGGTGACCTGGGCGCCGCGCATCGCTGCCACCGCCTTCACGACATCGTCGACCGACGCCACGCTGGTACCGGCGCCGCCGGTCGCGCACGGGTCAGAAAACTCGAGCGGCGAGAGCAGCAGGGCGAGCGTCGCTGGGCCGTCGTTGCCGACACCGTCCGCCGTGCTAAGGAAGACGACATAGGCGCCGGGCTCTTCACTCTTCCATCCAGCAGGCACGGTGACTGCCACGGAAACAGGGAAGGGATCGGAGGTGACGTACCTCCCGGCTTCGAGTGTGGCGGTGTTTTCGCCCTCTGCCGGGAACGGGCTCGTGCCAGGAGGGAAGTCGCTGGCCGCGGGCCCCGGTGAGGCGGAGTTCAACGTCGAGGGCGTCGAGGCACCCGCGGAGGTTGCCGGCGTCGACACCAACTGGGTGCTCGCGCCCGGTGCGGGCGTCGACCCGCCGGCGCTCGGCGTGCCACCTGAGGAGGAACTCCCGCACCCAGCCAGCACGACGACTGTCACCGCGCTGGCCGCACACACTGTCAGCAGACGCTTCGATGGCATCTAGTCCTCCTCGGGACCGAGCGAACCCTGGCCCCCGCTGACAGCCATCTTGGCGTCCTCGACGAGGTGCCGCTAGACCGCGGCGCTGACTGTCCGCTTCAGGCAGCGCGGAGTGCTCATGCTGCTGCCGTTTCTCGTGCGGGCTTGCGGTGGCGGGCGATGGCGGTGCGCGTGCGGACGGCGCACCATGTGAGCCCGGCTCGGTTCGCGCTCTCGCCGCGAAGATTCGCCAGCACGGCTCGCCCGAATCGGCTCGGTGGTCCGGGCAGGGCTCGGCGAGAACGAGGTCGGCAGCCTGCCGTCCGCGCTCCAGCGAGAGCGCGATCGCCCGCCACTCGCCGCGCGTGATCGAGGTCGGAACCGTATTTCCGGTCGGCATTCTCGTGGCGCTCGGCTGGCGCGGATTCACTCCGAGCGCATCGGCTCGGGCTTTCCGCTTTCGTCGCTGCGCGGGTGAGTTTCTTGGGCGGGGCGGAGGGTCGATTCGGGTCGACGTCGATCTGCTCGATCAGATCCCGGAGGTCTCGGTCTCGGCGTGCTGGCACGGTCGCTCCCCGCGACACCGAGCCGCCTCTCGTCCGGGACGGCCGCGCCCGAGAGGGGCGCCAAGAGAGTGCGTCACAGTGGGCGAAGTGGGGCACGTTGTTGGTCCCCGGCCTTGCCCAAGGCCACCGCTGGCCCTCGCGTTCTGACCACCCAGCCGGCGACGGCACGACCGCAGAACCTCGCATTACCCTCGATCATGGCGACGCGGACGCCGTGTGTTTTTGACCTCCCCGGTGCAGGCCGTCGACCCAACTTTCCAGTGCACTCTTGGAGGCCGCGTAGCCGGCGTTGACCGGGATGACCACGTGAGCCGTCAGCGCGGTGTTGAAGATGACGACGCCCTTGCTCGCGTGCATCATGGCGGGAACGCTGGACCACCGGGACTGCACCGAAGAAGTTGACCTCCACTACGCTGGGCTATGGGGTCTCCGGCGGGGAGTGCTCACGGGAGGCTAGACCGGACCGGGCCGCGATGCCCGCGTTGCTGATCGGCGTCGTCAGACTGCTCGTGCCCAGCTGGCCGCGGCGTGGCCGCGTGGGCCGTTGACGGTCCTTCGTGCCGGTGTCACTCTGCCTGGAGAGGGCGAACGCGAGGCTCTTGTGGTCGGGAGGACGTCATGACCCGGTGGTGCGAACCGATGCGGAACGCCGACGATGTGGCGGCGCTCGAGCGCGGTACGACGTTCGATGATCTGGTCGAGGAGCGCAGCGTCTACGACGTCTTTGCGCTCGGTGCGGTCCGTCAGCCCGACGCCGTCGCCCTGTCGATGCTGATGACGGGGACGGTGGAGGAGGAGCCGCGTCGCGTGTCGTACGCCAATCTTGCGGGCCTGGTGAACCGGGCTGGCAACGCGTTCGCTGCGCTCGCGGGCCCACGCCCAGGCGTGGCGTTTGTGCTGCCCAGCTTGGTGGAGACCCACGCTGTCCTGTGGGGTGCACAGAGTGCGGGGTATGCCGTACCGCTGAACTTCCTGCTCAACCCGGAGCACCTCGCCGATCTCGTGCGCGCAGCCGAGGCCGACATCCTGGTCACCCTGGGCCCGCATCCGGTTCTAGACCTGTGGGAGAAGGCCCAGGTCGTGCGCGACCGGGTACCGGGCCTGAAGGTGGTCGCCCTCAACCTCCCGGGCGTTGCCCCCGCTGAGGGTGTTCCGGACCTGTCCGCGCTGATGGCCGACCAGCCCGCAGACCGGTTGCTGCTCGAGCCGGGCAGGGACGAGGAGGTGGCGGCATACTTCCACACCGGCGGCACCACCGGCGCCCCGAAGTTGGTGACCCTCACCCACCGGAGCCAGCTGCTGGCGGCTCTGGGGGGTGCACTTCTCGGTGACATGGGGTCCGGTGATGTCCTGTCAGCGACGCTGCCGCTCTTTCACGCCGGCGGGACCGTATTCTGCGGGCTTTCTCCGCTGCTGGCCGGAGCAGAACTCTTGATCATGACGCCCGCGGCGCTGCGTAACCCGACGGTGGTGAAGAACTTCTGGGCGCTCCTCGATCACCACGGGGTGACGCTTGCGGGCGCCGTGCCGACCGGGCTGACGGCCGTCGTCGACGTACCCGTCGGCAATGCAGACCTCTCGAGGGTGCGAGCCGGGTTCACCGGTGCCTCGCCGATCGCGACCTCGGTCCAGCAGCGTTTCGAGGAGATGACCGACGCCAGGCTCTACCAGGTCTATGGGATGACGGAGTCCTCGGGGATCCTGTCCATCGATCCAGTGGCGGGCCGGGGGGCGCCCGGCACAGTCGGCATCAGCCCGCCCTGGATGCGTCTCGAGGTGCTCCGGCAGGAAGCCGACGGGTCCCTGCGCGAGACCGCTGCCCCCAATGAGGTCGGGGTCGTGGTGGCCCATGGGCCGCACGTATCGCCCGGCTATCGCAACAACGCCCAGAACGCGGACATACTCATCGATCGCACGCTGGTGACCGGCGACCTCGGCTACCGGGACGAAGCGGGGAGACTGGTCGTGGCCGGCAGGGTCAAGGACCTGATCATCCGAAGCGGCCACAACATCGACCCAGTGATGATCGAGGACGCGATGGTCTCTCATCCCGCCGTGGCGATGGCCGCCGCGGTCGGGCGGCCTGATGCCTACGCGGGAGAGCTGCCGGTGGTCTACCTCGCGCTGCGGCCCGGGGCGTCGCCATCCGTCGAAGAGCTGCACGAGCACGCCCACGCAACCATCGCCGAACGACCGGCTTGGCCACGCGAGATCCATGTCCTCGAAGCCCTTCCGATGACTTCGGTCGGGAAGATCTTCAAGCCCGACCTGCGGGTCGACGCCGCTCACCGACTCGTGGAAGTGGTGCTGAGGCAGGGGTTGGGCGACCAGCTCGGAGCGCCGTTACCGATCAAGGTCTCGCTGGGCGGCCCCCGTGGAATGCGCGTCACTGTGACGGTCCCTGACGACAAGGTGGCCGGACAGGTCCAGCGGCTGCTGTCGGCTTACCTGTTCGACACGGTGGCTCTGGCTGAACCGGTGCCCGCGC
>DASYGI010000289.1:0-8686 GCA_035999925.1 Pedococcus sp.
ACGGATCCGGTCATGCAGCTCGGAGACCCCGTCCTCGTCGAGCGGGGCGATTGCCTCCCGCTCGGTCTCACGCCAGAGCAACAGATCGGCGTCATTCAACTGAGCCAGCAACCTCTTGTCCATGGTTCATCCTTTCCGTCCGGAGCGGAACGTGTGCCGCCTTCACGACAGCATCCCCGAATCCGGTGGTACGCCGTGACCAACACGATCTCCCAACCCAGACGGAACGACACCCCCGTCGACCTCTCCGCGATACTGGCCGCGACTGAACCCGGGCATGTTCGGAGACTCCGAATCTTGGGAAGGTTGGAGTCATGCCAGGAGATACGCAAAGGCGGTATCCGCCTGAGCTGAAGGAGCGGGCGGTGCGGATGGTGGCCGATATGCGGGCTGATCACGAGTCGAAGTGGGCCGCGATAAACCAGGGCGTCCGGGCTACTTGGGGTCGGCAGGCCGAGACGGTCCGCAAGTGGGTCCGTCAGGATCAGGTCGACTCCGGTACTCGAGCGGGAACCTCGACGGAGGATTCGGCTGAGGTGCGTCGGCTTAAGCGGGAGAACGCTGAGCTGCGGAGGGCCAATGGGATCCTGAAGGCCGCGGCGGCTTTCTTCGGAGCCGAGCTCGAAGCGGCCCTCCCGCCGATCGTGCAGGATCAGTGCATGGTCCACGGCATCGACGATCCTGATCGCTTCATGGTTGCCACCGTCACCTCGACCGTCACCTCGAACTAGTGAGCGAAGCCAGGTAAGCGAGGCTGCGTGGGACCTGCTGGGCGAAATCTGGGCTCTCGTCTTCGAGGTAGTAGTGGTCGATCCGAGTGTCACGCGCGGAGCGCAGAATCCTGGGCAGATCGAGTTGGCCCTCCCCGAGCGCGACGTCGTTCTCGGGGGGAGTGTGTCCGGTCAGGTCACCGACGACTCCTCGACGCAGGTCTTTGAGATGCATGAGCCGGAAGCGTTCGGGATACCGATCCAGTAGCTGTGCCGGGTCCTGTCCTGGGAAGTGCGCCCACAAGACGTCGAGCTCGAAGCTCACCGCGTCGGGGTGCGTGCGTTGAACGATCAGGTCGAACAAGGTGCCGCTGTCATGCGGCGCGAACTCGTAGCCGTGGTTGTGGTAACAGAAGGTCACACCATGGTCACGCAGCACGTGGCCGGCGCGGTTGAAGGTCAGCGCAGCCTCCTCCGCGTGGACCACTCCGAACGGAGCCCGATGGGGCAGCCACGCGACTCGGACGAACGAAGCACCCAGCATCGAGGCGTCGGCGATCACCGTCCTCAGACTGTTCTGCAGGTCGACGTACCCGACCCCGTACGAGGAGCACTCCATGCCGCGGTCGTCCAGTTCCTGGCGGATGCGCTCGGCGCGGTGACCGAACGTACTGGAGAACTCCATGTCGGTGATCCCGAGCTGTTTGATCTCGTCGAGCGTCTTTCCGAGGTCCTTAGCGAAGTCGTTGCGGTACGTGTAGGAGACCATTCCCGGCAACCTGGGGAACAGTCGTTGCTCCGGCGAGACCATAGTCATCCTGTCGCGTTCTCCTGGCTGTTGCGCTGCCTCCCCCAGGTGAAGGAGAGCCCCACGTCGGGCAGCATGTCGGTGGTTGCATGGCTCGGGTCGAAGCTGGAGGTTGCCCGCTCGCCCACCATCCTGCCCAACTTGATCCGGGCCCGAACCCACCGTTCAGCGAACAGTCCCGTCGTTGACCGAAAGTGACCCACTCCGCCGCGAGCGCTCCCTGCGCACAGCTTCAACCGGTTGCCCTGGGGACGCATCTGTGGCAGAGGACAGCAACGCCTACGGGTCAGCGTGAACCTCAAGGATGTGCAGCTCGCTTCACCCCATGCGCACCTGGGTCTGCCTGCGCGCGTTGGCTACAACCGCGTCGCGGAATGCCCGAGCCTGATCAACCGTGTCAAAACGATGAAGGTGACGCTCCGTTCGGGTTCGTCAAGGTCGTTCGCCCAGAAGCCTCGGATCAAACCGGGGTTCTGCCTCACGCCGTTCACCAGGTCAGGCAGGGCCTGGCTCTATCTCGAACGCATCGCGTCGTCCCTGATCCAGGTACCTGCTACCGCGAACACCATTCCTCCCTGGTAAATCATGATCTGACGGTGCGGCCCCGGTGGCCTAAGAATCAAGCCGCCTCGACTCCGTCAAACCCGGCCAGGCCAGAGTCCCTGGACGCGCCGGGGCGATTCAGACCGCCTTGGGCGCCATTCGTGGCCAGAGCTTGAACGCCCCGTTCCGGATGCCGGCGCCGATGTGGCTGCGGGGGATGAGGAAGTGTGCGGTCAGGCCGGTTCCGCGGTGCCGGGCGTTGATTCGTTTGCGCTGCAACATCTCGTACCGTCTGATGCACTCTGAGAGGTCTGTCTGGGTAGTGATCGCTTGCGCCAGGGCTGCGGCGCCGACAATGGCCAGGCTGGAGCCTTCCCCGAACACGCTGACACATCCGGCGGCGTCGCCTACGAGGACGACGCAGCCTCGGGACCAGGTGTCAACCCGGACCCGGTCGATCGAGTCCAAGTACAGGTCGTCCGCAGCGCGGAACTGCTGGAGCATCTCCGGGACTCGCCACCCCATGCCGCTGTATGCGCCCGTCAACAGGTCGAGACACCGTTGGCGATCCAGAATTGGGTCGACGCGGGCCACCGGGGGGAGCCGGAAGATGAAGGCTGCCCCCTCGCGTCCGGTGGTGGGATGAATCAGCGCGGCACGGCCGGGCTGGTTGTGCAGGAACACGGTTTGCGGGTCGGGCGCCATGGTGTCGAGCGGGACGGTGGCGATGTACATGTTCAGCGGCGAGACGTACCGGTGTTCGGGGCCGAAGGCGATCCGCCGGACCCTGGAGTGCACCCCGTCGGCCCCGACGACCAGGTCGAACCGCCGCGAAGGGGAGCGTGCGAACTGGACGTCGACGCCGTTCCCGTCATCGTGCAGGCTCTCGATGGTGTCCCCGTAGATCAACTCGACGCTGTCGTCGACGGCACCCAACAGGATGCGGGCCAGGTCAGTGCGAGCGATCTCGATCGCGTCGGCGTTGACCTGAGTCGGGATCCAGCCGACAACCTTCCCGTCCCGGCCGACCAGGGTCAGCCGCTTCACGTGCGTCGCCTTCGACCGCAGCGCTCGCACCAGCCCCATCGACGTGACCACGTCCAACGCGTCGCCTCGGACATCGACCGGACCTCCGCTGGAGCGCTGGCCGTCCGCGTGTTCGACCAGGGTCACCGCGACACCCCTTCGACCGAGGAGGACGGCCAAAGTGGAACCGGCGATCCCGGCACCGACGATCAGCACGTTCCTGACTTTCCGGACGTTCACTGTCACGACCGACGCTCGCCCGTCGCGGTCTTTAAACGAGCACGGGGAGGTCGGGCTGGGGTCATCACCAAGCAGACGTCGGCTCTCCGGAGGGTCAGCGGTGGCATCCCGGGGCGTCGCGGTCGAGGGTGCTCTCGGCGTCGTTCAGCTCCTGGATCAGGCGGTTCAGGCTGGTGGTGTCCTGTCGTTGCGCGGCGTCGGAGGCGCGGGCGGCGAGGTCGGCAACGTGCTGCGAGTCGGCGATCACCAGGTCGCAGTTGGGGTTGGCGCTGGAGTTGCCTGGCGGGCCGGTCCGAGGCGTACCGGTGCTGACCAGCGGTCGGCTACCTGCGATGACCAAGGTGCCCATCAACAGGCCGAGCAGAAAGATCAGGGCGGGCCGGACCCAGCCAGGCTCAAACTGGGGTGGGAGGGAGCCAAGGCTCGTGCGCCCAGCGGGGTCACCCTGCCCGGCGGCCGGCGGTTGCGACATGATCTCTCCTGGTCTCTGCTCTCTCCACAGTAGGGCTAGCACTGGCCTGGTGACCTCGTGACGACACGGCGGCTCGAGCTCCCGCCGCCTGACCATCCATGGTCATCGACGTCGCTGAGGTCATGACTGGCCGTTGAGGGTGCTCGACGCCGCGCCACGTCTAGGTGACATCACGTCTAGGGTGGGCTGCGGTGTGCCGGGAAGTCTGGTCGGCGGACGATCCTTCGACCTCAGCCGGGGAGCCATGAACGACACCGACAGCTACGCACTGGCCCTGCTCCTGGCCAGCACTGCTGCCCTGGCGGCGGTCCTGCTGAACCGGGTCACGGAGCGAACCCGGATCCCGACCCCGCTGCTGATGCTGGTCGGCGCCGCCGCCGTCGCGGCCTTCTTCCCGTCTGTCCGGATGCCCGACGTCGTCACCGTGGAGCACATCGTCACCATCGCTCTGGTACTGATCCTGTTCGACGGAGGAATGCACATCGGGTGGCGGCGGTTCCGGGCGGCCGCGCTGCCGATCGCGTCGGTGGGCCTGCTCGGCACCTTCCTGACCGCAGCCGCCGGAGCGGTGCTGCTCCATCTCGGGTTCGGAATCGACTGGTACCTGGCGATCCTGGTGGCCACCGCGGTGGCCCCCACCGATCCTGCTGTCGTCTTCTCGGTGCTGGGACAACGACAGATCCGCGGGCGAAGCGGCACCATCCTCGAGGGCGAGTCCGGGGCCAACGATCCGGTCGGCATCTCCCTGATGGCCAGTCTGCTCGCGGCCGGCGCCTTGAGCTGGCAAGGGGCCGGCGAGGTCGCCACCACCTTCGTCGTGCAGATGGTGGTTGGCGGCGCGGTCGGAGTGCTCGGTGGCTGGGGTCTGTTGTGGTTCACCCGCCGCGTCCCGCTTCCCAACGAAGCGCTCTACCCGCTGCGCAGCGTCTTCTGCGCCATCGCGTTGTACGGCATCGCCACCTTGGCGCACGGCTCCGGATTCCTCGCCGTGTTCGTCGCCGGAATCCTGCTCGGAGACCCAGGGGCCCCTTACAAACGCGAGGTTCAACGGTTCCACTCCGCGCTGGCCAGCTTCGGCGAAATCGTCGCGTTCCTCGTCCTCGGCCTCACCGTCGACCTGACCGTCGTCGCCCGCCCCGACGTGTGGATCCCCGGCCTGGTCCTCGGGCTCGGGCTAGCAGTAGTCATCCGGCCCCTCGCCGCCGGCCTGTGCCTCCTGCCGGCGAACCTGCGCCCCAACGAGCTGGCGTTCATCCTCTTCGCCGGCCTGAAGGGTGCCGTCCCCATCCTGCTCGGCGAGACCCTTCGCGCCGCACACGTTCCCGACGCCGAACGGCTCTACGGGATCGTCGTCGTGGTCGTCACCTTCTCGGTACTGGCCCAGGGCAGCCTGGTCCCCGCCGTGGTACATCTCCTGAAACTACCCAGCCGGACCACCGAGCTCGAGCCGTGGACCCTGGGCGTCCGGCTACGCGAGGAGCCCGACGGTGTCCACCGCCTCCGCGTAGCGGCCCGCTCCACTGCGGACGGCGCCACCATCCAGGACCTCGCCGACAACATCGGAGACATCTGGATCAGCATCGTGGTCCGCGACGCCCAGTTGGTCACCGTCCAAAGGAGCACTCAGCTGCGAGCCGGTGACGACGTCGTCGTCCTCGCCGAACCAGAGTTCCACGAGAGGCTCGTCGCCGAGTTCACCTCACCTCCCGGCTGAAGACCGTCGTTCTGGCGCGAGTCCAGCATGCGCATCCACGCCCTGCGACAAGCGCATCTGCAGGCCCCAGCGCATCTGCAGGCCCCAGCGAAGGGGGCGATGTTGCTTGAGTCTGGTCAGGCCGTCCCGGACGCGACTCGTGGCGATGCCCAGTGGGAGACCGAGAGTCGCGGCCACCTCCGCGTCGGTCGCCACCGAGGGTAGGCGCGCCAACGCGCGTCGTCTACGGGCACTAAGCCGCTCTAGCGCCTGGGACCCGCGCGCTGGTCTACGGACGAACGGACCACAAGGTGATCCCAGTTGCCTCCAGAGCGCCAACGCTGCGGGGCCGTCCAGGGCACGCACCTCAAAGGTGAGCCATCGGGATCGGGTGCGACGGGAGTCAACCAGCTGTGCGCGGTGATCGGGGGCCTTGGACGAGACGTGCGTCTCGAAATGTGAGCCAAAGGTGTGGGGGGTTCAATACGAGTGGGACCTCGAACGCTTGTACATAACCCCAGGTCAGAGGCGTAAAGAGTGTCCGGAGGGGGACTTGTCCGTTAGGTACACACATCCTGAGCATTGACCTAAGCTGACGCAGGCCGCGATGTTCCCCAACGGATCGTTGATCCAGTACATGCCCGCAGGGACGGCTGATGTTGGTTCTCGTCTGTTCAAGCCTGTGACCTGCGGCGATGTTGTTGGCTGGGGATGACAACAGCTGACCGGGAGCTGCGCAGTTGCGGACTCCTCGCGGACCGGCACGACGCCCGTGAAAGCACCAGCGACGCGTCCTGCGACGCGCGTGAGGCGGACCCGTGAGAGAACTACGGCTCAGGAACGCCGCGCGTCGATGCCAACCGTGCAGCGCAACCCAGTATGCGGCGAGCGCAGCGCCGCGTCCTGCCTAGACAAGTAGAGCAGCGGCGACCGTTGGCGAGTCCTCGTGTCGGGGCGGCCACCCCTGGACCTGCGCCCGATACCCGACACACCCAACCCTGGCCCAACTGGTAACGACTGAAGGAGTGCATCGGCTTGTCCTCACGGGCGATCACCGACCCTGACCGATGACATCGACGGCGGGAGCGCCGACGAGACCGTGACCTTCAGCTTCAACGGCACCACTAAGAGATCGACCTGTCCAAGAAGAACGTCGACAAGACGGTTAAGGCCCTCCAGCCCTAACACCAGCGCCGCCCGCAAGACCGGCGGCCGACGACCCGGCACCGCCGCACCAGCTCCAGCGCAGAGCGCGACCAACTCGCGAAGATCCGGCACTGGGCCGCGCCAACAGCCACTAACTCTCCGACCGCGGCCGCGTCCTGCCGGCGTCCAAGAGGGCTACCACGCCGCTAACTAGACGCACTCCCCCAGCACTCACCGACGCACGAGCGTCCAACCCGCCCCCACCACCAGGGGCGGCGTCTCGAAGGTGACCCCTACCGCCCACTTAGACGCAACTATTTGGCCCCGTTGGGCAGCCGAATCGAGGGCGTACGGAGGAAGTTCGCGATCGCCGGTATTGAGGTCATCTGTCGATTCTGCGCGACGAGGTGCCCGGGTCCTGGAGGCTACCTGTGTCCGTGGCAGTCGAGCGGCCGCTGTCGCCTCATACTGAGTTCCGCTCGATCAGGGGGCAGGCCACGACGGTGATCGGCGGGACATCTTCTCCGGCGAGAGCCGCTACCAGCAGATCGACGGATCGTGTGCCCATCTCCTGGAACGGCAGCTCCACGGTGGTCAGCGTTGGTCGCAGGTAGCCGGCGATGATCTCTTGATTGTCGAACCCGACCACGGCGACATCGGTCGGGATGTATAGACCGCGTTCCTTGATCGCGTCGTAGGCGCCCATCGCCATCCGGTCGGTGCAGCAGAACAGTGCCGTGGGCGGGTCTCGTCGGTCCAGCAGGTTCGCCGCCGACTCGTAACCCCCGACCGACGTGGCCGGTGCGTGCGTGACCAGTTCCGGATCAACCGCCAGGCCCGCTTCCCCCAGCGCCTTGGTATACCCCGACAACCGTCCCCGGGCCGCCACCGTATGTGCCTCTAGGTTGACCAGCCCGATCCGCCGGTGCCCGGCCTGCAGCAGGCGGCGTGTGGCGGTGTACCCCCCGCCCACCTCATCGGGCAGCACCGACGGCAAGCGGCCGTCGGCGTCGAAGCAGTGCAGCAGCACGCTCGGGACCTCCGCGGCGGCGGGTGGCACGGCTATTTGCTGATGTGCCCCCGAGGCGAAGATCAGTCCTTCCACTCGCTGTTGAAGGAGGCGCTCGACGGCGTGGGCCTCCATCGCCGGGTTGCCCTCGCTGGCGGCGATCAACAGGAACGTCCCAGCATCCCAGGCCGCGTCCTGCGCCCCTCGCACCACCCCGGGAGCGAACGAGCTCGTCACGATCTCGGTCACCAGGCCCAGCAGCCCGGAGCGTCGGGCGGCCAACGCTTGCGCCCGGGCGTTCGGTCGATAGCCGAGTTCCCGCGCGGCACGCAGGATTCGCTCCCGGGTCGCCTCCGACACCCGGGCGTCGGCGCGGTCGTTCAGCACGAACGACACCGCGGCACGGGAGACCCCGACGTGGCGGGCGATGTCCTGCATCCGGGCGCCACGAACAGGGTTGGTCACGAGGGCTCACGAAACAGCATGAGACGGACCTTGCCACATCTTAGTTACGCGCGTTACCGTTCCGGCACACCGCGCCTCCGCTTCCAATTTGACAGGGTCGGAGACAACGTTGTCAGCCGTATTTCGAGCCGAGGTAGGCCGTCGTGCGAACCACCCGCCTGTTGAAGTCGCGAGTCGCGCCGATTGTGTGCGTGGTCTTGGCGTTCGTTCTGTTGCCGTTTGGGACTGCGGCGGCGGCTGCTGCGGACGACCCGTATCGACCGGTCTACCACTACACCTCAGCGCAGAACTTCATGAACGACCCGAACGGGTTGATCTACCGCGATGGCGTCTATCACCTGTTCTATCAATACAACCCGTACGGAACGACGGCCGGCAACGGTTCCTGGGGTCACGCCACCTCCACCGATCTGGTGCACTGGAAGCGTCAACCGCTGGCGATCTCGACCGACGCGAACGAGGACGTCTGGTCCGGCAGCGTGGTGTACGACCGGACCAACAGCAGCGGGTTCGGCACCGTGAGCAAGCCGCCGATGGTCGCCGTCTACACCAGCTTCGAGAAGGCCACCGGCCT
>DASYGI010000290.1:0-18828 GCA_035999925.1 Pedococcus sp.
GGGCGTCAGCCTCGCCGGGATCCAGCGCGTCCTCGAGCTGGAGAACCAGGTGCGCGCCCTGCAGTCCCGCGTTTCCGAGCTCGCGGCAGAGCTTCAGCACACCCGCGCGGCCGCCTCCGGCCAGAGCTCTCGCGTCTTCGCGGTGGGTCCGGCCGGTGACGTGTATGCGGTTCGGGCCGGCGAGCGTCCCCGGGTCACCCGCAACCAGGCGCTCGTCGTCTGGCGCCCCACCAGCTGACGGTTCCTCGGCGCTCGCAGCGGGTCTGCCCGGAGTCCACCACCCAGTGGTTCGCGTTACCGCCTTCAACGGCGACTCGGTGACGTGCGTACGCCGAGAACAACGGGGCCTCGGTGCTCCAACCAATGCAAATGCGAGACCACCCCGATCTAGAGGACACCGTGGATCGCGTCTTTACCCTCGATGCCGCAGACGGCATCCCCGATGGTGAACTTCGTCCACCCATGCAGCCGTGGTGGGGAACCTTCCGTGGGGCAAAGCTCGGCCTGATGACGGCCGCGCATGGGCCAGTACCCGGTCACACTGACCCCGTCGTCGTGTCACGCCTTGGCCGGGTCAGCGCCCTCATCTCTTGCCTGGGCCACGACGACATCGCCTCGCTGGCCGGTGTCGACCCCGGACGGGGCCTGGGATTCTTGTCCGAGGAACTGAAGACCTTGGTCTGGGGCGAGGACAACGTGCGGGTGGACGATCGGCCCGTCGCGGCCACAACCCTGACCCACCGAAGTCTGGAGTTCTCGGCAGGGGCGGACTTCATCACCTACCCATTCCTGCTGGTTCGACTCAGTGGCGGGGGTTCCCCATGGCCACCGCTGCGTACAGTGCCGGCACCGCGAACTGCATTGACTTGGGCCGGGAACTGAGGGCGGGGGATCTCACCGCTACTGGCTAGGGGTCCTCGGGTTGTGCGTCCGCTAGGGACACGGTCGGCGATGTCCGTCGAAGCCGAACCGCCACCGCGCCAACCACAGTCCCCATGACGCCGCCAGTCACGTTCGATAGCCAGTCCACCGACGAGCAGTCGTGAGCCACCAGGAACACCTGTGTCAGCTCGATCCCCATCGAGAGAATCGCTGCGGCCGCGACAGTGACAACGGCCCTGCGGAACATCACATATGCCAGCACGCCGAACGGGACGAAGAGCGCCACGTTCAATGCGCCACCGGGGCTGATGAACGCCTCCCGCACGACGGCCGCGGAGGTCAGCCCGCGCCAGCATTGGCGCAGTCGGCCCGCCGGGTCTGGGGACAGGCCAAAGCCTGGGTTCAGCGTCACAGACACGATCAACCCGCACGCCGAGGTGAACGCGGCCCGGGTGACCCAGGCCCGGCCGCGGGACGCCAGACCGGCGGCCACCCCGGCGGTCACGCAAGCTGACAACGCCAGCAGCAGCTGCACATCACGCTGCGACCAGATCACCTCGATGGTGGTCAGCACGTACCCTCCCAACCCCGACCGACCCGCAGCTCCGTGACGGCCCCGACGGTTATTGCGGTGGCCATTTCCTGTTCATTGTTTGGCCAAGACTCTCGCGTTGTCAGGTTGCGTCCCATCAGGCTGCTGCTCGCGCGGCGCACCCGCCGCCTGGTTGCCGGACGGCTCATCATCTCGGAACCGTCGGCTTGACGAAGGAGCGATTTGTGAAAGCTTCGAAGGTTCTGGCCGCAGTAGGCATGGCCTCCGCTCTCGTGGCCGCTGGGTCTCCAGCGCTCGCATCGAACGGGGTGAACAGCAACGAGCTGCTCAAGCATGGCGCCGCGATGCGCACGCAGCACGCAGCAGCGAACAGCAGGACCGCCCAGACGGCGACTCTGGCCTCCGAGCAGATGACCTACCACGGTGGTCAGGTGCAGACGGCGCCCAAGGTCTACGTCGTGTTCTACGGCAACCAGTGGGGCTCGGCGGGGACCAATGGTCTGCCGACGACGGACCCGTCCGGCGTGGCACCGCTCTACACCAAGTTCATCTCGAGTCTGTACGGAGCCGGCGACAACTGGTCAACCTCGACGACCCAGTACTGCTCCGGCGTCGCCGTCGGTACGGTCATCTGCGGCACATCGGGAACGCATGCGGGGCACCCGGCGTCCAGCCCCCTGGGCGGCACGTGGGTGGACAACGGCGTGAGCTCTCCGCGGCGGGCTTCCACCTCGCAGATCGCAGCCGAGGCGCAGCGTGCAGCTAGCCACTTCGGTGTCTCGGGCGCCAACGTGCAGATCGTCGTCGCCTCGCCGCACGGGGTCACCCCGTCGGGCTTCGGGACTCAGTACTGCGCCTGGCACGACAGCACCAGCGTCAACGGCCAGCCGATCACCTACACCAACCTGCCCTACATCCCCGATGCCGGGACAGCCTGCGGCTCGGGGTACGTCGGCACCGGCAGCTCCGGGGTGAACTCCGCCACCGAGGGCGTCACCATCGTTGGCGGCCACGAGTACGGCGAGACCGTCACCGACGCACTGCCCAGCACGTTGGAGGCGTGGCGCGATGATGCGGACACCACCACCGGTGGCGAGAACGGCGACAAGTGCGCCTGGTCCTACGGAGTCTCCGGAATCGTCAACCTGAACGGGACCAACTTCGCCGTCCAGAGCCTGTACAGCAACGACAAGAACAGCAACACCGGCGGCTGCGACCTGTTCTACAACTCCTCAACCAACCAGGGCTGACCACCTCCTCGATGATCCTCACAATCAGGAAAGGGTGGTGGCGCTCCACGCTTGCCGTGGGCGCCACCACCGCCCTGCTGCCCCTGTCCGGATGCTCAGCTGGCGGCACCACCGCCCAGAGCACCTCCGCGCCGCACCTGTCGACGCAGCCGTCGACCTGTGTGGGCCTTCCGCCCAGTGACGTGCCAGCGCTCAACGGTGCTCTCACCCAGGCCGATACGGGCAACTACTGCGCCCATCCAGGGACCAGTGTCCTGGTGGTGCTCAAGGCTGCAACGACGGCACCCGCGGACCGATGGTCCGCCTCTGGGGTCGCCGGCCCGGCCGGCGGGGCAACCAGGGTCAGCGCACCACTGACTGCCCTGCGGGGCACCACCGTTGCCGCGTACCGCTTCGCCAGGCCAGGCAGCTACCAGCTGACCGCCGTCGCACCGGGCCGCTCCTGGCACGCCACCATCACTGTGCGCTAGCCGCGGGCGGCATACTCGCCTCCATGAGTGAGCACTTGATGGTCTTCCCCGACAAGGACACCGCCGAGGACGTTGCCGCCGACCTGGCGGACGAGGGCTTCAGCGAGATCCGGGTGATCCGCGAGGCACTGGCGGGGGAGGACGACTCCGAGGACCACGAGTGGGGCGTGTACGTCCGTGAGGACATGGTCGCGGACGAGAGCGGTGCGGTCGAAGGTGGCCTGCGGGAGCGCTTCGAGGCTCTGGTCAAGGAGCACGGCGGTTGGTACGACCCGGAGCCGCGTTCTCGCGACTGAGTAGAGTGGTGCTGAAAAGTTGAGCGGAATACACTCAACTTTGTGCGGGTTGGCTTGGACGAGACCCGCACCACCAACACACCAGGAGACCGCCCCGAATGGAGCTCAAACCCACCACCAAGGTGGGGGAGGCGCTGGCCCTCGCGCAGCGTGAGGCACAAGCCAGCGGCAACCCCGAGATCGCCCCGGCCCACCTCGTGCTGGCGCTGGCCGAGCAGCCCGACACCACGACTCCCGCCTTGCTCGCCGCAGGTGGCACCACCACCGAGGCAGTCGCGCGGGCCGCACGGCATACCCTCGCGTCGTTGCCCCGCACATCGGGCGCCTCGGTCCAGGCTCCCGGGTTCGGTCAGCAGACCCTCCAGGTGCTGCAGCACGCGCAGACCCTGATGCAGGCCATGGGCGACACCTTCCTGTCCACGGACGTCCTGCTGCTCGCGCTCATCGAGAAGGGTGCCCTGAAGGGTGTCGGCACGATCGACGCCAAAGCTGTCGAGGCGCAGATCCCCCAGCTTCGCGGTGGCCACAAGGTCACCACAGAGAACCCCGACGCCACCTCGGAGGCTCTGGAGAAGTACGGCACGGACCTCACCCAGATGGCCCGCGACGGCCGGCTCGACCCCGTCATCGGGCGCGACGCTGAGATCCGCCGGGTCGTGCAGGTCCTGTCGCGGCGCACCAAGAACAACCCCGTCCTGATCGGCGAGCCCGGCGTCGGCAAGACCGCCGTGGTCGAGGGCCTCGCCCAGCGCATCGTCGACGGCGACGTCCCCGAGTCGCTGCGCGGGAAGCGCCTGATCAGCCTCGACCTCGGGGCGATGGTGGCCGGAGCCAAGTACCGCGGTGAGTTCGAGGAGCGGCTCAAGGCCGTGCTGGCGGAGATCAAGGACAGCAACGGGCAGATCGTGACGTTCATCGACGAGCTGCACACCGTCGTCGGCGCCGGGGCCACCGGTGAGGGCGCCATGGATGCCGGCAACATGCTCAAGCCGCTGCTCGCTCGTGGCGAGCTCCGGCTAGTGGGCGCCACGACCCTCGACGAGTACCGCCAACACATCGAGAAGGACGCCGCCCTCGAGCGCCGGTTCCAGCAGGTCTTCGTCGGTGAGCCCTCGGTCGAGGACACCATCGCCATCCTGCGCGGTCTCAAGGAGCGGTACGAGGCCCACCACAAGGTGGAGATCGAGGACTCGGCGCTGGTCGCGGCCGCGACGCTGTCCCACCGCTACATCAGCGGGCGGCAACTGCCCGACAAGGCGATCGACCTCGTCGACGAGGCGGCGTCGAGGCTCCGGATGGAGATCGACTCCAGCCCGGTCGAGATCGACGAGCTCCGGCGCGCGGTCGACCGCCTCAGGATGGAGGAGCTGCATCTGGCGCGGGAGACCGACGAGGCGTCGGCCGAGCGACTCGAGCGGCTGCGCCAGGACCTCGCCGACAAGTCCGAGCAGCTCGCGGCCCTCAACGCCCGCTGGGAGTCCGAGAAGTCGGGTCTCAACCGGGTGGGCGAGCTCAAGGCGCGTCTCGACGACCTGCGCACCCAGGCCGACAAGCTCCAGCGCGAGGGTGACTACGAGCAGGCCTCGCGGCTGCTCTACGGCGAGATCCCCGAGCTGGACCAGCAGCTCGCCGCGGCCGATGCCGACGAGCGGGCGTCCGCCAGGAATGCCGAGCTCATGGTCAAGGAGCGGGTGGGCGCGGACGACATCGCCGAGGTCATCAGCGCCTGGACCGGGATTCCCGCGGGTCGGCTGCTGCAGGGTGAGACCGAGAAGCTGCTCAGCATGGAGTCGATCATCGGTGCCCGGCTGGTGGGACAGGAGCGGGCCGTCCAGGCCGTCAGCGACGCGGTTCGACGTTCACGCGCCGGCCTGTCCGACCCCAACCGGCCCACCGGGTCGTTCCTGTTCCTCGGCCCGACGGGCGTGGGCAAGACCGAGCTGGCGAAGTCCCTGGCCGACTTCCTCTTCGACGACGAGCGGGCCATGGTCCGCATCGACATGAGCGAGTATGCCGAGCGTCATTCGGTCGCGCGCCTCATCGGTGCCCCTCCGGGCTATGTCGGGTATGAGGAGGGCGGCCAGCTCACCGAGGCCGTGCGTCGGCGCCCGTATTCGGTGGTGTTGTTCGACGAGGTCGAGAAGGCCCATCCCGAGACCTTCGACATCCTGCTGCAGGTGCTGGACGACGGCCGGCTGACGGACGGCCAAGGCCGGACGGTGGACTTCCGCAACGTCATCCTCGTCATGACCAGCAACCTGGGCAGCCAGTTCCTCGTCGACCCGACGATGGAGGAGGCGGTCAAGCGCGATGCGGTGATGGGCATGGTGCGTTCGAGCTTCAAGCCCGAGTTCCTCAACCGCCTCGACGAGATCGTCATCTTCGACCCGCTCACGTCCACCGAGCTCGGTCAGATCGTCGAGCTGCAGGTCCGCGAGCTCGCTGCGCGGCTGCACGACAGGCGGATCACCCTGGAAGTCACCGAGGCGGCCCGCGAGTGGTTGGCGATCACCGGCTTTGACCCGGCATACGGGGCTCGGCCCTTGCGGCGCCTCGTTCAGAAGGAGATCGGTGACCGGCTCGCGAAGGCGGTGCTGTCGGGCAGCGTGCATGACGGTTCGACCGTGCTCGTCGATCTCGATGACGTAGCCGACATGCTGGTGGTGCAGCCCCGCACCTGAGGCCACACTGACCGCTATGGGGAGTGCCACGGAGGGAATCGACCGCCGGCCGCAGGGCGTCAGCGACGCCACGGTCGAGGCAGCCGGCAAGGTCAGTGAGGCGTTCGAGTGCATCGAGGAGGTGCGCGGGAAGCTGTATGCCGCGCACCGCCTCGTCGGCACGGCCGACCTCGCCCTCGGTGAGGCCGTTGACCTGTTACGCAAGGCAGGTCACGAGGAGCTCGCCGACACCATCGACCGCGAGATGGTCGGTCGGAACGTCCTGCAGGGGCGCTGGACGTTCCAGGTCATCGAGGAGTTCGACGCGGGCTACTACGCCGACTTCCAGCGGATCCAGAAGCTGGTGCGCGACGAGCTGATGGCCGGCCGGCCGCACGTCTACGAGGCAGAGATGAAGGCGGCGCGGCGAACCCCGGGCCGGCCCGGGCACGAGGCCACCCCGGACTCGGTCGACTAGATCGGCCCGGCCTCCCGTAGCCCACCTCGCGCCCAACTACCGTGGTGCCATGTCTGTGAGGAAACGTGCGGTCGTGCCGAAGCTTGCCGCCGCGGGGGTCGCAGCGTTGGCCGCGCTCACACTGGTGGCGTGCTCCAGCAGTACGTCCCCTGCCAAGCAGGCGCCGCCCACCCAACGGCTCGCCACAGCTCGCCAGCGGCTGGAGCAGAGCCCGGCGGTCAGCCTCTCCGTGGAGTCGTCCGGGTTGCCGGGCAAGGCGGTCGGGGTCTCCGGTGGCAGGGGGACCGGACTGTTCAACCCGCCGTCCTTCAAGGGCACCCTCAACGCCACCGTCTCAGGCGTGACGGGCACCGTCGAGGTGATCGCCGTCGACAAGGACGTCTACATGAAGTTCTTCACGCCCGGCTACGTCAAGATCGACCCCAAGACCTACGGGGCGCCGAACCCCGCCCAGCTGTTCAGCACCCAGACCGGGATCACGAGCCTGATCGGCCGGACCGCCCATCTTGCGGCCGGCCCGTCGGTGCGTGACGGCGCGGACGTCCTGAGCACCATCACGGGCACGCTGCCCGGCACCGCCGTCGCGGACCTGCTCGTCATCGGCGACCGCACGGGCACCTTCACCGTCACCTATGGGCTGACCGACCCCGGTGGCGACCTGCGCAGTGTCGTTCTCAAGGGGCCGTTCTACGCCGGCTCCACCTCGACCTACACCCTGCGCGTGCAGAGGCTGGCCCAGCCCGTTGCGATCACCCGCCCCTAAGGCCCTGCTGGCCACGGCCTCGGTGGCCGTGGCCCTCGCCGCTGCGGACACCTATGTGGTCGTCCTGGCGCTCACCGACATGATGACCGGCGTCGGTCTCGGAGTCGACGCGCTGCAAAAGGCCACCCCCATCATCTCGGGCTTCCTGCTCGGCTACATCGCTGTGCTGCCGCTCATCGGACGGCTCGCCGATCTCGCTGCGAGACAACGGATCCTGGTCGTCTGCCTATGCATCTTCGCCTTGGGCTCGGCGATCACCGCCCTGGCCGTCGAGCTCCCAGTCCTGGTCACCGGCCGGGTGCTGCAAGGGGTGGGCGGCGGCGGCTTGGTGCCAGCCACGCTCGCCCTGGTGGCGGACCTGTGGCCTCCCGGAAGGCGGGGTATGCCGTTGGGCGTCGTCGGCGCGGTGCAGGAGCTGGGCAGCGTGTTGGGTCCGGTGTTCGGGGCGGCCATCTTGGCCGTGTCGGGGTGGCGAACGATCTTCTGGGTCAACTTCGCCGCCGGACTGGTGCTGGCGGTGGCCGTGCTCGTCATCGGTGGCGGGGCGCCGCGCCGGCCCCGCGGCATACCGCTGGCTCTGGGGGTGCTGGCGCTCGCGACCGGTGCCCTGGCACTGTCGGCCCCTTTCCGGCTGGTCACAGACGTGACCCTCGGGCTGCCGTTCGTGCCGTTCGGCCACGCCACGAGCCGGCTGGCGACGCCCATTGGGGTGGCCGCCCTGGCCTTGGCCCTGCTGTGGCTGGGCACGACCGCGCCTCGGGCGTGGCCGGTTCTGCGGCGAGCCGACCTGCCGGGGGCCGTGCTGCTAGGGCTCAGCCTCGGGTGCGTCGTCCTGACGTTCGCCGCGAGCGACCCCCAGCGCGAGGTCGTGGGGCGCGTCGGCTGGCTGCTGCTCCCGGTCGGCGCCCTCGCGTTGGGGGGTTACCTCTGGAGGCATCGGACTGCCGACGAACCCCTGGTCGCGCGGGGAGCGCTGCGGGGTCGGGCTGGTGCGGCCCTGCTGACCAGCCTGCTGGCCGGCGCCGCCCTCGTCGCGGTCGTCGTCGACGTCCCGGTGCTCGCCCGGCTGACCTACACCTCGAGCCAGACGGTGGCAGCCCTCGTGCTCGTGCGGTTCTTGGTCGCCGTGCCGGTGGGAGCCCTGGTGGGCGGCTGGTCGCTGCATCGCCTGGGGGACGGCCTGGTCAGCGGCTGCGGTCTCGTGGTCGCCGCCGTCGGTCTGGTCGCGATGAGCCGGTGGGGGCAGGGCTCCCTGGCTTCACCCCTGGCGACCGTGGCGCTCGTCGCGGTGGGGTTGGGCATCGGGCTCGCGGTCGCCCCGGTCAACAACGCTGCCCTGGCGAACACCGCGGCAGACGCCCACGCGACGGCCAGTGCGCTGGTCGTCGTGGCGCGCATGGTCGGCATGGTGGTGGGGCTGGCCCTGCTCACGGCTATCGGCCTGCACCGGTACTACGACACCGTGGCGGCGCTGCCGAACCAGGGCGACACCGGCGCCCTCGTGGCCGCCGGCGTGGTGCAGGTGCAGACGGTGTTCCTGGGAGCGGCGGTCGCCGCATCCCTGGGCGCGCTGGCCTCAGCGGGGCTCGGCCTGCGCCGCGTCGAGCACTGAGCCGAACGCCGCGACGACCTCGGCGGTGGCCTCGTAGCCCAGCATGTGACCGCGGCCGGGCAGGACGACGAGCTCGGCGTCGGGCACCAGCTCGGCGAGCAGGCGCGAGTGCCGCGGCGGGGTGAGCTTGTCGCGGTCCCCGACCAGGATGACCGTGGGGACGCCGGCGAACTGCGCCAGCGCCTCGGCCTCGTCGTGCTCGTTCAAGGCGGCGAAGAAGCGGCCCATCGTCGGCAGGCTGGTGCTGGCGACCTGGTCGCGGGTGAGGCGCACCTGTTCGGGGTCGGGATCCACCCCGAACAACAGGTGCCGTTGCCCGCGGGTGGTCACCAGGCGGCCCACGGGAATCCGTGGCAGTCGCGCGGCCAGGGACATCGCCCGGGCCTCCACCGATCGCAGCGCGCTGCGCAGCTGCCCCGCCGAGGTGGACACGAGCACGACGCCCACCACTCGGGAGGCGAACTCCTCCGGGTGCAGGCCGGCATACGCCATCACGGTCATGCCACCCATCGAGTGGCCACCCAGCACGACCGGACCGCTCGGCGCGACCACCCCGAGCACCGCGGCCAGGTCGTCACCGAGCGCGCGGACGCTGGCCCTGCCCCGCAACGGGCTCGAACCACCGTGACCGCGCTGGTCATAGGCGACCACGCGCAACCCGTCGGCCACGAGCCGTTCGACGACCGGCAGCCAGGACTTCCGGGTCAACGTCCACCCATGCGCGAGGATGACCGTGGGACGGGTCTGATCGCGTTGGGTATCAGGGGTGAACTCCTGGACCCTCAGCATCGCGCCGTCCGGAGCCGCCACCGTGAACGTGCGTGCCATCAGTCCTGCACCTCCACGACCACGGGCGCATGGTCGGACGCGCCCTGCCCCTTGCGCTCCTCCCGGTCGATGGCGGCGCCGATGACCCGGGCCGCGAACGCCTCGGAGCCGAGGATGAAGTCGATCCGCATGCCACGGCGCTTCTGGAAGGCCAGCCGGGTGTAGTCCCAGTAGGTGTACGTGCCGGGTCCCGGTGCGTGCGGGCGGACCACGTCGACGTACCCGGCGTCGAGGATCGCCTGGAACGCGGCTCGCTCGGGTGGGGAGACATGGCTCTTGTCGAGGTAGTACTCCATCGACCAGACGTCCTCGTCCTGCGGCGCGATGTTCCAGTCGCCCATGATCGCCGCGGGCTGGCCGCTGGCGGCCCATTGTGCGGCGTGGTGACGCAGCTGGGCGAGCCAGGCGAGCTTGTACGTCATGTGTGGATCGTCGATGCGGCGACCGTTGGGCACGTACACCGAGGTGATCCGTATGCCGGCACACGTGGCGGTCAGCGCGCGCGCCTCGACGGTGGCGGGCTCACCCCAGGCGGGGGCCTGGGCGAAGGACGGCTCGACATCGCTGAGCCCCACCCGCGAGAGGATGGCCACCCCGTTCCAGTGGTTCAGCCCGTGGTGGGCCACCTCGTACCCCAGCGCCCGAAACCGGTCGAAGGGAAACTGCGCGTCGGTCGCCTTCGTCTCCTGGATCGACAGGATGTCGATGTCGCTGCGTTGCAGCCAACCCTCGACGCGATCGATGCGTGAGCGGATGGAGTTGACGTTCCAGGTCGCAATACGCACCGGCCCAGCCTAGGGGTGACGACCTAGAGTGCCCTCATGAGCACTGCCCTCGTCACCGGAGCCACCGCCGGCATTGGACTGTCCTTCGCCCATCAGCTCGCCGAGCGCGGCCACGATGTCGTGCTCGTCGCCCGAGACCGCGCGAGGCTGGAGAACGTCTCGGACGAGCTCCGCGCCAAGTACGGCGTCTCGACCGAGATCCTGGTCGCTGACCTCAGTGACCGCGCCGACACCGGCAAGGTGGCCGAGCGAGTCGCTGACCAGGCACGACCGGTCGACCTCCTGGTCAACAACGCGGGCTACTCGTTGAAGAAGCGCTTCCTCGACAACGACATCGCCGAGGAGGAGACCGTCTTCGACGTGTTGTGCCGGGCGGTGCTGGTGCTCTCGCACGCCGGGGCCAACGCCATGCGCCAACGAGGCCACGGTGCCATCGTCAACGTCTCATCGGTCGCGTCGTACATCACGGCCGGGCCGTACTCCGCCGAGAAGTCCTTCGTCACCGTGTTCACCGAAGGGCTCTCCAGTGAGCTGGCCGGATCCGGGGTGACGGCCACGGCGTTGTGTCCGGGGTTCACGCGCACCGAGTTCCACGACCGCGCTGGCCTGAACATGTCGCGTCTACCGGGGTTCGTGTGGCTCAACGCGGACCGGCTCGTCCGTGACTGCCTGGCTGACGTCGCCAAGGGCAAGGTCGTCTCCGTGCCGGGCGCTCAGTACAAGCTGGCCGTCGCCGCGCTTCGCGTCCTGCCCCGGTCCTTGGTCCGCAAGCGTGCGCGGACCGTGCACCGCCCCAAGAGCTAGCTGGCGCTGGGAATCGCGTCGCTCGTCCGGTCCGCGGCTGGCTAGGCTGACGAACCGTGACCGACATCGCTGCCGCCCGTGCCCGCCTCCTCGAGATCGTCAAGCAGAAGGCCATTGTGCATGGCCGAGTGACACTGTCCTCGGGCCGTGAGGCGGACTACTACGTCGACCTGCGCCGGATCACCCTCGACGGCGAAGCGGCCCCACTGGTCGGCCTCGTCATGCGCGACCTGGTCAAGGACCTCGAGTTCGCCGCCGTTGGCGGGCTGACGCTCGGCGCGGACCCGGTGGCCACTGGGATGCTTCATGCCGCGGCAGCCGCGGGCGAGCGTACCGACGCGTTCGTGGTGCGCAAGGCAGGCAAGGCCCACGGGCTGCAGCAGCGGATCGAAGGACCCTCGATCGCCGGCCGCCGGGTGCTGATCGTGGAGGACACCTCGACCACCGGTGCGTCGCCGCTCGAGGCGGCGAACGCGGCCCGCGACGCGGGAGCCGAGGTGGTGGCCGTCGCCACCATCGCCGACCGGGCGACGGGCGCAGCGGAGAGGTTCGCCGCGGCCGGACTTGAGTACCGTTTCGTGTACGGGCTCGACGAGCTCGGCTTGGCGTGACCTGAGTCGCGCGTCGGACGAGGGGACTGAGGCGCATGGCTGCACCCATCGAGGTCAGCGGACTGCGAAAGGTGTATGCCGGCAAGGCCGCCGTGGACGGGGTCGACCTGCAGATCGAGGCCGGTGAGGTGTTCGCTCTCCTCGGCCCCAACGGGGCCGGCAAGACGACGACTGTGGAGATCCTCGAGGGGTTCCGCCGTCGCGACGGGGGCGACGTCAGTGTGCTGGGGCAGGACCCTCAGACCGCGGGACTGGGCTGGCGCAGCCGGATCGGGATGGTTCTCCAGGGGTCGACCGGCCTCGACCTGCTCACAGCGCGCGAGGCGCTCGCCAGCACCGCCAAGGTCTATCCGCGGGCCAGAGACGTCGACGAGGTGTTGGACGCGGTCGGGCTGAGTGACAAGGCGAACGACCGGATCAGCCGGCTCAGCGGAGGCCAGCGGCGCAGGCTCGACGTCGCCCTCGGCATCGTCGGTGCGCCGGAGCTGCTGTTCCTTGACGAACCCACCACCGGGTTCGACCCGCAGGCCCGGCGCGACTTCTGGGGGCTGATCGGCTCGCTCGCCGATGGCGGCACGACCATCCTGCTCACTACGCACTACCTCGACGAGGCCGAGCACCTCGCCGACCGGGTCGGCGTCATCGCCGCCGGACAGATGCTGGCCCTGGACACCCCGGCGAACCTGGGCGGTCGGGCCTCGTCGCGGGCCACCGTGGGCTGGGAGGACCTGGCCGGGGTCCGGCACACCACGACGACCGACACGCCGACCCAGGTGGTTGCCGCTCTCGCCGCGGAGCTGGGCGGCGAGGTGCCCAAGCTCACCGTCAGCCGGCCCTCCCTGGAGGACACCTACCTGACCCTGATCGCTCCCCACGTGGTCGACGCGCACGCGGTGGACCCCCACTCAGCGGACGAGGTCGTCGCATGAACGCCCTGGCGATCGGTCTGGACCGGACGGTCCTGGAGCTCAAGATGTACTTCCGCGAGCGGGAAGCGGTGTTCTTCTCCTTCGCGTTTCCCATCCTCATGCTGGGGATGTTCTCGGTGATCTTCGCGAACAGCTTCGGGAAGGCAGACACCGCGGGGGTCAACGCCGCGCGGTTCTTCCTGCCCGGCATGGTCGCAGCTGGCGTGATGTTGACGAGCTTCCAGTCGATCGCCCTCAGCGTGGCCACCGAGCGGGACGACGGCACGCTCAAACGGCTGCGCGCCACCCCGATGCCTCCGGTGTCGTACTTCCTTGGCAAGGCCGGCCTGGTCGCCGTCACGTCGTTGGCTCAGTTCGCCCTGCTGATCGCCCTGGCCGCCCTGGCGTTCGGCGTCCGGTTGCCGTCGGACGCGGCACACTGGCTGACCTTCGCGTGGGTCTTCGTCATGGGGGTGGCCTGCGGGACCGTGCTCGGGATCGCCTACTCGTCGCTCGCGTCGTCGGCGCGCTCCGTCGGTGCGGTGGTCGCGCCCACGCTCATCCTGCAGTTCATCTCAGGGGTCTACTTCGCCTTCCGCGACCTGCCCTCGTGGCTCAAGGAGGTCGCCGCGGTGTTTCCGCTCAAGTGGGTCGCCCAGGGCATGCGCTCGGTCTTCCTCCCCGATGACTGGCGCACCCAGGAGATGGCCGCTGGGTGGGAGCACGGACGCACCGCCCTCGTTCTAGCGGTGTGGGCCGTTGCCGGGATCGTCCTGTGCCTGCGGACGTTTCGCTGGACCCGACGTGGGACGGGCTGAGCGCTACACCCGACCGTCGCGGACCTCTTCAGCCCGCTCGGTGTGCTGGCCGTGCTCGTCGGCGAGAATCTCATCCTCGGACTTCGACCCCGAGCCGGAGTCCGAGCGACGCGCCCGCAACACCTCGACCACCATCGGAATCAGCGACAGGACCACGATGCCGAAGATGGCCAGCTCGAGGTGGTCCTTCAGGGCGGGGAAGGACTTGCCGAGGAAGTAGCCGAGCAGGGTGACCGCCCAGACCCAGCCGACGGCGCCGACGCCGCTCCAGACGAGGAAATGCCGCCGGTTCATCCGGCTCACCCCCGCCACCAGCGTGATGAACGTGCGGACCACCGGGACGAACCGGCCGATGACCAGCGCCTTGGCGCCGTGCTTCTCGAAGAAGGCGTGGCTCTGGTCGAAGTACTTCTTCTTGAGCACGCGGCCGTCACGGTCGTACAGCGGTGCACCTACTGCTCGCCCGATCTCGTACCCGGCGACGTTGCCGGCGAACGCGGCGATGCTCAGCAGCACCATCGCGACCACGAGGTTCATGCTGAAGTCGCCCGTGCTGATGAACAACCCGATCGCGAACAGCAGCGAGTCACCCGGAAGCAGCGGGAACAAGAGCCCGCACTCCACGAAGACGATCGCGGCGGCGACCCAGAAGAACTGGTTGCCGAAGTGGTGGAGGAGCCACTGGGGGTCCATCCAGGTCGTGCTCAGGGAATGCATCACCCGCCTAGGGTATGCCGAGGCGCCTAGGTGTGCCCTGAGCGTCCCCTGAGCGCGCCCATAGGGTTGGCCCGTGATGAGTCCAGCGGGTGGGCCGGTAACGGGCCCAGCGGGTGAGCCGGTGGGGGTCGGTCCGTGGGTCGGGCCGTGGCCATCCGGGGACCAGTGGGACCCTGAGCTGCTGCGAGAGGGGGATCGCCGCAACGTCGTCGACGCCTACCGCTACTGGCGGCACGAGGCCATCGTCGCCGACCTCGACAGCCGGCGTCACAGCTTCCACGTCGCCGTGGAGAACTGGGGGCACGACTTCAACATCGGCTCCGTCATCCGCACCGCCAATGCCTTCAACGCCCAGGCGTTCCACATCGTCGGCAGACGGCGGTGGAACCGCAGGGGTGCCATGGTCACCGACCGCTACCAGCACGAGTACCACCACCCCGACGTCGCCGACCTCGTGACCTGGGCCGGCGGCGGAGCTGATGTCGCCGGCATACCCCTGGTGGGCATCGACAACCTACCAGGCTCACGGCCGCTGGAGACCTTCGACCTGCCACGGGAGTGTGTCCTGGTCTTCGGCCAGGAGGGGCCGGGGCTGTCCGAGCAGATGCGGGCAGCGTGTGAGGTCGTGCTCCATGTCGAGCAGTTCGGTTCGACTCGGTCCATCAACGCCGGTGCCGCGGCGGCGATCGCCATGCATGCCTGGGTGCGTCGGCACGTCTTCGGCCAGCTGCCCGAGACTCCGGTCGACCGCGACGCTCGTTAAACCGCTGGACGACACGGTCACTCGTCCGATCCAATCGCACCCGTGACCCCTGACCAGCTCCTGCAGACCTTTCACGAACAGATCCGGCTGGTGGACCGCGACGCCGAGACCGAGCATCTCGTCGAGCGTGACGAGCTGGTCCATCGCAACTACCCGGCAAACCCGTCCGAACGTGGCGCCATGATCGAGTCGCCTGAGGGGTTGGGGCCCGACCCCGATGCGGTGATCGCGGCGCAGCGGGACTTCTTCACCGAGCGCGGCCAGCCCGTCGAGTGGAAGACGTACTCCTACGACGAGCCCGCGGACCTGCAGAGCCGTCTGGCCGGGGCCGGGTTCGAGGCGCAGGAGGTCGAGGCGTTGATCCTGGGCGAGCTCGAGGTCCTCGCAGGCCTCGAGGAGTCCGTCCCCGAGGGGCTGCGGCTGCGTGCCATCACGACTGCGGACCTGCCGGCGGTCGCCACCTTCCAGGACGCCATCTGGGGCGGGGGATCCTCGTGGGTGACCCACAAGCACTTCGGTGAGCTGGCGGCCGACCCGGACCACATGCACGGCTGCCTTGTCGAGCGGGTCGACGACGGCCTGGTGGTGACGGCGAGCTGGGTGCGGCTGACTCCGGACACGCAGTTCTGTGGCCTGTGGGGTGGCTCCACCCTCGAGACGTTCCGGCGCCGCGGGCTCTATCGCGCCTCCGTCGGCTATCGCGCTCGAGTTGCCCTGTCGCGTGGGTGGCGGTACGTCCGGGTGGACGCCTCACCGAACTCGCGTCCGATCCTGCAGCGATTGGGGCTCCACCAGGTCGCGACCACCACGCCCTACGTCCTCGAGCCGCCCATCCTCAGCTCTTAGCCGAGCATGCCAGCGGGCCGACGTGGGTCGTCTGGGGCAGGACTAACGGCTGTACCCAGGTCGTCACGGGACCCTTGGCCGTCGCAGGCTCCTCGATGGGCAGGACGAGCGTCCGCGACGCCCCAGGCGGGATCTCGACCGTCGCGGTGAAGACCGGGCGCCCCTGCTCGGTGTCGATGGTGAGGAACGTGGGCTTGCCGTCCAGCGTGGGACTGCTGAAGTGAGCACCCTTGGTCGCGTAGTAGCCGACGAGCAGCCGCGTCGTCCCGGCCGGCACGGGAGGCTGTGGGTGGTCGGCACGCCCGGCGACATAGTCGCTGAGCCCGTGTGCCGGGGCGGTGTTCGTCAGCTTGATCGTCACGATCGCTCGCGGATGCGCCGCCCCGCAGGCCGGCACGTAGGTCACGTCGCGCGCGAGGTAGTAGTCGAGCTTGTTGCCGCCACCGTTGTTGATGACGACCCCCGAAAAGAGGCCGTCGGTGTCGCTCATCAAGCCCGCGATCCGGTATGCCGCGAGGCGCCGCTCGTCGGCTGGCGCGGCGCTGTAGACCACAAGTCGGCGCTGGTCGACGGCCTTGCCGAGCGCTTTGACCAGAGCGGCGGGATTCGAGGGCCCGCGGCTCAGTACGTCGTCCGCCACCACCTTGGCCAGGTCGACCAGGAAGAGCTTGCGCTCGACGGAGTTGGAGAACCGCGCATAGGCGTCCTTCTCCGACAGTGCGACGACGTTGCCGGCCGTGACCGCGGTGCCGTCAGCCATGCGGGCCGGGCCGGTGACCGCCAGCAGCAGGGAGAGCGCCGAAGGGTCGGTGGCGATGGCACCGTCCAGCCGCTCGCCGGTCTTGACCTGCCAGAAGCGGAGCATCAGGTCGGCGGCATACGGGAAGTGCGGGCTCACTGTCGCGTTACCGAAGTAGTGACCGACGTCAGACCCCTCATAGTGCGAGAGGAAGTCGGCGTCCAAGCCCGTGGTGGGCACGCTCAGGGGGCCAAAGTCACTGTCCACGCCGAAGTGTTCGAACGAGACCTTGCCGTGGTCGGCCCGCAGGATGGCATAGGCGCCCGGGAGACCGCCCAGCCCGCGGGCCTCGGCGTCGTTCTCGAACGCCATGAGGTATCGCCGCGGACCCTGCGCCCCCAGCATCGACGGGAGCACGTTCACGGTGTCGCGGGCCCTGTGCAGCTGGCCGGAGAGGTCGGTGGCCTGCGAGAGCAGCGTGGTCCGGGCACTGTCGAGCGGGCCGATCCCGGTTACGGGAAGGGCGCGGACGCTGTCCACGATCCGCTCCGTCGTCGCAGCGGCGTGCGCCAGCCGCGGTTGGGCCGCGACGAGTGGGGCGAGGTTGATCGCGCCGTGGCCGGAGGCGAGCTTGCCGCCGAGGACCTCGTCGCGCACGGCGCGCACCTCGGGGAACACCTGGGTCGCCAGGTCGTCGACGGCGCGAGCTGCTCCCCGCACCGTGACGAACGGCCGACCCACCCAGGGGAGGACTGCCGGGGTGCTCCACACCGGCCCGTCGGTCAACGAGCGAGCGGCCGAGGAGTCGCGCTGCACGGCAGCCAGATGGTCACTGACGCGTGCGGCCGGAGCATCCTTCGCGACCAGGTCGGTCCGGAGCAAGGCAACCGCCACCTGCGCGTCGCGCAGGTGGCGGTTGACCTGAACTGCGGTGTAGGCCAGGACGATGCCGTAGCCGACAACCAGGACGGCAACGGTCACGAGCACCGCGCGCCAGGGGCGGCGCGGCCGACCGTGCCTCACTGATCAGGCAGCGGTGTTGGCGTGCTTGCGACGACGGGCGACCACGATGAGCGCACCACCGACGAGCACCAGACCAGCGCCACTGCCGACGAGCTCGGCGACGTTGGTGCCCGTGAAAGCGAGGCCACTGGTCGTGGGGGTGGCGCTGGCGGCGGGCGTCGCGGTCACGACGAAGGTGGCCGTCTCGACGGTGCCTGAGGTGGCCCCAGTCAGGACGAACGTGTGGCTACCGAGGGAGATGTTCATCGGGACGGTGAACGAACCGGTGACGACGCCCTGGGCGTTGGCCGAGTACGTGCCGACGCGCACCGCGGTCGAGTGCACGTCGCCCTCGGCCTGCTCGCTGCCCTGGTAGCCGTCACCCTCGAACTTGAACTTCTCGCCGCGATGGCCGTGGTCGTGGTCGAGCTTCACCTTGCACTGGCCGGGCGGGTACCCACCCTTGCAGTGCCCAGCAGCCTTGGCGGCGGTGGAAGCGTCAGCAATTCCGGCGCCGGCGATGGCGCCACCGGCCAGGACTGCCGACATACCGATGACGGCTAGAGATGCCTTGATAGCGCGCATGAGCGAGTTCCCCTAAATGTGAATGTCCAAATCTGCGACGAGCAGAGTGATCGTAGCGGAAAAACCGCCCGCATTTCCCTTTTGCACCAAAGTCTGGACGTCACCCATTAGTGGAGCTATACCGGCTGTCCCTGCGGCGACAGTCGCATTGGCCGCCCCAGGTGAGCGCGAAGTAAAGGTCCCTTGACATCAGTTCGGATGTCAAGCATATTTGACACGTGCGCAACCGAGTCCGCGAGCTACGCCTGATGGGTGACCTCTCGCAGGCTCAGCTGGGCGAGGCGATGGGGGTCTCACGACAAACCGTCAACTCGATCGAAAATGGTCGCTACCTGCCGTCCTTGCCCCTCGCGATCGCCCTGGCGCGGTACTTCCACGCGTCGGTCGAGCAGATCTTCATCCCCGACAACTAAGCCCGACACGCCAAGAGCAAAGGAGTCACGATGACTCACCAGACT
>DASYGI010000291.1:0-7369 GCA_035999925.1 Pedococcus sp.
CGGCGCCTCGAACCTGACGATTCGCCTCCCGTTCGTCATGGAGATCGTGCTCGCCACCCTGGTGGGCGTGGGGGCGGCCATCGGGCTGCTGTGGTCGACCACGCAGTTCCTCGTGGCGCCGTATGTCGTCAAGGTGCTGCCAGACGTCCCCCTGATCGGCATCACCGATGTCTGGATGATCGCGCCGTGGTTGGCCGGCCTGATGCTCGCCATCGCCATCGTCACGTCGTGGGCCACCCTCTGGCGCTATCTGCGGGTTTGAGCCATCGCCGCGATGCCGCGCCGTCCAGCCTCGCTTCGACGCCTCGTCGTCGCAGTGGTGGTGTTGTGCGCCCTCGGTGTGGCCAGTCCCGCGCTGGCGGCGCCCGGCGACACTGACCCCAACCGGGCCAAGCAACAGGTCGACCGCGAGATCGCCGCGCTGCAGGGCCAGCTCGAGGATGTCGGCGCGTCTCTGGCCAACGTCTACATCGCCCTGCGCCGCGCCCAAGCGGCTCTGCCTGTCGCCCACCATGCCGTCGAGCGGGCCACCGCAGCTCTCACCAGAGCCACCCTCGAGAACGACGAGATGAGCGCGCATCTGGAGGTCGCCAAGGCCACCGAGGCCCGCGCCCTCGACGAGCTGTCCGCGACCAGACAGAACCTCTCGGACAGCCGCGTGCGGGTGGCCCGATTCGCCGCACAGCTGTACCAGGACCAGGGCATGGGTCAGCTGTCCGTCGCCCTCAGCGCCACGACGCCCGAGGACTTCGCTAACCGGGTGGCGATGACCGACACCGTGTTGAGCGTGCAGAGCCAGTCGCTGACCCGCTTGGCGACGGCCCAGGCCGCAGCCACCGCTGAGGAAGCACACCTCGCGGCCCTTCAGGCGCAGGTGTCCGCCGCGAAGCGGTCTGCCGAGGCTGCCCTCGTCCGGGCCAGGGCGGCCCGAGCCGCGGCTGCTGCGGCGCAACACCGCCTGCAGACGTTGGCTGCCGTGCAGGTCGCCCAGACGAGTGCCTTGCGCCATCAGAAGGTCGCCGAGCAGGCTCAGCTCACTCGTGCGCAGAGGCAGCAGGCGCGCCTCCAGGCCGTCCTCATGGCGCGAGCCAGGGCCGAGAAGGCTGCCGCGGCGGCCCGAGCGGCAGCGCTGCGTCGGGCCGGCCAGCAGGTCCCCGTCGGCCCGAGCACCTCCACGGGGTTTCTCTCGCCGCCCTCGGACGGCTGGATCTCCTCGGAGTTCGGCATGCGGTACCACCCGATCCTGCACTACTGGCGGCTGCACGCAGGCCGGGACTACGCCGCCAACTGTGGCACTCCCGTCCGGGCGGCGGCCGACGGCCAGATCATCTCCGCGGGGGTGGTCAGTGGCTATGGCAACCGGATCGAGGTCGACCATGGCATCGTGCGCGGAGTCGACCTGGTGACGACGTACAACCACCTGGAGCGTTTCGCAGTGACCGGGGGTTCGGTACGCCACGGACAGGTCATCGGCTACGTCGGCACCACGGGGGAGTCGACGGGCTGTCACCTGCACTTCGAGACCTACGAGGACGGTGTCCCGAGGGATCCTCGCCGCTGGCTGTAACGTTGGGCAGTCACCCGACGGTGACACTCGTCAGACACCCGACAATGACACGCGACAAGGACCCAGCCCGTGGCCAAGGAGCAGGACCGCAAGGTGGTTGCGAGCAACCGCAAGGCGCGTCACGACTACCTCATCGAGGACACCTTCGAGGCGGGCCTGGTCCTGATGGGCACCGAGGTGAAGTCGCTACGGATGGGTCGGGCCTCGCTCATCGACGGCTACGCGACCTTCCGCGGTGACGAGCTGTGGCTCGAGGGGGTGCACATCCCCGAGTACGTCCAGGGCACCTGGACGAACCACACGCCGCGCCGTCGCCGCAAGCTGCTGCTGCACCGCTCGGAGCTGGCCAAGATCATGCGCAAGTCCTCCGAGAGCGGGCACACGATCGTCCCCCTGCAGCTCTACTTCAAGGACGGCCGCGCCAAGGTCGAGATCGCGATCGCCAAGGGCAAGCGCCAGTACGACAAACGCCAGACGCTGCGCGAGCGCCAGGACAACCGCGACACCGAACGCGCGCTGCATGCTCGAGGCAAGGAGCGCTGACGTCCGGCGTCGGGGCGACGGCTAGTGGCCGAAGGCGTCCTTGACCTTCTCGCCGGCCTGCTTGACGTCGGCCTTGGTCTGGTCGGCCTTGCCTTCGGCCTCCAAGCTCTCGTTGTCGGTGGCCTTGCCCGTGGCTTCCTTGGCCTTGCCTGACATGTCTTCGGCCATGTTGCTGATCTTGTCGTCGGCGCCCATGTGGGAGTCTCCTTCTGGTCGGGTATCTGGTCGCTACCCCGACGCAGCTCAGCCCAAACGTGACGAAACCCGCTTTTGAGACCATCAGCGGCACGGCCGTCGGCGGGAAGCAGCGCCCGGACGCTAGGCCTCCACGACGACGAGCAGGTCCCCACCCTCGACCTGTTGCTGCGAACCGATCGCCACCCGGCTGACCGTGCCCGCGACCGGCGCGGTGATGTTCGCCTCCATCTTCATCGCCTCGATGGTGGCGACAACGGCGCCCGCCTCGACGCGGTCACCCTCCGTCACGGCCAGGCTAACCACCCCGGCGAAGGGTGCGGCCACCTGGCCCTTGGCCGTCGGGTCCGCCTTCTCGGCAGCCTTGACGTCGACGGTGACCTTCTCGTCGCGGGCCTGGACGGGGCGAAGCTGGCCACCCATGGTGAACATCACCGTGCGCATCCCACGCTCGTCCGCGTCCGACACCGACTGTAGCCCGATCAGCAGACGCTTCCCGGGCTCGAGGTCGATCTGATGCTCGAAGCCCACGTCGATGCCATGCAGGAACTCGCGAGTACCCAACACCGCGAGGTCGGAGTAGGTCTCGCGAGACTTCTCGAACGCCTCGGTCGGGCCGGGGAACAGGAGCCGGTTCAGGGTATGCCGCGGGGTCGCCGCGAGAGCGGCCCGGTCCTGCGCGCTGAGCTCGGTGACCCGTGGTTTGATCTCACGGCCCTCCAGGGCCTTGGTGCGGAACGGCTCGGGCCAGCCCCCGGGCGGGTCACCCAGCTCGCCGGACAGGAAGCCGATGACGGAGTCGGGGATGTCGTAGGTCGTCGGGTTCGCCTCGAAGTCGGCGGGGTCGGCCTTGGCCCCGACCAACGCGAGGGCGAGATCGCCGACCACCTTGCTGCTCGGAGTCACCTTGACGATGTTGCCCAGGATGCGGTTGGCCGCGGCATACATGTCCTCGACCGCCTCGAAGTGGTCGCCGAGGCCGAGGGCGATCGCCTGCTGGCGCAGGTTGGACAGCTGACCCCCGGGGATCTCATGGGTGTAGACGCGCCCGGTCGGGGCCGGCAGCCCTGACTCGAAGGGGAAGTACAGCTGGCGCACGGCCTCCCAGTACGGCTCGAGGTCGCAGACGGTCTGCAGGTCCAGACCGGTCGCGCGGGGTGTGCCGTCGGTGGCCGCCACGAGGCTGGACATCGGCGGCTGGCTGGTCGTGCCCGACATCGCCGCGCTGGCGACGTCGACCGCGTCGACTCCGGCGTCGATGGCGGCCAACAGGGTGCCGAGCTGCCCTCCGGCGGTGTCGTGGGTATGCAGGTGGACGGGCTGGTCGAAGCGCTCACGCAGCGCGGTCACCAGGGTTCGCGCAGCCGGGGCCCGGAGCAGGCCAGCCATGTCCTTGATGGCGATGATGTGGGCACCGGCCTCGGCGATCTGCTCGGCCAGTCGTAGGTAGTAGTCGAGGGTGTACAGCCTCTCGGTGGGGCTGGTCAGGTCACCGGTGTAGCACAGGGCCACCTCGGCGACGGCCGTGCCGGTCTCTCGCACCGCCTCGATGGCGGGCCGCATCTGGTTGACGTCGTTCAGGGCGTCGAAGATGCGGAAGATGTCGATCCCGGTGCTGGCCGCTTCCCTGACGAAGGCGTCGGTGACCTCGGTGGGGTACGGCGTGTAGCCGACCGTGTTCCGGCCGCGCAACAACATCTGCAACGGCAGGTTGGGCATCGCCTCGCGCAGCTGGGCCAGCCGGTCCCAGGGATCCTCGGCCAGGAACCGCAGGGCGACATCGTAGGTCGCCCCACCCCAGGCCTCGACCGAGAGCAGCTGTGGGGTCAGCCGAGCCACGTGGGGCGCCACGTGCATGAGGTCACGGGTTCGCAGCCGGGTCGCCAGCAGGGACTGGTGTGCATCGCGGAACGTGGTCTCGGTGACGCCGACCGGCTCCTGGGCCCGGAGCTCGTCGGCGAAGGCCTGCGGGCCCACCCGCAGCAGCCGGTCACGCGCCCCGGGCGGCGGGGGAGTGGAGCGGTCGATGGGGGGCAGCTTGGAGCGCGGTGAGACCCGGGTCCGGCCAGGCCCATGGGGCTGGTTCACCGTGACGTCGGCGAGGTACGTCAGGAGCTTGGTCCCGCGATCGGCGGAGACTCGGGCTGTGCGCAGGTAGGGGCGCTCGTCGATGAACGCCGTGGAGAGCCGACCGTCCTGGAAGTCGGGCTCCTCCAACAGGGCCTGCAGGAAGGGGATATTCGTGGAGACCCCGCGGATCCGGAACTCGGCCAACGCCCGCCGGGCCCGCCGCACGGCGGTCGGAAAGTCGCGGCCACGACAGGTCAGCTTGACGAGCATCGAGTCGAAGTGGGCCCCGATCTCGGCGCCGACGAAGACCGTGCCGCCGTCCAGCCGCACGCCCGCACCCCCGGCAGACCGGTAGGTCGTGATCCGACCGGTGTCGGGCCTGAACTCGTTGGCCGGGTCCTCCGTGGTGATCCGGCACTGCAGGGCGGCGCCGCGAATGCGCAGCCCGTCCTGGGACAGTCCGAGGTCGTCCAGCGACTCGCCGCTGGCGATCCGCAGCTGGGAGCTGACGAGGTCGACGTCGGTGATCTCCTCGGTGACGGTGTGCTCGACCTGGATGCGTGGGTTCATCTCGATGAAGACGTACCGACCATCCGGGGCGAGCAGGAACTCGACGGTCCCGGCGTTGACGTACCCGATCTCGCGGGCGAACGCGATCGCGTGGGCGCACATGCGCTCGCGCAGCTCCGGGTCGAGGTTGGGTGCCGGGGCGATCTCGACGACCTTCTGGTGACGGCGCTGCACTGAGCAGTCCCGCTCGAACAGGTGGATGACGTTGCCCCGGGCGTCGGCCAGGATCTGCACCTCGATGTGCCGGGGGCTGACCACTGCCTCCTCGAGGAACACGGTCGGGTCGCCGAAGGCGGACTCGGCCTCGCGCATGCATGCTTCGAGGGCCTCCTTGAGGTCCTCGCGGCGCTCGACCCGGCGCATCCCCCGACCGCCGCCGCCGGCAACGGCCTTGGCGAAGATGGGGAAGCCGATCTCCTCCGCGGCCGCCACGAGGGTGTCGACGTCGTCGCTCGGCTCGGATGAACGCAGGGTCGGCAGGCCGGCCTTCATGGCGGCGGCGATGGCCCGCGCCTTGTTGCCGGTCAGGTGCAGCACCGACGGCGGAGGCCCTACGAAGGTGACTCCGGCGGCCGCGCAGGCCTCGGCCAGGTCGGGGTTCTCGGAGAGGAACCCGTATCCCGGATAGACCGCGTCGGCGCCTGCCTCGACGGCAGTGCGGACGATGCCCTCGGGGTCGAGGTAAGCCCTGACCGGGTGCCCCTGGTCGCCGATCTGGTAGGCCTCGTCGGCCTTGAGGACGTGCTCGGACTTGCGGTCCTCGTAGGGGAAGACGGCGACCGTCTTGGCGCCGAGCTCGGTAGCGGCGCGAAAGGCTCGGACGGCGATCTCACCGCGGTTGGCGACCAGGACCTTGCTGAACACGGTGCCTCCTGTGGGGGCGCAGGCGTGCGGGCAACTTGTCGTTCGATCCTAGTAAGACCCCCCGACGCGGGCCCGGTCATGACCATCCTCTGGGCCACCACCGGGCGCACGTGCCTGTGACTAGCTGGCCGCCGTGAAGCGCTGCCGGCGGTGCGCGGGCCGCTCGATCTCGTCGATCATGGCCACGGCGTAGTCCTCTGCGCTGATCTGGTCTCCCGCCGGGGAGTCCAAGCCGAGGGTGTAGCTGCCTGTGCGCTCACCGGGAGCGATCACGGGAGCCGGCGAGAAGAACGTCCAGTCCAGGTCCGCGGGGGCGGCCCGGAAAAGCTCCAAGGCCGCGGCCCCGCTGGTGGCCTCGGCCAGGTATGCCGCGGGGAAGCCGTCCGTGTCGAGAAGTCGGGTGCCGTCGGGGGTGAGCAGCGAGCCCGCACCGCCGACGAAGAGGATGCGCGCCTCGGTGCCGTGGTCGAGCAGGTTCTGGACGGCTTCGAGCCACGGCTGGTGAGACTCGCCCGTGCGGCTCGGGCCGGTGGCCGAGACGAGGACGTCGTGGGTCGCGGCGGCCTGCTTGACGGTGGCTTCGTCCGCGAGGTCGCCGGTGGCGACCGAGACGCCGGGCACGTCAGTGCTGCCTCGTCGGGTGATCGCGGTGACCTGGTGGCCGCGGCGCAGGGCCTCGGCCGCGATCCGCGAGCCGACGACTCCGCTGGCTCCGAACAGGGCGATCTTCATGGTGTGCCTTTCGAGTGAGTTTCGAGGAAACGATGTTCAGCTGAAGACCGACAGTAACCGCTGGTAACTGAGCACTTCAACGTGCTATAAGTACCTCATGGTTACCAACCTGACCCGGGGAGACCTGTTCGACCCGGACTGCCCGACTCGGGTCGTGCTCGACCGGATCGGCGACAAGTGGACTGCCCTGGTCATCGGGGCCCTGTTCGAGGGGCCGATGCGCTTCACCCAGCTGCGCCAGCGGGTCGGTGGAGTGGCACCGAAGGTGCTCACCCAGACCCTTCGCGCCATGGAGCGCGATGGACTCCTCACGCGCACCGTGTTCGCTCAGGTCCCACCGCGGGTCGACTATGCCCTGACCGAGCTCGGCAGCTCCCTGGCCGCCCCGCTCGCCGTGCTCACCGACTGGGCCGAGACCCACGTGGGCGAGATCGTCGCCAGCCGCGAGCGCTTCGAGGCAGCCGCGACCGGGTGACGCCACAGGGAGCCGAGTGAGCCGCCGCCGCACGCGGCATACGAAATGATTCGGAGCCCCGCACCGTTGGACGATAGGCTTGTCCCACAACTGAACAGCGTGTGTGTGAACACCCCTGCACTCGCAGGAGCACGGGGGTGATCGGTTTCGACATTGGTCGGCATATCAGGGGAAGCGGGTCGAGGATGCCTGGTTATCTCGTTAACGCTCCCGGCAAACCAATAGGTGCCAACTCCAAGCGCACCGACTTCGCCCTCGCCGCCTGAGCGAGCTCCGAAGTCCGTCAGCCTGAGGTAGTTCTCGACTCAGTGTCTGGCGTCAGCTAGAGAACTTGCTGCGTAGTCATGTTGGGG
>DASYGI010000292.1:0-5336 GCA_035999925.1 Pedococcus sp.
GTGGACGTGGTCTACGACGGCGTCGGCAAGGCCACCTTCGACGCGTCGCTGGCCTCCCTGCGACCGCGGGGGATGATGGTGCTCTTCGGTGGGGCCAGCGGCCAGGTACCCCCGTTCGACGTGCAGCGCCTCAACTCGGGAGGCTCGCTGTTCCTGACCCGGCCCACGCTCGGCAACTATCTCGCCAACCGGGACGAGCTGCTCGAGCGTGGCACCGCCGTGCTGGGCGACCTCGCCTCGGGGGCGCTCACGCTCGAGATCGGCGGACGGTTCCCGCTCGAGAACGCCGCCCAGGCCTACGACGATCTCGAGGCGCGGCGCACGACGGGCAAGCTCCTGCTCATCCCCTGAGCCCGCTGGCCAACCCGCCCCGGTGCATCCGCGCGCCTTAGTACGCCGACGGGGCTCCCTGGAAGTCATGGGTCGGCTGGGCAGCCACGGGGCACGCCTCGACGCGCGTTTTACCGCGGCTCGTCGGCGAGCGTGGCGGCATGATGGCGCCATGGTGCCCTGGGTGCTGCACGTCGACCTCGACCAGTTCATCGCTGCGGTCGAGATCCTTCGCCACCCTGAGCTCGCGGGCGTGCCGGTCGTGGTCGGTGGACGCGGCGACCCCACCGAGCGGGCCGTGGTCTCGACCGCGTCCTATGAGGCTCGCGCGTTCGGGATCCGTTCAGGCATGCCGCTGAAGACCGCCGTGCGACGTTGCCCGGACGCGGTGTTCCTGCCCGTGGACGCCCCGGCCTACGACTCGGCCTCCGCCGTGGTGATGGCGACCCTGCGTGGAATGCCGGGTGCTGTGGTGGAGGTGCTGGGTTGGGACGAGGCGTTCGTCGGGATCAGCACCGACGACCCGGTGGGGTACGCCCAGCAGATCCGCGCGGCGGTGCTGGAGGCCTCCGGGCTGCACTGCTCGGTCGGTATCGGCGACACCAAGGTCAGGGCCAAGATCGCCACCGACTTCGGCAAGCCCCAAGGGGTGTTCACCTTGACCCGTGACAACTGGTTCGACGTCATGGGCGACCGGCCGACGACAGCCCTGTGGGGCGTGGGGTCCCGCATCTCCCAGCGTCTCACCAGCCTCGGGTACACCACCGTTCGCGAGCTCGCGGCGGCTGACGAGGCGGCCCTCGTGGCCGAGTTCGGGCCCGGCATGGGGCCGCACTACGGGCGGCTGGGCCGTGGGGTGAGCTCTGCGACCGTCGACGACACCCCGTGGATCCCTCGGGCGCACGGTCGCGAGACCACCTACCAGTCGAATCTGGTGGAGCCCAACGAGATTGCCGACGCGATACGGGTTCTGGCGGAGCAGGTTGCCGGGGACATCAGGCGTGAAGGCCGGCCCTGCGCGCGGGTGTTCCTCAAGGTGCGGTTCGCGCCGTTCTTCACGACGAACCGGGTACGCAAGCTGGGCGCGCCGACCTACGAGCCACAGGTCATTGCCGCGACCGCGCTTGATCTCCTGTGTGAGCTCGAGGACGACCGGCCGATCAGGCTGCTCGGGGTCCGGGCCGAGATGGTCCCCCCCGAGGGTGGCTACCAGGCTCCGCGCATGACCGGCCGCGGCGGCCCGGCCGCCCGCTAGACCCTCCGGCCGGATCACTGCGAGTCCGGGAACTCCTGTGCATTGCGCCCACGAGCCATCCGGGTCCACGAAGTCGAGCGATGCCTGCCCTTTGCTCATGGGGGCCTGCCTTCTGTCCGCGCCGGGACGAAGCGATGAACCACACAACGGTCGGGTTCGTCCGGCATTCCGCGCCCATCAAAGCTGGGCGCGGAGGGTCAGTCGCGGGGTAGTTCTCCGGTGAGCAGGACGTCCTCGGCGAGGTCGCGCAGCTTGATGTTGTGGTTGGCGCTACGGCGTCGCAACAGCTCGAAGGCTTCGTCGCTGGTGACACCGCGTCCCGCCATCAGGATGCCCAGCGCCATGCCGATTCTCCGATTCGTACGCAGGGCAAGGGCCAGCGTGTCCGCGCGCGCCTCGGCCTGGTCCAGGGCGCGGGCCCGCTGGGTGGCGAGCTCGTGATGGACCCGCAGCCGCGAGAGCAGCTCGACCGACTCGAACGGCTTGACCACATAGTCGTCCGCTCCCGCGGCCAGACCCTCCGCCGCCGCCGAGGACCCGGCCCTGGCCGACAACAACACGATCGGCACGTGCGCCAGCCGATCGTCCTGACGCACCAGACGCACGAGATCCAGGCCGCTCTGCCCGGGCAGCATGATGTCTGTGAGGATCAGGTCGGGTACCTGCTCTGCGGCCAATGCCGAGGCCACGTCCGCGACCGCCGTGACATCCCATCGGTCCGAGGACAGCAACCGGGTGAGATACCCGCGCAGGTCGGCGTCGTCCTCGACCAGGAGCAGCCGAGCGGCACCCGCGACGACGGGCACTGCCGGTTTCGGGGCCCGGTCGGACACGGCCAGGGCGAGGGGTTGCGAACCCAGCAGAACCTCGTCCCGCGCGACCGAGCGGTGAAGCTGCACCGGCATACCCGGCTTGGTCTGGGCGCTGGCACCGGGCGGGGCGCCGACCGGCAGCCGGACGCGGAAGGAGCTGCCACGCCCCAGCTCACTGTCCAACGACACCTCCCCGCCATGCGCCCGGACGAGGTCCGCGACCAGGGCCAGTCCGATGCCGGCCCCCGGCACCCCCGGGCGTGACTCCCGCCCGACCTGGCGGAACCGCTCGAAGACGAGCTGTCGCTCCTCCTTGGGTATGCCGCACCCCGTGTCGGTGACGGTCAGCTCGACGTCGTCGTCGTTGCGGTGCAAAGAGATCGCGATGCTGCCCTCCTGGGTGAACTTGAAGGCATTCGAGACCAGGTTGACCACGACCTTGGCCCACGCCTCCTGGTCGACCCAGGACGTGCCGGTTTCCGAGACAGCCACCTCGAGGGTGAGGCCGGCGTTCTCGATCGCGCTGCGGAACATGCTCACCAGGTCGCGGGTGTAGGCACTGAGATCCAGAGCCTGGACAACCGGGACCAAGGTGCCCGACTCGGCCCTGGCGAACTCCAACAGCGCGTCGACGAGGCGGTTCAGCCGGACGACCGCCCGTTCCACGGCGTCCACGTGCGGCCGGTACGCGGCGGGCAGCTCGTGGGTGCGCAGCTCGGTGGTCGCGGCCATCGCGATGGTCAACGGGGTGCGGAACTCGTGGCTGACGTTCTGGAAGAACTTCGTCTTGCTCGCATCGAGCTCGGACAGTGTCGCGGACCGTTCCCGCTCGTGCTCGGTCGCGCGCGCGTCCGCGAGCAACGTCGAGACCTGGCGGGTGATGAGGTCCAGAAACGCGCTGTACGAGTCGTCGAGGTGACGGTACGGGTTCAGCCCCAGGACCAGCACGCCCGCCGGGAGGTCACCCCGCCCACCATCGAGCGGCAGGACCATCGCCTCGTACGGCAGCAACGGTCCCAGCGGCCCCGGGGATGCGTTCAGATCGTCGTCGGGTCCGAAGGCCAGCATCGCCTTGCGGCGCCGGTCGGCGACCGCGGCATACGGATGGTCCAGACCGGCCGGTATGCGGCGGGGCAGGGACCGTCCGGAAGGCTCCACCCCGTACCGCGCGGCAAGCACCAGGTCGCGGGTCGACCCATGGTCCGCGCCGTCCCCGTCCTCGGCGTCCTGCGGCAGGTAGACCGCGGCCCACGGCAGCGCGCGGCGGTTCCCGCTCATGATGCTCAGGGCGTGCTCGCACACCTCGTGCGGGGCGCCCAGCTCCGCGCTGGACACGACGGCCAGGGCGTGCACGGTGTCGAGCCGGCGCGCCTCCACCGTCGGCGTCGACACGTCCGTGGTCGCCACGAAGATGCCGACGACGCGGCCCTGCGCGTCACGGATCGGACTGTAGGAGAAGGTCCAGTACGTCTCCTCGGTGTACCCGTGGCGGTCCAGGAAGAGCAGCAGCCGGTCGGCGTAGGTCGACTCGGACTCCTCGTGCACCCGGCGGGTCAGGTGGTCCAGCTCAGCCCAGACCTCGCTCCAGCATTCCGCGGCAGGCTGACCCATGGCGTGCGGGTGCTTGGTGCCGAGCAGCGGACGCAGGGCCTCGTTGTAGATCTGCACCAGGTCCGGGCCGAACCACAGGAGCATCGGGATCTTGGAGGGCAGCACGGTCCTGATGGCGGCGCGCACCTCCTCGGACCAGGTTGCCGGGTCTCCCATCGACGTTGCCGACCAGTCGGTCGCCCGGGCCAGCACGGCCGCGGGATCGTCACCAGGGAAGAGGCCGGCGAGCAGCTCGGCGGTCTCCTCACTGCGGGAAACGAAGATGGTCACGGGCAGCATCTAAAGTCATCGGCAGGCGTTTCGGCAAGCCCATCTGGACGCGTTACCGCAGGTCAGAGGTGGTGGTCGATCACAACAGCCGTCGCCCCATGGCCCACGCCGTGAGCTCGTGCCTGGAGGACAGCTGGAGCTTGCGCAGGACCGAGGAGACGTGCGTCTCGACAGTCTTGATCGAGATGAAGAGCTCCTTGGCGACTTCCTTGTACTGGTAGCCACGCGCGATCAGCCGCATCACCTCGCGCTCCCGGGCCGAGAGCCGGTCCAGCTCCTCGTCGACCTCGGCGACCTCACCCGCCGCGGCCCCGAACGCATCGAGCACGAACCCCGCCAGCCGCGGGGAGAACACCGCATCGCCGTCGGCGACGCGCCGAACCGCCCGGGTCAGGTCGGTGGCGCTGATCGTTTTGGTGACATACCCGCGAGCGCCGGCGCGGATCACCGCGATCACGTCCTCAGCCGCGTCCGAGACCGACAACGCCAGGAAGCGGACCGGCTCCGCGGCCTGGGTCATCAGACCGCGGCAGCCCTGGAGGACGTCGACGCCGCCGTTGCCGTTACCTCCCGGGAGATGGACGTCAAGCAGCACGACCGCAGGCTGCTGGGTGCGGATCACCGCGATGGCAGTGTCCACGTCGGCGGCCTCCCCGACGATGTCGACGTGGTCGCCGATCTCGGCTCGCACTCCCGACCGGAACATCCGGTGGTCATCCACGAGGACGACCTTCACCCGCTGGGGGACGGCGCTGGCCGGCTGGTCAGACATGGTCACGTGACTCCTCGTGGGTTTGCGGCTCTGGGGCGGCGGACGGAGGCTCCGGCGACGAGTGGAGCCCGGGAAGGGTGAGCGCCACCTCGGTGCCCTGCTCGAGTCGGCGCACCCGAGCCTGCCCGCCGTGCCTGGCCATCCGGCCCAGCACGGACTGTCGCACGCCGAGTCGATCCGCTGGCACCTCGTCCAGGTCGAAACCTGGTCCGTGGTCGCGCACGAACGCCTCGACGCCTGCCGGTCCGACCTCGAGGTACAGCGACACCGGCGGTGCACCATGGCG
>DASYGI010000293.1:0-8281 GCA_035999925.1 Pedococcus sp.
GCCAGCGGGATCGAGCCGCCCTGCCCGGTCTCGACGGGGTCGCGGCCGAAGGCCGCGCGCATGGCCCGCCGCATCGCGGCATACGCGGGTCCGTCCGTGCGGGCCGCGAAGCCCTGTCCCAGCGACACCGGCTTGACCTCCACCTCGGCCCCGAACGGCGTGTGCCGGCGCAGGTGGGCGACCAGGAGCTCCTGGGCGCCCTTGGCATCGACGCCGGAAGGGGCGCGCAGGTTCACCACCGCACGAGCCTCACCTTGGATGGCCGCCGTGACCTGGGAGATCGGTGGGGCGTCGATGGCCAGGACCGTGGCCGCCGGGCGAGCCCAGAGCTGGTCGGCGATCGTCCCCGTGCCAGACAGCGGGTCGATACCGCCCAGGAGACCGGCATCGTCGCGAAACCGTTCGACGTCGACAGGCGCCCCGTTCCAGACCCCGTCGTGAGCGAGGCCGTCGATGGTGGTCTCGCCCTGCGGGCCTCGCAGGCTCGCCAGAGCCATGATCAGCGCCTGAAGCGCGTCGGGGGCCGCTCCACCGAACATGCCCGAGTGGGCGGGATGACCGAGCGTCCGAACCGTCATCAGGACGCTTCCCGTCCCCCGCAGCGAGGTGGTGAAGGTGGGCAGCCCGGCCTCGACGTTTCCGGTGTCAGCCAGGACGAGGGCGTCACACTGGACGAGGTCCGGCCGGGCCCGCGCCAGGGCCTCCATGCCACCACTGGACTGTTCCTCCGACCCTTCGCACACGACCGCCACCTCGACAGGCCAGCCGCCCAGCACCTCGCGTACGGCGCGCAGCGCCACCAGGGTCGCCACCAGGTTGCCCTTGCAGTCCGCGGCCCCTCGGCCGTACCAGCGGCCGTCGCGCTCGGTCAGCTGCCACGGTGGGGTCCGCCATACCGCGAGGTCCCCGACCGGGACGACGTCGTAGTGCGAGTAGAGCAGCACCCTCGGGCCGTCCCCGGCCACCCGGGTGCGCCCGACCACCGCGAGCGACCCGTCGCTCGTGCGGTGCGCCTGTATGCCGTCGACCCCGGCCCCGGTGAACAGCTCACCCACCAGCGCCGCAGCCGCCTCGCATTCGCTGGGCGGCTCGACCGTGGGGTTGGCCACCGACCGGATGGCTACCAGGCGTGCCAGGTCCTCACGGGCCTGCGGCATACCCGCCTGGACCGCGGCGGCGAGCCGGTCGACGAGGCTGGCGCTCACGGCACCAGGTCGTCGAGGTAGAGCGGGAGCATCTCCCACCACGTCGGCCAGTCGTGGTCGTACCGGTCGCCCCAGTCGTCGACGCGATTGGGGATTCCCTTGTCTCCCAACGCCCTCCCCACGGTCCAGGACTCGCCCACGTCCTCCCACCGGCCACTGCCCGAGGCGAGAATGATGAAGCGAGTCCGCAGGGCCTCGAGCGCGGGTCCCTCCAGGCCGGGCAGGAAATGCAGCGGGGACGCGAAGTACCAGTCCTGGGTGAACTCGCCGCCGATGAACTTGTCGACGCTGTACGTCCCACTCATGCCGATGGCGGCGCGGAACAGGTGCGGGTAGCGACAGATCATCGCCAGCGAGTTGAAGGCCCCGATCGACGCTCCTGCGACGATGGCCGGTTCGGGGGCGGAGTCGGCGTGGATGGCCGGCATGACCTCCTCGGCGATCGCCTGGTGGTAGGCGTTGAACAGCCACCTCCGGTAGTCGGTCGAGCCCTCGTGACCGGCCATCGCGCGCCCGGCCGCGCTGTCGCACGAGTAGACCTTGATCCGGCCGGCGTCGATCATCGGGGCGAGGTGGCCCACGAGGTTGTGACGCTCGACCTCCTCGGCATCACCCCCGGCCGTCGGGAACAGCAGGACGGGCACGCCGAAGTGGCCCCAGCGGACCAGGGTGAGGTCTCGCCCCATCCGGTCGGACCACCAGCTCTCGGTGACCTTCACGACTGCCTCCTCATGAGTCGGGTTCCTTACTCGTACACGAACTTCTGCGGGCCGGGGAACAGCCAGGACAGGCCGTCCCGGAGCCGGTCGCGCCAGTTCTCCCAGTTGTGCCCGTCGCGCGACTCGACGTACTGCACCGTCAGCCCCGCGCTACGGAACACCGGGACCATGGAGCGGTTCGGGGTGATCAGCGGCTCGTAGGTTCCGCAGCTCATGAAGACCCGCTCGACGGGCCGGCCAGGCTTGGCACGGTACCGGTTGACGAACTTGACGACCGGGTCGAACGCGGGCCCACCACCGTGGTCCGAGCCGATGTCGGTGAACACCAGGGACGCGGACTGCAGGAACAACGATCCGAAGATCCCGGGGTACCGCACTGCCGTCGACAACGACGCGATCCCCCCGAAGCTGGACCCCATCAGGCATCGGCCCTCGGGGCCGTCGACGAGGGAGAGACGCTCGGCCAGCCTGGGTACCAGCTCACGCGCGATGAACCGGGCGTGCGGGGCGTGGTTGGGGTACTCGCGCAACCGGTCGCGCGGTGGCACGAACGCGGCCACCAAAGGGGCGACGTCGAGCTGGTGGATCAGGTTGTCCAGGACCGTCTTCATCGACGCGTAGTCCAGGTAGTCGGTGCCGTCGTGAACCACCAGCAACGGGTACCGCAGCGCGGTGTTGTACCGAGCCGGGAGGTACAACCGCACCGGCTGCTCCCGGCGCAGGGCCTTGGAGTGCACGGCGTCCTCGACGAGCTCCCCCTGCCTGGCCTCGGGGTCGAACTGGGTCCAGTCAGGAACCTCGTACCCCGTCGCGGCGCACACCGAGCTCGACCCCATCGGGGAGTGGGCGACCCTCGGGTTGAGCGGGTCGTTGAACCGTTCGTAGTGATCGCCGCGCCTGGTCTCGAGCTGGTACTCGACGCGCGAACCGAACGGCAGGTCCGTGGTCACGGCCCACAGGTCGGTGTCCGGAAGCCGTCGCATCGCCAGGGGGTCGGCCAGCCCAACGACCCGATGCCGGACGCGCACCTCGTCGGCATCCCCCCGGAACAGGAAGGTGGCCTTCTCACCCTCGATGATGGGCGCACCATGGCGGGCGACGAACCGGTCGACGACCGTGGAGTCGGCCGGTAGCCGCTCCCGGAGGCGGTTGATGGCGAGGCGCCGGCCGTTCACGCGGGCGCCCCGGTGATCTCGTGGATGGCACCGTCGAGCCCGAGAACCCTTGCGCCAGTGGGCAACGCGCCACTGCTGTCGAACTCCAGGGCCGTGCCGTCGTCGAGCAGCAGACAGTGCTGGTGGGTGAACCTTTGGGCCATCACCGCGCAGCGCTCCCGGTCCTCCAGACGCAGCCGCCGGCGGGCGTGGGGCAGGGCCACGATCCCGGGCAGGCGGCCCAGGCCTCGGTCGAACACCTCGGCCTCCTGGACCCCCTGCGGCCCGAAGTCGTGGAACAGCACCACACGGTCGGTCAGCGCCATGGCCCCCGCCGACCAGGCCACCACGGGCATGGAGTCCGGGACGCGGATCGCGAACAACCGCAACGACCGCAGCAGCGTGCCGACGTGACCGCCGGTGAGCACGAGGGCCGCGCACTGGTCGAGCAGGGCGGCCAGCTCGCCACGGTGCCAGCCGATGACGCCACTGGAGTCCAACGGCGTCGCCGCGTCGAAGTCGGCGTACAGCATCTTGAGCTGCCCGGCGTACCAGCTGTCCACGTGCCGCACCGTCTCGATGGCGTCGTCCAACGCCCCGTATGCCGTGGGCTCACCGCGGCGCTGCACGGCATACACCCCGTCCAGGGCGTTCTGGAGGCGCAACCGGTACAGGGCCAGCAGGGCATCGTGCCGGTCCCGGAAGGCCAATGCCGCCGCCGCGAACTCGCTGTCCTTGTCGAGGACGTCGAACAGCCGGTGGTGCAGCCGCAGATGGCGGGTGTTCCCGCCGAGGACCTGGTCGAGCTCGCCGACGTCGTCCTCGCGCTCTTCCCAGCCGGCGTTGATGGTCGCCACCGGGCCCTCGACCCGGAGCGAGCGCAAGGCGCTGCCGGCCGTGGTCATGAACCGTTGCGGCCCGAGCAGGACAGTGCGCATCAAGGGGTGCAGTCGATCAGCGACGGCGTCAGCCGGCGTAGACGTGGATGGTCCGGCCCACGTCGTCCAACATCCCCCGCAGGGTGTCGTAGTCGGGATGGCGCATCCGCAGGTAGGCGTTCGCCATGTAGCCGGCCTCCACGGGCTGGGTGAAGTGCCCCTCACCAGGGAAGTGTCCGTCGATGATCCACTCGCCGTACCGGGCCTGGATGTCGTCGATACCGCTGTAGCCCTTGATCTGGCCGTCGGCCTCGGGACGCAGCGCCACGATCCCCGCGGAGTACGGGCGGCGCATCGGTTGCTGGGGCGTGCCGTGCACGATGACGTGGGCCCATTCCCGATAGATGTCGACGTCGTTGCTGGCGGAGTACAGGTCCCAGCAACCCACTCCCGGCGGACGGCAGCCGATCTCGGAGAACCTGAGCCCCTTGGGGCCATGGAACCACTCCATATGGGTCGCGCTGGTCCCGATGCCCAGGGCCTCGATGACCCGCTGGCCCATCTCGGCGACCTCTGCATAGAACGGCGAGTCCGCCATCCGGTTCGTCGTCACGAACTGCGGTGAGATCCAGCGGCTGCGCATCGCCTCCAGGACGTTCGGGTAGTAGTGCGTGGTCCAGTCGTGCACCACCGCACCGTCCTTGGCGATGGTGTCGTAGAAGCCCTCGTGTCCTTCGACGAACTCCTCGATCGCGATGGAGGAGGCCCCCGACGAGCCGAACTCGGTCAGCGCATGCGCCAGCGCGGCGTCGTCGTCGACCCGGGTGGTGTCCTTGGCGCCGGCACCGTCGCGGGGCTTGAGGATGAGCGGGTAGCCGACGGCTTCGGCGAACGACCAGGCTTCGTGCGCATGGTCGATCGCGGCTGACGCGGCGGTGGCGACGCCGGCCTCGCGCAGGGCCTGCTTCATCGACGGCTTGTCCCGGCACAGCCAGGTCGTGCGCACGGATGTGCCCGGGATGCCAGTGGCCTCGCGCACCTGGGCGGCGACCATGGTGTGGGCCTCGACGGTCGCCTCGAGGCGGTCGACCCACACCTTGGACTGGATGTACCGGACGGCTTCGATCATGGCCTTGAGGTCTGTGACCGAGCCCACCCGGTAGTAGCCGACCATGGCGTCGCGCAGCTCCTCATCGAGGGTGTACTCGTCGGACTCGCCTATGCCGATCACCTCCGCCCCCACTGAGGCCAGGGCGAGGGCGAAGCGGCGCTGGTTGGCGGGGAACCCGGGCTCAACGAAGACGATGCTCACGGGTCGACTGTATTGCCGGAAAGCACGTCGTGGCATGCCGTGACGCGGTCCCGCCACCAGTGCTGCCGGTCTGGCGGCGCGCACCACCGCTCGAGCAGCTCCTCGTCCGCCTGCGCGGGGCCCAGCCGGAGGACTCCGCCGATCGGGACCCGTGGGGTCCGGCTGACGTCACCCGCGAGGAGGGCCACGGTGCCCAGCCCACAGGCATAGGGCAGCTCGGGAATGGCCGCTGCCAGGGCCACGCCCGCGGCCATGCCGACCGAGGTATCCAAGGCGGAGGACACCACCGCCGGCAGACCGCAGTCCGCGACGACCTCGAGTGCCCGGCGCACTCCACCCAGCGGCGCGACCTTGACGACCACGAGGTCAGCCGCGTGCTCACGCGCCACCCGCAGTGGATCGTCCGCCTTGCGGATCGACTCGTCCGCAGCCACGAGCACCGGGATGCCCCGGCGGGCGAGGGCCAGGCGGACCTCACGCAGCTCGGCTACCTGCGCACAGGGCTGCTCGGCATACTCCAGGTCGTATGCCGCGAGCCGCGCGAGCGCGTCGCTCGCCTGGTCGACACTCCACCCACCGTTCGCATCCACCCGGATGCGGCCTTGCGGACCGAGGACCTCGCGCACGGCAGCCACCCGGTCGAGGTCGTCCTGGAGCCTCTGACCGGCCTCGGCGACCTTGACCTTGGCGGTGGTGGCCCCGTCGAAACGGGCGAGTACCTCGGGGACATGCGTGGCGGGCACCGCTGGCACGGTCGCGTTGACCGCTACCTCGGAGCGCACTGGATCCGGCCAGCCCCACCAGGCTGCCTCGAGGGCCGCGGCCAGCCAGCGCGAGGACTCCTGCACGCCGTACTCGAGGAAGGGCGAGAACTCTCCCCACCCCGCCGGACCCCGCACCAGGACAGCCTCGCGCTGGTCCACGCCTCGGAACCGCACGGCCATGGGGATCGACACGACGCGCATACCGCAGAGCACGGCATCGAGCGTGGGGTACTCAGGCACGGGGCTTACGGTATGCCCATGGCGACTTTGTCCGAATTCTCCGCGACCACCCTCGAAGGCCAGGAACAGGACCTCTCGGCGTATGCCGGTCAGGTCGCCCTGGTCGTCAACACCGCGAGCGAGTGTGGGTTCACCCCGCAGTTGGAGGGGCTGGAGGCGCTGCACCGCGAGTACGCCGAGCAGGGGCTGATCGTCCTCGGCTTCCCCTGCAACCAGTTCGGCGGCCAGGAGCCGGGCACCGAGGCCGAGATCGGCGAGTTTTGCCAGCGCAACTACGGCGTGACCTTCCCGATGTTCGCCAAGGTCGACGTCAACGGTGACGACGCGCACCCACTCTTCGAGTGGCTCAAGAGCGAGCGCGGCGGCCTGCTCGGCAGCGCGATCAAGTGGAACTTCACCAAGTTCCTGGTCGGCCGCGACGGTGAGGTCATCAAGCGCTATGGCTCCACGACCAAGCCCGAAGCCCTGTCGTCCGACATCGAGGCGGCCCTCGCCGCCCAGGGCTAGGGCGCGGCTAGGCTCGCGACGTGAGTGAGCAGCGCGCCGTCAGTGAAACCTTCGACCCCGGCGCCTGGCAGGAGGTCGACGGGTTCGACTTCGCCGACATCACCTACCACCGCGCTCGCGAGGTCGGCGCCGTGCGGATCGCCTTCTCCCGACCCGAGGTGCTCAACGCCTTCCGCCCCCACACGGTCGACGAGCTGTACCAGGCGCTGGACCACGCGCGCCGCACGCCCGATGTCGGCGTCGTCCTGCTCACCGGCAACGGCCCCGGACCCGCAGGCAGCGGCAGCGCGGGCCAGTGGGCGTTCTGCTCCGGCGGAGACCAGCGGATCCGGGGTCGCTCGGGTTACCAGTACGCGGCTGGGGAAACCTCCGACACGGTCGACGAGCGGCGGGTCAAGGCAGAGGGCGGGCGGCTGCACATCCTCGAGGTCCAGCGGCTGATCCGCACGATGCCCAAGGTGGTCATCGCCCTGGTCAACGGCTGGGCGGCGGGGGGCGGTCACTCGTTGCACGTGGTGTGCGACCTGACGATGGCCAGCCGTGAGCACGCGCGGTTCAAGCAGACCGACGCGGACGTGGGCTCGTTCGATGGCGGCTACGGCAGCGCTTACCTCGCCAAGATGGTCGGGCAGAAGTTCGCCCGCGAGATCTTCTTCCTCGGGCGCACGTACACCGCCGAGGACATGCACCGGATGGGCGCCGTGAACCTCGTGAGCGACCACGCCGAGCTCGAGTCCGACGCCCTCCAGGTGGCGCGCGAGATCATGGGCAAGAGCCCCCAGGCCCAGCGGATGCTGAAGTTCGCCTTCAACCTGCTCGACGACGGGCTGATGGGCCAGCAGGTCTTCGCCGGCGAGGCGACCCGCTTGGCCTACATGACCGACGAGGCCGTCGAGGGTCGCGACCAGTTCCTGGAGAAGCGGGACCCGGACTGGTCGCCGTTTCCCTGGTACTTCTAGGCCCCAGCTACTTCTAAGCCTCAGCCCTGGCCGCCCAGGTCGACGTCGTACGCCTCGAAGACCAGGTCGGCCCCCTTCTGCCGGTGCCGCACCAGCTGGCCCATCAGCGTCGTGACCTCTTCGCGAAAGACCGGCAGGTCGGCCATCGTCCCGCCGTGCTCGAGGACCGTGAGATAGGCCGACAGATCCTCGCGGTACCGCACGTGCTCGCGCATGAGCCGCCGCACCCGGCCCTCGAGTCGGGGGTCGCCGTGGCGCACGCTCTCGTACAGCCCGCCGGGCCCCTCAGTCAGCCGGATGTGGTCCTCGAAGTCGTGGGACAGCTCCGCGAGCGCCGCGCGAACCCGCTCACGCCAGGCACCACCGCGGGCGATCGGTGACGCCAGCGCCTCGTCGACCGCTCCCACGGACTCTCTCAGCTCCGCTCGGTGGGCACGAACCCGCTCCAGGTATGCCGCGAAGTCGGCGTCCATGTGCACCTCCTGAGGTCATGATCCAGTCCCGCGCCTCAGCCGTCCAGACGGCACTGGCTAGCCTGACGAC
>DASYGI010000294.1:0-2464 GCA_035999925.1 Pedococcus sp.
CAAGCACGCCTGGTCGTGCTTCTTCGCCCCGTGGATCGCCGAGGCGACGATCTTCGTCTACAACTACGCGCGCTTCGACGCGGCGGCTCTGCTGGACCAGATCCGGCGGGTGGGCGTGACGACGTTCTGCGCGCCGCCCACCGTGTGGCGGATGCTCATCCAGTCCGACCTCAGCGGCGGCAGTGGCAAGCTGCGCGAGCTCCTCGCAGCGGGTGAGCCGCTCAACCCAGAGGTCATCGCCCAGGTGCAGCACGCCTGGGACCTCACCATCCGGGACGGCTATGGCCAGACCGAGACGACCCTGCAGATAGGGAACATCGCCGGGGAACCGCTCAAGCCCGGCTCGATGGGTCGACCCATGCCTGGCGTTCCGGTGGCGCTCGTCGACCCGCTGACCGGCGAGCTGGCCAACGAAGGTGAGATCGTCCTGGACCTCGGCCAACATCCGGTGAACCTCATGACCGGTTATCTCGGCGACCCGGAACGGCACGCCGAGGCGATGGCCGGCGGGTACTACCACACGGGCGATGTCGCCCAGCGGGATGCGGACGGGTACATCACCTACATCGGGCGCACGGACGACGTGTTCAAGGCCAGCGACTACAAGGTGTCCCCGTTCGAGCTCGAAAGCGTCCTGATCGAGCACCCCGCCGTCGCCGAGGCCGCCGTGGTCCCGGCGCCCGACCCGACTCGGCTCGCCGTCCCCAAGGCCTACATCGCCCTGGCACCGGGCTGGGAGCCGAACGCCGAGACGGCGAAGGCGATCCTGGGCCACGCACGAGCTCACCTCGCTCCCTATCTGCGGGTTCGGCGGGTCGAGTTCTACGAGCTGCCCAAGACCATCTCCGGCAAGATCCGCAGGGTCGAGCTGCGAGAGCGCGAGCGTCACGCGTTCGAGGGTGGCTCGTCGCTGTCGGAGGAGTACCGCGACGACCAGTTCCCGGAGCTCAAGGGTTGAGGGAAACCCTGACAATCGCCTCGTAACAACCCAAAAGCGTTGTGGACGAAGGTGAATGGCGGCATTGGACCATCCGCGGGCTCTATCGGGGCTGTTGGGCCCTGAGTACCGTGTGATGGGGGGTCCGCCAAGGGCCACCGGGTAACCGAGCAGGCCGGGGATGCCAGTGCGGAGCTATCCATACGCCTTTCACGTCGCTCTCGACGGCAACGGACTCAATGGGCTCGAGGGCCGAGCAGGCGTCTGCCTGTTTCGCTATGACCCCGCCACCGGTGACCACGCCTACAAGGTCCACTACTACGCGGGTGCCTCCGGCGGCCACGCCCCGAACGTCGACCCCAGTCGTCGCACGGGATTCCTGGGGAACACGGGCCAGCACCTGCTCTTCTACGACCTCGCGACCCTGGAGGAGGCCGACCGGATCTCGACGCTGCGTTTCGAGATCCCGGACACCACGATCAAGGGCAGCACCCACCTCGTCTGGCTCGACGACACCCAGTTCATCACCTCGATCGGCGAGCACCTTTGGAAGTTCGACCTCAACCGGCTCACCAAGGCGGAGGAGGTGGCCCCCCACGGGCTGAAGGTCCCGCACGCCATGAAGCGCACGGCATCCGGTCGCTACATCGTCTACGGGGGGATGGACCACCCCGTTCGCGGGGAGGCTCGCGAGGTCGGCATCCTCGACACCCTCACGGGCACCGTCCGACGGGTCGAGCTGCCCACCACGTGCTGGCATGTCGTCTGCCACCCCGTGCTGGACGTCTTCTACGCGATCTCCTTCCGGGTCAACCCCGCCGACCGCAACGACTGGGAGCACTGGGGCATGGCGTGGTTGCGGCAGTACGCGTTCGAGATCGACGCCGAGGAGGGACGCGTGCTGCGGCACTGGGCGGCCGACCGGGACCTGCCGGCCCACATCAACTCGGATGTGACGATCTCGGACTCGGAGCTCATCTTCTGCACCGGGGGCAGCCACACGGTCGTCTTCGTCGACCTGCTCACTCTCAGCCAGCACCGGCTCATCGACGAGCACCCGGGCGCCGTCGAGAGCTGGGCGCTGACCCGGCAGTCGGCCACGACGGTGACCGATTCGTTCATGCGGGCGGGCTTCTTCGGCAACTCCAACCTCTTCGCGGAGTCCCTGCGGGTCAGCCGTGGCGCCCTCTTCGACGGGATCTACGCGTGTCAGCTCTCGGCCGACCAGACCTTGCTGTTCACCGCGAACCGGGGTCAGAACCACATCACCGTGTACGACTATCCCTCGCTCGAGATCCGCGACCGGGTGGTCATGCCTGAGCTGCAGGAGTTCGACCCGCGAGTGGGCACCTGGGGGGATCCGCGCCTCGGCTTCCACCACTCGTACCTCGTCAGCCCCGACCCGACCGACACAGCAGGAGCCCCCTGATGGCCGACTACTCGATCGACACCACCATCAACGGTGGGAGCCCACTGCATTCCGACGTCACGGCCGGGGTCACCTCGACGCTCACCGGGCTCGACAAC
>DASYGI010000295.1:0-3311 GCA_035999925.1 Pedococcus sp.
GCCCGCCTCGAGCACGTCGGAACATTGCACGGGTCCGCGTCGTTATGCCGAGTGAATCCCGTGCCCCCACCCAGAGCGGGCCGGGAAACCAGAACGTTGGGAGAACCCCCTCATGGCAGAACGAACCCTCCGGGGCAGCCGTCTCGTCTCGCACAGTCTCGAGACGGATGAGCACGTGGTCCCGAGTGAACGACAGATCACGGCGTACGTGTGTGCCCAGGGGCACCGCACCGAGCTCCCCTTCTCGATCGAGGCGGAGATCCCGTCCACCTGGGAGTGCCGCTGCGGGCTCGACGCCCGGCTCGTCGACGGTCCTGAGCCCGAGGTCAAGCAGGTGAAGCACCAGCGGACCCACTGGGACATGCTGCTCGAGCGTCGCTCCATCCCTGAGCTGGAGGAGCTGCTCGAGGAGCGGCTCACCCTGCTTCGTGAGTCACGTGGTGAGAAGCCGAGGCGCAAGCGAACCGCCTGACCGAGCAGCTGACGAAGGGCCGTACCCCACGGGTGCGGCCCTTCGTCGTGTCGGCTGGTGGTGCTCGCTCTTCCCTCTCAGCCGGCTCCGCGCGCCCGATAGGCGGTCAGAGCACCTCGCCCTCGATGACGTCCGGGCCTGAGCCGGTGGATGGGCCGGAGGGTCCGCCACCCGGCCAGCGGCTCGTGAACCCACCCAGGAGCCGGCGCGCCACCGCTGCCTCGAGCGCCCTACGGGCCAACGGACGGGTGACCGGCAGGATGAAGAAGAAGCCGACGATGTCGGTGAGGAATCCCGGGGTAAGCAGCAGCGTGCCGCCGACGAGTACCAAGGCAGCGTCGGCGAGCTGACGGCTGGGCATGGTGCCGGTGCGCAGGGCGCCTTTGAGCGCAGACCAGGCTCGGGCCCCCTCACGGCGTACGAGCCAGGCGCCGAGGGCGGACTCAGCGACCAGCAGGGCGAAGGTCTGCCAGCCACCGATGACCTTGCCGACCGCGATGATCGTCGTGATCTCGAGGATCGGCACGACCAACACCAGCAGCATCACGACCAGCAGCCAGCGGGGCCGCCTGCGTCGCGCTTGCGGGGACCGTCCTACAGGCGATGCCATGTCGGTTCCCGGTCGGATGCCCGGGCCGACACTCGCCGTGACAGCCCGCGCAGCTGGGTGACGCGATGCTGGACGCCCCACACCGTGATGCGTTGGAGCGACTCGCGCATGATGTCGCCGCTCATCTTGGAGTCGCCGATCTCGCGCTCGACGAAGGTGATGGGGACCTCCAGGACCCGCAGACCGCCGGTCACAGCCCGGCGGGTCAGGTCGACCTGGAAGCAGTACCCCTCGGAGGCGACGTCGCGCAGTCCGATCGAACGCAGGGCCGTGCTGCGGTAGGCCCGGTACCCAGCGGTGGCGTCGTGGACGGGCATGCCGAGCAGGGCGCGGGTGTAGAGGTTGCCTCCGACCGACAGTGCCTTGCGGTGCAGGGGCCAGTTGACGACTGCCCCGCCCCGCACCCATCGGGACCCGATGACCAGATCAGCCCCTTCGAGCGCCTCCAGCAGCCGGTGGAGCTGCTCGGGCCGGTGGGACCCGTCGGCGTCCATCTCGACTATTGCGTCGTAGCCCTCGTCCAGACCCCACTGGAACCCGGCGAGGTAGGCCTGCCCGAGGCCCTGCTTGCCCGGGCGGTGCAGGACATGCACCGCCGGGTCGGACGCCGCCAGCTCGTCGGCGACCTGGCCGGTGCCGTCCGGGGAGTTGTCGTCCAGGACGACGATGTCGGCGGTGGGCACCGAGGCCCGGATCCGACGCACGACGGCGGGGAGGTTCTCCCGCTCGTTGTAGGTGGGGATGCACACCAGCACCCGCTCGACGGGGGTCAGGCTCGACCCGTTGCTCGCCTCAGACACCTACGCGTTCCTTCCGGGTGGTCAGGGGTGGAGACATGACCCTAGCGGGCCTGCCAGGCAGCCACAGCCCAAGGGCGAGCAGCGCGATCCAGGCTGCTGCGGCGGCATACTCCGGCAGTGCACCGATGCGGTCCGACGGGGTCACTTCCGACCGGACCACGGGCGACCCGAGGTGGGCCGTCTGGGTGAACAACGTGGTCTTGTCCGTGTACGTTCCGTTCGGGTTGATGAAGCCACTGACCCCCACGGTGGACACGTGGACCACCGACCGGCCGTGCTCCACCGCCCGGATCCTGCTGATCGCGAACTGCTGTTCTGACTCGGCGGTGTACCCGAACGTGGCGTTGTTGGTCTGCACGGCGAGAATGCTTGCGGCCCGCCCCGGCTGGTCGGTCGAGTCGCGCATCAGGTCGTCGTAGGCAACCTCGAAACAGATGGTGGGGATGATCCAGTATGGCCGCTCCCCCGTCACCGGAACCTCGAAGCCGCCCGGACTGCTACCCGCGGCAAAGTCTCGGGAGACCAGGTCGACCTTCGCACTGAAGTGCCGGAAGAAGTCCCGGTAGGGGATGTACTCGGCGAAGGGCACCGGATGCTGCTTGACATAACGATCGGGGGGCGCTCCCCCGGGCCGATAGAACAGGCTGGCATTCGAGACGAACCTTCCCGGCCCGTCCAGCACCGCGCCCACCAGGATCGGCGCCCGCGCGCTCGCCAGGGCCAGCTGGATCTGGGCCTTGGCATCGAGGTTCACGATCGGGTCGATGTCAGAGGAGTTCTCCGGCCACACCACCAGCGACGGAGGGGTCGTCAGACCCGAGGTCGCGGCCACGGTGGTGCGCACGTGGTTGTCGAGGACAGCACGGCGCTGGGCGTTGAAGTCCAGGCCCGCCTGGGGAACGTCGCCCTGGACGAACATCACCGAGACGGGGCGCCCGTTGGTGGGCGGGGTGGTGACCAGCGCCAACACCAGCGGGGCAACGGCCAGCACGATAAGCGCCGCACCCACGGCGGGGTATGCCGCGAGCGCCCCTTCTCGCCTCGGCCGGCCGATCCGATGGCTCCCGGCCGCGACCGAGGCATGCAGCAGGGCGCCCAAGGCAGCCACGGCAAAGGTGAGCCCCGGCGCCCCGGCGAACCGCGCGAGGGGCAGCAACGGGCTGTCTGCCTGGGAGAACGCCAGGCGGGCCCATGGGAAGCCGCCGAAGGGGGTCGTCCCGCGGGCCCACTCCTGGAGGACCCAGCAGAGGGGTACGACGGCATACGCGAGGGGGCGAAGCCGCGTGGTCAGCAGGGGTCGTTGCACCACCGTGGTCAGGGCCGCCATGGCGGCGAGGTAGAGCGCTTCGAGCGTGGCGAGCGCGATCCAGGGCAGGTCGCCCACGTAGACCCCGGACCAGGACAGCGTCGGAAGGAAGAACCCCAACCC
>DASYGI010000296.1:0-6398 GCA_035999925.1 Pedococcus sp.
GCCTCTGACCTGCGGAAACGTCGTTGGGTGTGTTGGCTGTCGTTGGCCTGTTTTGAGAATCCTGCGGACTAACTGCGGACTAAATAGCTGCAGAACGATCGCCTCATGAAGGGCACCGCGTCGGGCGACGGCAGCAAGGCCGGCTCGAGGCAAGGGTGGCCGCGGCCGCCGAGGGACGCGCAGTTGGCTTCGACATCTCTCAACGGGTCTTTCGCGACAGGGCGCCTAGGAACAAAGGCGGACGTGCCCCCTTCCGCCCAGAAGGGGCGTGGTTGCAGGGGGAATTTCGCCCGTGGGCCCGCAGGGCGGTTTGCAAGTTCGACGCTCCTACCGGTGGCGGCCGCCTCGACGCGTTCCGGTCCTGGGTATCTTCGCGTCGAAACCGGAGCCTCTGGTCAACCCCGGTCGAACAGTCCTTCCGCGTCGAGGAGGTCCTCGCGTCCCCTTTCATGCCGACGGGCCGGGCGCTCGAATCCCCGAGAACCCCGGCCCGTCGCCGCGCGCGGGTGTAATCCGCGCGCAGCAAGGCCCGTCAGACGTTCGACTCGGTGCGCGGTGAGGGGACTTTTGCTGTCTGGCGGCCGCCACGCACCATGGCCCATGTGCCGAAGACGAGTACCCAGATCAGGTAGACCCCGAGGGTGAAGTAGAACGGCGCGAGGATCCCGCAGACCCCCGCGATGATCGAGAAGACCTTCAGCCAGGTCGGGAGCCCGGCCCGCACGGCGAGGACGATCGCCGCGGCTCCGACGAACAGGGCCGGCGCGCAGACGGTCAGTAGGTTCGCGATCTCGCTGATCGTGTAGACGACCGGCTGCGGTACGCCCCCCTGTACTGCCGGGCCACCCTCGGCCGCCGCGACGACCAGCCCTCCCCCGACGAAGGCGCCGGTGACACTCACGGCGGTGCCGGCGATGGCCAGGGCCCAGAGGGCCTCGCCCACCTGGCCACCCATGTGGCGCAGGCCGAGGCCGAACAGGACCAGCCCCAACGCGGAGAGTGCGCCGAGGTACCAGAATGCCATCGCTGTCGGGTAGTGACGGGGGTCGAGGTAGGCGACGACGATGTCCGGCTCGTAGTCCCCGCCCGGGCCGCCGGCTCCCGCGAAGCCGATCGTGGTCCCGATCCCGTAGACCAGCAGCCCTGCGCCGGCCATTCGATTGATCTGATTCATGATTCCCTCCAGCTTGTCGATGTTGACGTGCTCGATGTCATGCTTCGATGACGTGCTCGACGGTAGGAACAAGGGGTTGCGCTGGTCGTCGTGCCAGGGTCCGAGATCGTGTCCTCCTCACGGCCGACCGAGGCATCATTCGTGAGGAGGACGCGAGGGTTGCCCCACAGCAGTACGTTCGGCGGGTGACGCGTAGGAACTGGGCGTTCGACCTCGGGGTTGCCCTGGTCGTGGGGGCGCTCGGACAGCTCGAGGTGTGGTGGGGGATCGGCTCGACCCATCTCCAGGGCCCGACCTGGGTCCAGGCGGTGTTGTATGCCGTGACTGCGGCCCTGCTCGTATGGCGCCGGGTACACCCCCTGGCGGTTCTTGCTGGGATCGTCCTGGTCAGCGCAGTGGAGTTCGCGGTGGTTGGCGCGCCTGAGGGCGACGGGGTCCTCCTTCCCACGGCGGTCGCGGTGTACACGGTGGCGCGCAGGGAGGAACCGCGACGGTCGTGGTGGGGGCTGGTCCTCGGTGCCGTCTACTGGCTGGCCTGGTCGACGCTCGACCCGACCCAGCCGAACGCCACCCTCATAACCGAGCGGGTGCTCGTGCTCGTCTGGTTCGCGCCGTTCGTGATCGCGTGGCTCGTCGGTGCCCTGGTGCGCATGACCGCCTTGTACATCGAGCAGCGACGGCTGACCCGGCAGCAGAGCGCGTCGCGGGCAGTGGCCGAGGAGCGCAACCGGATCGCCCGCGAGCTGCATGATGTCATCGGTCACAGCGTGAGCGTCATGACGGTGCAGGTGTCGGCGGTGCGGCGACGCCTCACCCCCGAGCAGGCTGCCGAGCGTGGGGCCCTGGAAACCGTGGAGAGCGTCGGGCGGGAGGCACTCGCCGAGATGCGCCGCATGGTAGGGGTGCTGAGGCAGGAGGGCGAGAAGACGAACCTCGAGCCCCCGCCCGGGCTGGACCAGGTGGACAGGCTTGCCGAGCAGTTCCGCGCCTCCGGGCTGCCGGTGGACGTCCGGGTGACAGGCTCGGTGCAGGCACTTGCCCCGGGCCTGGACCTGACGGCCTACCGGCTGGTCCAAGAGGGACTGACGAACACGCTGCGTCATGCGCGCCAGCCGCACCGCGCAGAGGTGGCCATCGACTATCGGCAGGACGAGCTGCACCTGGCTGTGCGCGACGACGGTCAGGTGCCGACCTCACAGTCGCCGTTGGACGAGGGCGGCAATGGGCTGCTCGGGATGCGCGAGCGGGTGGCCGTTTATGGCGGTGAGCTGATTGCCCGCTCCCGCCCCGACGGCGGTTTTGAGCTGATGGCGACCCTGCCCCTGGGCACGGCGTGACGTCCGCGGAGCTGGCCGACCGGATCGGCGTCCTCATCGTGGACGACCAGGCGCTGGTCCGGGTCGGCTTCCGGATGATTCTCGAGATCGAGCCGGACCTGGAAGTCGTTGGCGAGGCGGCGGACGGTGACCAGGCGGTGGCCAGGGCGACGGAACTGCAGCCCGACGTGGTGTTGATGGACGTGCGGATGCCCGGCACGGACGGGATCACGGCGACACGGCAGCTCACCGAGAGCGGGGTGTGCCGGGCTCGAGTCGTCATGCTCACGACGTTCGACATGGACGAGTACGTCTACGAGGCGCTGCGCGCCGGGGCAAGTGGCTTCCTGCTCAAAGACGTCCAGCCCGAGCTGCTGGTCGCCGGCATCCGTGCGGTCCACTCAGGTGAGTCACTGCTCGCTCCGACGGTCACCCGGCGGATGATCGAGTCGTACCTCGACCGACCCCGTGCAGTAGACACCAAGACCCGAGACCGGTTGCCGTCATTGACCGCCCGCGAGCTCGAGACCCTGCGGCTCATGGCACGCGGACTCACGAACGCCGAGATCGCGTCCCAGCTGTTTGTCTCAGAGACCACGGTGAAGACACACGTCGGTCGCGTCCTCATGAAGCTCGGACTGCGTGACCGCGTCCAGGCAGTCATCCTTGCCTACGAGACCGGGCTCGTCACCGGCAGTGGGAGCAGCCAGACCGGCTGACAGCGAAAACGCTGAGCCGGCACCGAGGGCAGGGCGAGCCCAGCGCGATTAACGGTCCGGTCGCCAACCTGCTCGCCGACCAAATCGGCCCCGTCCACGCCAAGCGCCGGTGAGCTTGGTGACGTGCCGTTATGCTCGAAAGGACGAGAGGGCCATGACATGAGCACCGTCACTTCCGAGCTCGCAATGGGCTACAGCGCGGCGTGGGCCGCCCACGATCCCGAGGCAATCGTGGCGATGCATACGCATGACACGGTGTTCGATATGCATGGACTCGCGGAACCTGCCGTCGGCCGCGACGCGGTCCAGGGAGCAATCGCGGCACTGTTCAACCAGTCGCCGGATCTGATGTTCGAGCCTCGCCGTGTGCATCTCGGGGCGGATCACTTCGTGTCTGAGTACGAAGTCAGCGGCACTGTCGACGGTAAGCATTTCGCGTGCGAGGGCGTCGATGTTTTCACAATTCGCGACGGACTGATCGCGCGCAAGGATACCTACCTCGACGGGTTGAGCTACCAGCGTCAGGTTGGCGTCGAAACGGTAACAAGGGCCACGCCGTAGCGGGCTTCGCCAACGAACCCATTGGGCGGCTACGCGACATCGCGCTCCTGGTCAATGCCCCGATACCCGCGGACGCGGTCCCACCGGGCCAACCCCGGTCGGAGCGCCATTCAGCGGGAAGACGAGCAGGGTCCCGAGGCGTACGTCGGCCCGATCACCGATCGCAGCCTGTCGAACGGCCCTGGCCCGGAACCGACCGACATCACCCTGGAGAACTTCGGCCGTCCGATCCCCGAAGCCTGAGCCTTCTCTCCACGTTCCCGAACGGACCTGGCAGGGCGAGGCTGAGACGGGGTCCCCGCGGTACCGAGACCGCACTCAGGGAGCCGCGTTTGCGGGCTGTCCTGCGTCGAGTGTTGCGCGAGAGTCGTCCGCCCGGTGGCGGGCGACGACAGGGACCAGGGGATGACCTGATCTATCGGCTGTGCCCCATCGCTTGAGCCGACGCGAAGTCGAAGGTCTCGCCCACCGGACCGCCCTCACGACGTGTGGGCGGGCGTGTTGGGCAGCTCGAATCCGGTGAGTTCGGCTAGTCGGTTGAGGAGCCTGTCCTGGAAGGTGGCGTACCGCCAAGAGCAGGCCCGGGCCCCGCCAGTCGGTGCTGAGCCCCGCAGCCACAAGCGAAACGGACCGGCTGCGGTCTATTCGGCGGGAATTGCCCCGGCCGACAGGAGCGCCTCATGCACGGCGAGGAAGGACTGCCGGCCGGCAGGTGTGCCGCAGTAGATCGTGACATGAACGAGTACTTCCTCAATCTCACCCACTGTCGCGCCGCAGGTCAGCGCGCCTCGCGCATAGATCGCCAGCTCCTCGTACCGACCCAGCGCCGCGAGAATGCCCAGGGTCAGCAGCGCCTTCGACTTGCGATCAAGCGCCGTCCCGCTCCACGCCCGCCCCCACGCCAACTCGGTGACGAGGTGCTGGAACGTCATCATGAACTCATCCGACCCAGCCAGGTTCGCGTCGACGAACTCATCGCCGAGCACCTCGCGCCGAATGCTCAACCCTCTGTCGAAATCCTCGCCGGCGGTCACAGCGGGGACGATACCGGCAACAACTGGCTGACCCACGGGTCCCAGGTCGAGAACGAGCCGGCCGAGGCTGCGTGTACGCGGCCCTCGACGCCGGTATCTCCGCCCTCGACACCGCCGACACCACCGGCCAAGTCGGTGCTCGGCGAGGCAGCACGCCACCCGCAGTGGGTGTGACCCTTATCGCCCAGAAGGGGCGTGGTCCCTGCGGTGCTGCACTTCGCCCACTTGGACGCAGTCCTGCAGGCTCAGCGACCGCCCCTCGGGGCAGGTGTTTGCGCATGTCGCGTTGCACGGACGCTGCCGTTCAGTTGACACGTTCACCTGGTGATGCCCCGCGTGTCCTGAAGTCCCTACCCGCTGAGGTGGCGCCCGCGTGTGCTTCTCCGTCGGTGGTCAGTGATCCGCGCAGCAAGAATGTCCGATGTTCCGGTCTCGAGGTGAGGAAAGTTCTGGCGGATTTGTGTCGCCATTACGGGGGTCTCGGGCGACTTTAGGGGTGTGAGCAGGCAGCTGCCGGAGGCGGCCGTGACCGGGGAACGTGGCACGGCGAGTTCCGCAGCGTCGCTCCAGGTTGTTCTCGACCGGGATGACGCGGTGGCTGTCCTGTTCCGTCGGCACTCCACCGACCTGGTCGGGTTGGCGTTCTGCCTTATCGGTGACCGGGAGGCCGCCGAGGAGGTCGTGCAGGACGGCTTCGTCGCGCTGCACCGACACTGGGGGGAGCTGCGCGAGCGTCCCGCCGCGGTCGCCTATCTGCGGGCCGCGGTGGTCAACGGGTGCCGGTCGAGGCAGCGGCGGCTAGTACTGGCGAGACGGGTCATGCCGACATTGCGTCCGCTGACCACCTCGGTGCCGAGCACCGAGGAGACCGCGCTGCTCCGGGATGACGCCGCTCGTCTCGCGGCCGCGGTCCGGGGTTTGCCGACCCGGCAGCGGGAGGTGCTGGTGTGCCGGTTCTACCTGGAGCTGACCGAGACCCAGACCGCCGTCTTACTGCAGATCGGCCGGACCTCGGTCAAGACCCACGAGCGTCGCGGACTGGCCGGGCTGACCCGGCGGCTGGGGGTGACGTCATGAGCGTGCACGGGTCACAGGTCAGGGACGCACTCCAGACCCAGGTGAAGGGACTGGGTATGACCAGCAGTGACGTCGACCGGATGCACCAGGATCTACAGGCCCGGCTGAGCCATCCGCAACCGCACGGCCAACCCGCCCGGCCGCCCAGCCGGCTGCCGGAAGACGGACCGGATCACGGACCGGATCACGGACCGGATCACCGACCAGGTATCGAAGCGAGACGGCGGCGGCGCTGGGTCGCTGCGGTGGCTGCGGTTGCCGCGGTAGCGGTGGCCGCCGCCGTGGTCGGGGTGCTGTGGGTGCGGCGCCCGCAGCCGCCTCCACAGCCGGCGGGACCCACGTTGTCGCAGGAGATCGTCGGCGTGTGGCATGCCAACTCGAGCCTGTCCATGGTGTTCCACGCCGACGGCACCCAACGGTTCTTCACCGTCGCCGAGGGCGTGCTCTTCCCGGCCGGCACGTACCAGTCCGGGCCGGGTGAGGTGATCTCGGAGAGGGCGCGCTACCAGGTCAGCGG
>DASYGI010000297.1:0-1835 GCA_035999925.1 Pedococcus sp.
CGGGTCGGTCGTCGCCCGTGTTCGCCGCAAGGAACTCCGCAAACGCGGTGCGGGGCTTCTCGCACGCCATGGTGCCGTCGTTGTCGAACGCCGCGACTCGTTCAGGCACAGGGAGCGCGCCCGGCCCCTGCGTGACATCGACCAAGAACTCCGTGACAGCACGCTTGGCGTGTGCATCGCGCCACGACGGCAACCGCTGCGCCAGCTCCTGAGCTCCCACAGGGAACCTCGCCTTCAGTTGTCGAGCGCTCGCCCCGGTGGTCGTCGATTGTGCAGTCGCCATCGGACCCAAGCAACCCCACGCTCCCCAGAGCCCGCCACTGGCCCAAAGACGCGACGGCGGCCCACCGCGGCCGCCCCGTTCGCTCAGGGCGGGAGTCGGCGCGCGTGATGGCAGTCAGTGAAGAGTGCCAAGATGTCCACGTGGGTTCGGACACTCGCATGGTGGCCTTGGGCTTCGGCAAGTTCGCACGTGCCGACCGCATCTTCGCGCTTGAGCGAATCACCGGCGAGGAGCGCGGTGACGGCCGCCGGACCCGGGTCTGGATCGATGGCGTCGCCGATCCCTTGATCGCGTCGAGGACCGAGGTCACGATCCTTCGGGACATGGGCCAGGAGGCCGCCCTCGCCGCGCCTGAGCTCGACGAGGCTTTGGACTTGGCCGCTCGGCTGGCGGCCGCCGCCGATGCAGGCCGGGTGGACCTCAACGACCTCGGTCGACGCGCGCGACGACTCCTGGCGTCCACGACCGGGTCAACCTCGACGTAGGCGTCACGTTCAAGCGAGGCGCCACCCAACGTCAGGCTTGGCTACCGGCTGCTCGACGCGCCCAGGTCCTTGGAGGTCAGCGACATGACCCGGCTGACCAGCTCGCGACCCTGAAACGGCTTGACCATGTAGTCGTCGGCTCCAGCGGTGAATGCCTGGTCGATGTCGGCCTCCTGGGCCCGAGACGTCAGCAGAAGGATGGGGATGGTGTTGCCCCGGATGTCAGCGCGCATGGCTCGGCAGACCTCGACCCCGCTCAGCTCGGGCATCATCCAGTCCAAGATCACCAGATCGGGCAGCTGCGTCAGTGCGGCGGCCAGCCCTGCCTTCCCGTCGCTGGCGGCGAGCACCTCGTAGCCGGCTCGACTCAGCAAGTCGACGACAAAATCCTGGATGTCTACATCGTCTTCCACGATGAGAACCTTCATCGGTGATCCTCTCGAGCGCGGTCTCGCGCGGTGTCGACAGCGTACGCGGGTGCCCATTGCTCGAGACGCAAGCGGCACGCGCGTCGGCCACCCCGCGGTAGTTGCCCGTTGGACTTTCGTCGGGCAGTCTCACCTGCGTGGACCGTGTGGAATTCGTGCGACTCAGGGCCGGGCTGACGGCCAACCTGCCTCCAGCCACCGGTCCACTGATCGATGCCGCAGCGTCCCGGCTCCGCAGACGACTGGTGTCGAGCGTCATGTTCGCCCAGGTCGAAGTGGAGATCACCGAGGACCCAGAGCGTCTGCTGGTCGCACTGGTCCGTTACCGACCCGGCACGCCGAAGCGCCAGGTGTCCAGCTTCCTCGAGGCTGTCTGGATCTCGGAGCTGCGCCTCCCTGGCCTGGATATGTTCCACTTCATCGTCGAGGACGGGCACATCGAGCTCGAGTCCGCGACGGGAGACCAAGAGTCCGGCTACTACCTGAGCCTGCAGCTGATAGCCCTCGAGGGCAGCGCCGAAGACTTCGAGTCGAGGCCTGAGCTGCAGCCCGAGGCCCCGCCCACCAAGAAGCGGTGGTTCCGCGCAGGTTGACCTGACCGGTCCGGGACGGCCATGAGCACTACTTTGTCAGCGGATG
>DASYGI010000298.1:0-3363 GCA_035999925.1 Pedococcus sp.
TCGGGGGTGGACGGGGGCCCTCGTGAACGGCGCGCCCCGCTGTTGGGGGATACGGGGGGCAGCTTCGCTCAACTGCGAGTGTGGCACTCGCTGGGTATAGAGCGGCTCTCGCTCAGGTAAGCATTTGCACCCGGCCAGTGGGTCAACGGAGGGTATGCCGACCCTGCGGGGGGCCCGCGGGCCACCGACTCAGACTGTTCGGGTCGGGGCGCCTGGTCTGCTGGCTCCCACCAACGCTCGCCCTAGTCAGGCTGCTGCCCCTGGGCACCCCGGTGAACATCACCTGACCGCGCCCCCGCGGCCGCGCGTGCGTTTCGCAGGGGCGCCCCCACGGCGTGCAAGTGCCTGACCACCTCGGCATACGAGCCGAACAGCGAGGTCTCCAGGTAGGGCACCTCATGGTCGGCGCAGAACGCCTTGATGATGCGCTGGGCCTGCCCCAGGTTGGCTCGGGGCATGCTGGGGAACAGATGATGCTCGATCTGGTAGTTCAGGCCGCCGAGGGCCAGGTCGGTGAGGAAGCCGCCGCGGACGTTCCGAGATGTCAGCACCTGGCGCAGGAACGGATCGGCCTGCTCGTCACCGGTCAGGACTGGCATTCCCTTGTGGTTGGGCGCGAACGAGAGGCCGAGGTAGAGGCCCCGTAGTCCTTGGTGGACCGCGACGAAAGCGAGCGCCTGTGTCCAGGTCATCGTGAACGCCACCAGGCAGACATAGAGAACCGTGTGCAGGCCGATGAGCGACAGCTCCACCCAACGATGGCGGATGCCGGGTCGTGTCAGCGCTTTGATCCCCGCGGCATACAGGTTGGCGGACTCGAGCAGCAGCATCGGGAAGAACAACCACGCTTGATGGCTGGTGACGAAGGCCTGCACTCCGCGACGCAGCCCCACCTGGCTGGTGTCGAACGCCAGCACTCCCGCTCGGACGTCCGGGTCGGTCTCGAGGTCGTTGGGATGGGCGTGATGCGCGTTGTGCTTGTGCATCCACCATCCGTAGCTGAGCCCACTGAGCAGGTTGGCGTGGAGGAGGCCCAGCGTCAGACAGGTCGCCCTGCTGTGTGAGACCTGCCGGTGGGCGATGTCGTGTCCCAGGAAGCCGATCTGCGCCGACACCACAGCGAACGCGACGGCGCAGAGCAGGAGCCACCACGACTGCTGCCAGCGGATCATGACAGCCAGCGTCAGACCAAGGGCACCCATGGTGCCGAACCACAGCGCGGCGTATGCGCCTGGCCGTGGACGTAACAGGCCCGCCTCTCGGACCTTGGCCGCCGCCGCGGCATACAACGCCGCTGGTGGGCGTGAGACCGCGGAAACGGACGGGACGCTCATCGTGGACTCCTGGAGCGGTGAATCGCCACCGGGTCCAGGGCAGCCTGACGGCCCTACTCTACGCCCGCATCCGCGGCTCGGCGCCGCGGACGGGAGCGGTGACGCGACGGTTCAGGGGTGGGGTGGGGTGATGCGGATGAGAGTCTGCTGTCCCGTCGCCACGAGCGACCGTCGCCCATCGGTGACCCCGAACACGTCCAGGTCGCAGACGGTGAGCGTGCGTCCTGACTTGCGGACCAATCCGATCGCTTCGAGGTGGTCGCCGGCCGCCGGAGCCACGAGATTGATCTTGTACTCCACGGTGAGCACGTCGGCATCGGTGGGGAACAGGGTCAGTGCGGCATACCCCCCAGCGCTGTCCGCAATGGCACTCGTTGCGCCGGCATGGACGTAGCCGTGCTGTTGGGACACCTCTGGGCGGCTCGGAAGCACGATGTGCACCCGCCCCGGCCCGATGTGGCTCAGTCGCGCACCCAGGTGACGCATCAAACCCTGCCGCTCGAAGCTGTCTCTGATCCGTGCGGCGACCTCGGGGTCGGCATGGTCGTGCTGCGGGAGGTCCTCCATGTATGCGGACTCCTGAGGACTACTTGGACGGCTGCGGGATGACGCAGGTGATCTTCGGGTTGACTCCGGCGTAGTTGAGAGGCCCGGAGACGACCGTGGCCGCGACAGTGCCCGCCTTGGCGCAGTTCGCCGAACCCGACTTGAAGTAGCCGCGCTGGTAGGCCGCGGCCGCCCCGACCAGCAGCCAGACGACCACAAGAAGCGCGATGAGCCGTAGGACCATGGTTGGCCTCCCTGGTGCGATCCGTCATCGGTCGTGGTGACGGCCGTGACGGCATCCGTTCGTAGTGGTTGCAGGATAGCCATGCATTTCAACCGATTCGGGCTTAGGTTGCCGCGACCTTTCGGGAAGCCGGAGACGGTCAGAGCCGCCGGCGTCGGGCAAGGCGGCAGGCTGCGGATCGGTCTCGATTTGGGCACTAATCCAGCCCCGGCCCATCACTTGGCTGTAGCGTCCATCCGCCAGATCCGTTTGACCCCTTGGAGAGACGATGAGCTTCGCTGACGCAGTTCGTTCGGTTCTGACCCAGTACGCCAACTTCACCGGCCGGGCGCGTCGCTCCGAGTTCTGGTGGTACACGCTATTCACCGCTGTGGTCTATTTCGTTCTGGGCATCGTGGCCGCGGCCGCGCACACCTCGGTTCTGACCTACATCGTCGCGCTGGCACTGTTCGTCCCCACCTTGGCCGTGTCCGTGCGCCGCCTCCACGACACCGGGCGATCGGGCTGGTGGGTCCTCGTCGACCTCGTGCCCTTCGTGGGGTGGATCGTGCTGGTGGTGTTCTGCGTGCAGGACAGCCAGCCCGGCACGAACGCCTACGGCCCTTCCCCCAAGGGAGCCGACGTCATTCCCGGCGCGATCGCCTAACCCTCGCCGCACGAGCGGCATGCGCGTCACCCAGCTCCAGCTGATCGCTGTGCTCAAGGGCGCCTAGGGTCTGCGCCCAAGGCGCACCGGTGTGTCGTGCGCAGACATCGCCCGTCCCACCAGTATCGTCGCCGTCACTCGATGGCTGTAGGGACATCGTGGGTTGAGCTGTGGCCTCTGACGTTCGCCCGAACTTGGCTCGTCCGTTCGGATGATTTGACGTCCCTTGGTGGCAGTTCGCTTTGGGCCGCTTCGATACTCGATGGCAGCGGCTGCTCAGCAACCGTGTCCCCCCACCCCACGAGGACGACAATGCGCAAGCCCCTACGCCGGCTCGCCGGGCTGCTGGCCCCTATGGCAGTCATCGCGACCGTGGTCGCGCTCGCTCCGAGCACCGCCAGCGCCGCGGGGCTGGGCTACGCCCTGACCTACACGACCCTGCCCAACAGCAGCAAGCCCGTCGTGCGGTGGAACCCCTGCCAGTCCGCCATCACCTACAAGGTGAACCTGGCCGACGTCCCGACCGCCCTGCGCCCCACCATCCTCAACGAGACCGTGACCGCCGTCGGCAGGATCGCCGCGAACACCGGCAT
>DASYGI010000299.1:0-4616 GCA_035999925.1 Pedococcus sp.
CCCCAACCCCCACGCCATCGCGGCGTCCGGAGCGAAGTCCAGGTGCACCGTCGCGGACGACAGACCAGCGGGCACGACGTACCCCTGCTGCCACCCGTCGACCACGATCGAGGGGATGCGGCGACCGTTCATGGTGGCCTGCCAGCCCTCGTTCGCGTTCTCGTGCACCGTGAGGATGGTGTCTTCGATGCGCGGGCCGATGGTCACGACCCGATGGGTCGCATCCCAGCGAGTCGGAGTCACCGTCGGGGATTCGCCTGTCGCGCCTGACATCACGGTGGCTCGCCCTACTGCGCGCAGCACCACGCGGTCCGGGCTCCACCACGCAGTCGCGGGCAAGCGCACCCGGTGTACTCCGGCGTCCCACGCCACTGCCGCGTCGCCACAGGGCTCAGCTGCGATCGGCAGCAGGCGTCGCAGGGCATCGACCGTGGTGACCACGCTCGTCCTCACGACGTGGTGATCGAGCAGGAGGTCGGGCCCCTCACCGCAGGCCAGGTGCACGGTCCGGGACCGGACAGCGGCCAGGGCCGCCGGGGTTGCCGACCCAGTCACCCCGGGCACGTCGACCTGGCTCACGCCCAGGCCGAGATGCGTCAGCGTGCCGTGAAGCGGGTCGAAGCTCGAGGCCTGGGCGTCGGCATGCAGATACACCGTCATCCGGTCGGTGCGCAGGCTATCGAAGGTCACGGTGCCGTCGCCACCGACCGCAGCAACGCGGTTCCCGTCCGGGCTGGTGATGACGACGTCCGTGGGAGCGGTGGCTGCCACGGCGGGGTCGAGCAGCAGACGCATTCGCGAGATCGTCCGCTTCCCGTGCCACTGCAGTGCCAGCCACGGGTGCGGGTCCCCCGGATCCGCGACCCAGGCAGTGCCGGGGTCGCCGTCGACCGCTGACGCCGCGGACCCGGAGGGGTCGAGGACCGCGACTGAAGAAGCCTCGGCGGTCACGGAACCCCGGACCGTGCGGGCGATGAGCCGGTCGAGGGCCGCCCCTGGCGTGGGCACCACGGTGACCTCGGCGACATACGACGCGGATCCCGGCACCGTCAATGTGCGATCGAGGCCAGCGGCATCCTCGCCTGCGCTGGCCAACCCTGGCCCGCACAACGGACGATTGTCGGTAAAGACGCAGGCGTCACGCCGGCCGGAGGTGGTGAGCACGACGCTCGTGAGCGCACTGGCGCTCGTTGACGCCGGAAGCACGACGGTCCTGCTCACTGACACACCGGGGATGGAGACCTCGCTCACGCCTACCTGAGTCGCCCGATCCGCCCCGGCCACCCGCTCACCGAGCTGAAGTCGAATACTGCGGGCGCGCTGGGCCGGGGCGTGCAGGTCCACCGAGATCCGCCCATCGACCGCCGTCGTGGCGACACGTCCATCCGCCACCAGCTTCACAGCCCGCAGGTCGGACCCTGGCAGCAGGGTGAGGTGGATCGAGGAGATGTCGACCTCACGGCCGAAGTCCATGGCGAGCCACTGGGACGCCGTGGGTAGCAGCGGGTTCGGGCGCCAGGCCGTGCGACTCGACCCGTCCAGAGCTGAGTAGGCCATGGCCGCCTGGTCCACGGCGGGGCCGGAGTCGGCATCGGCGGCGGACGAGGATGCCTGGAGGCTGCGGACGCCTTCGATGCGCGCAGACGACACCGGGACGACCCCGGAGTCGTAGTCCCGCTGAGGCTTGTCGATCCGCAGGGGGTCGTCAGGGCTCAGGGTCGAGGACTGGCTCGCGGCGCCCCCAGCGAAGTTCGTCTCGCGGAGCCGGGGCGTGTCGGTGAGGACGTTGCCGGTTGTGGACAACACCGACGCTCCGGCCGGCAGCACGCCTGTATCGGCCAGGGGCAGCAGGGATTCCGCGCCGCCCCTCACGGTTGTGACCTCGCTGCGGGGCGTGACGCTGACCCGGCTGTCCGCGCCACCGCCTACCTGGAAGATCTCCAGAGCGGGGTACGGCAGCTTGAGGAACTGGTCGTACGCCAGGCCCACACTCCCCCGTGATCCGATTACCGGGCCGAAGCTCGCCACGCGGGCGATGTCCGGCGACTGATCCAGCGCCTCATGCACCAGGACCGGTCGGGTCGCGCCGACCGCCCCGTAGTCCAGGTCGTTACGGACCAGGACATACCGCACCCCGGCGCGCTGCAGGGCTGAGGTCAGTCCGGGTCCTCCACGACCGGCGGCAAACTGCTGCTCGATCGAGTCGAGCCAGCGGATATGACCCGTGTCGGTCAACGGGATGGTGTTGCGGACGTCCCACGGGGTGGTGGCCAGGGCCTGCAGCGGCTCGTCGTTGGTCGTCCCCCAGTCGTAGACCCCAAATCGCGAGCCGGGGGCCAGCAACGTTCGGCCCTGGGCATCAGCGCGCCCCAGCCAGGTCGCGGCCTGCTGCCAGTAACTGGGAACAGCATCGAACCCGTTCGCGGGAGCGATGTTCATCGTCACCAGAGGCACCCCCGCACCCAGCACCGCCAGGGTCGCGGCGGCGATGGTCAGCGTTCGGTTGACCGTGGCTTCGGCGCGGCTCCGGCCGCGGCTGAGCGATTCCAGGAGTGCGGCGAGCCCGAGCGCGAGCGGGAGCCGCACCGCGACGTCGAACTTGTGAACGTTGCGCAGCGGAGCCAAGACACCGTCGAGCGCAGCACGCAGGGCATGCGAGCCGAAACCGTCGACGGTGCCGACGTGCCCGAGGGTGACCAGGACCAGACCTGCAGCCACGCTCGCCAGCAGCCAGCCCCGATGCCGCACGGAGGGCATGGCCACGCCTACGAGCCCCGCTGCGGTGACCGCACCGGTCAGGATCACCAGCACGGGGGCGGTGAGCAGCATGGCGCCGGCGGTGGAGCCTGAGGCCGACAAGTAGCCGATCCAGTCGGCAGTACCGCGCAACACCTCCACGATGCTGGTCGTGCTGGTCGTGACCGAGGCGCTCTCGATATACCCCAGGAACGGCGGACTGTAGCGCCCCAACAACACCAGAGGTACGAGCCACCAGGCACACGCCAAGGTCACCGCGAGCGCCCACCAGCCGGCGAGGCGAACGAGCGCACGGTCCGTCCGTCTCGTCACGAACCAGGCCAACGCGGGCACCAGGGCGGCCAGCACGAGAGTGGCGTTGATCCCGCCCATCAGCAGCACGGCAATGCCGGACAGGAAGGCCGAGCGGCGAGCGCTGCGGTGCGTCGCGGCCGGTGAGACCAGCGGCACCAGCACCCAGGCGGCCAGCGCCATCGGCCACGCCTCCGCGGACACCGGCCCCAGAACGGTCAACAGATGCGGCGACAGGGCGAACGCCACCCCCGCCACCAGCCGGGTCGCCGGTGACCCCAGCTGCAGCCGGCGCGCCAGGGCGACGACACCGGTGAACGCGACGCACAGCACCAGCGCCCACCACAGGCGCTGGATGACCCACGGGGGCAGCGCGACCAGCCGTCCCGCGACGAAGAACGGCCCCATGGGGAAGAGGTAGCCGTACGCCTGGTTCTGCAGCTGGCCGGAGGCCCCCAAGGGGTCCCAGAGGTGCAGAGCCCGGCCCAGGAACCGCATCGGATCCACGACCAGGTCGAGCTTGGTGTCGGCGACCGTCGCTCCCGCCGACGAGCTCAGCGCCAGGGCGGTCAGCAGAGCGCAGACGACTGCCTCACGGACACGCCACACGAACGAAGTCCCTGCAGGTGCCTCGATCTCCTCCACGGGAGGACGCGACTCCGGCCGGCTCTGCGAGGTGGTGACGTCGGTGGGCACCGCCACCTCAGCGCACCCGCAGGACGATGACCACGTTCCACGCCGCGACCTCGCGCAGACCCGGGACGCTCGCGACCCACCGCGCCCACCGCGGGTGGTACCGGGGGAAGACGGCGACGACGTCCGCATCGGTCGCTGTCCGCGCCCAGCGCACCATCGGCCCGGCGTGGGTGGCGAACAGTGACCGGCCGAAGTCGTTCTTGGGGCGGCGCCCCTGCGCACGCGCGAAGCGGTTCGCGGCATACCGCCCACCGAGGTAGTGCCACGGTGCGGTCTCGTGCCCGCCCCACGGGGAGAACCACGTGGTCCAGCTCAGGAAGACGATCCCCCCGGGCCGCGTGACCCGCACCATCTCGGCAGCCATCGCATAGGGGTCCGGCACATGCTCGAGAACGTTGCTGGAGTACGCCAGATCGACGCAGTCGCCGGCAAGCGGGAGCCGCATGCCGCTGCCTTGGACGGTGTTGGTGCCGGGCTCCCCCGCGGCGCCGAGCTCGCCAGCATCGGCGTCGAGCGCGGCATACCTCGCGCCCGCGGACTCGAAGGCCCGCGCGAAGTACCCAGGCCCTCCACCCACGTCGACGACGGTGGCGCCGTCGAGGTCGAGGAAGCGGCCGACCTCCCGGACCGAGTCCCGGGCGAGCAAGCCATAGAAGAGATCCGGTCGGGACTGTTCGAGCCGGAACGAGCGGAAAAGCTGGACAGACCGACGCAAAGAGCCCGAGGGGGCCAGTGGCTCACTCGCAGTCTGCGCTGCTGCTGCTGTCACTGCGGGCGTCTCCGATGACCTCGTGCTGCTACCGGCAGGTAGGATAACGCGACCTCCAACGACGAAGGACCACGCAACCACGGTGAGCCCCCGCACTTCTCCG
>DASYGI010000300.1:0-22681 GCA_035999925.1 Pedococcus sp.
CGACCTGTCCCCTGACCTCGAGGCTGACGGGTACGAGCTGCTGGAGCTGGTCGAACGTCATGGGCTCGCCGGACTGCCGACCTCGTCCTCCACGGCGCACGTCTCGGTTGCCGACAGCGACGGGACGGTCTGCGCGATCACGGCCTCCAGCGGGTATGGGTCAGGGGCCACCGTGCCGGGCACCGGGATGATGCTCAACAACTGCCTCGGCGAACCGGAGCTCAACCGCCTGGGCCTGCATACCCTGATGCCAGGCACCCGCCTGGCTTCGAATATGGCCCCCACGGTGGCGCGGCGCGACGGTGGGAGCGCTCTGGCGGTCGGCAGCCCTGGGGCCGACCGCATCACCACCGCCCTGCAACAGGTGCTGGGTCGACTCTGCATTCAGCACGAGACGCTCCAGGACGCGGTGGATGCCCCACGAGCGCATGTCCGGTTCCTGGACGACGGCAGTCCGCGGGTCGATCATGAGCAGGTGGAGGGCAGCGCCCAGGGGGTGGCGCAGGCAGCGGCGCGGCTGGGCCTTCCGTCCTTCTCCCACGGCGGGCCGTCGATGTTCTTCGGCGGCGTCGGGGTCGCCGTCGTTCACCCTGACGGATCGATGGATGTCGCCGGCGACTCTCGCCGCGAGGCCGCCACCCGGGTCGTCTGAGGGTTCGCCGGCAGCGGTCGACTAGCGGGCTGCGCCCGTGACCACCCAGCGATCCCCTCGGATTCGCCACCAGAAGAAGCACCCCCGGATGGCCATGAACGCCGTGAAGACCAACCAGAGCACGGCGACGGCATGCGGGGCGCCCTGGCTGACGAGGTCTCGGCCGGCCACGTGCACCCACACGGCCAGCGGCAGGTAGAGCACCAGAGTCGCCGCCATCGCCTTGGCCAGCCAGCCGCCGTCACCGGCTCCGATCAGCACGCCGTCGACGACGAAGACAAACCCCGACAGTGGCTGTCCGAGAGCCACCACCACCAGGGCGCTCGCCAACGCGGACCGCACTGCGGGGTCGCTGGTGAACAGCGAGGGCAGCACCGTGTGCAGGGCCAGGACGACGAGGCCGAGCACAGCCCCGCCCCAGATTCCCCACCGGATCATGGTGGTGGTCGCGGCACGGGCCGCCGTCACATCGCCGGCTCCGAGCGCCCGACCCGTCAGGGCCTGCGCGGCGATGGCGAGTGCGTCCAGTGCGAAGGCGAGGAAGCTCCAGATGGTGGCGGCCACCTGGTGTGAGGCCAGCGGTACGTCGCCGAGCCCCGCCGCAACCCAGGTGGTCAGCACCAGGATCGCCCGCAGCGCGAGGGTGCGCACCAGCAGCGGTATGCCGGAGACGGCCGCTCGCAGCACCCGGCCGGGGTGCGGGTGCAGGCTGGCGCCGGCCCGGCGCGCATGGGAGACCAGCACGACGACCAGCCCAAGCGCCATCCCGGTCTGGGCGATGACTGTCCCCCAGGCGGATCCGGCGATGCCCCACCCCAGGCCGTACACGAATACGAGGTTGAGCACGATATTTGTCGAGAAGCCGGTGACCGAGGCGACCAGCGGGGTGCGGGTGTCCTGCAGCCCGCGGAGCACCCCCGTGGCGGCGAGGGCCACCAACATGGCTGGTATGCCGAGGGCGGACAAGCGTAGGTAGGTCCCGGCATACCCGATGGCTTGATCGGACGCACCGAACAGCCGGCACAACGGCGCCGCGTTCAGGGCGACCACAACCGCGGTGACCGCGCCCAGGCCCACCGCCAGCCAGGTACCGTCGACCCCCGCCTCGAGGGCGCCCCGCGAGGACCCTGCCCCGAGCTGACGCGCAACGATCGACGTCGTGCCGTAGGCCAGGAAGACGAAGATGTTGGCAGCGGTGATCAGCGTCGCGCTGGCCACGCCGAGCCCGGCCAGCTGGGCCGTCCCGAGATGGCCGATGATCGCCGAGTCGGCCAGCAGGAAGAGTGGTTCGGCGACCAGCGCGAGGAAGGCCGGCACCGCGAGTCGCAGGATCTCCGCGCCCTGGGCGGGGTCGCGGCGCACGGTGGTCACGCGGTCACGCTATCGAGGCGACGAGCCTTCTCCGGGATCGCGCTGCCATCGGGCCCGGACCGTGGTCAAGTACTCGGCGATGTCGTGGGCCATGTCGACGTTCGTCGTGTCCATCAGCCACTGCAGCTGAAGGCCGTCCATCAGGGCGACGAACTGGCGGGCAATGGTTTCGGCCGGGGTAGCCGGGTCGGCAGTGCCATCCTCCACCGCCTCTCGGATCGCCCGCGCCAGCACCGCGATGATCTGCGCATGGTGGCTGCCCAGCCACTCGTGACCCGGGTGCTGGGGGTCGATCGCCTCGCCGGCCAGACTGGTGAACAGGCGGACGAACGCCTCGCGGTCGGCGTTGAGGCGGACCAGCTCCACGGTGTCCTCGAAGGCATGCCACCCCCGGGCCGGCTCAGGGCGCAGGGCGGCCACCGCGGCATAGTCGCGCACGTCGCGCTGCTCGAGGACGGCGGCCAGCAACGCGTCCTTGGACGGGAAGTGGTGCATCAGGCCGGTCTGGCTCAGCTGGGCGGCTTCCGCGATGCTCGTCATCGGCGTCGCGTGGAAGCCACGCTCGGCGAAGAGCTCGGTGGCGGCGGCGACGATCCGATCCCGGGTTGCGCCACCGGTGCCCGCAGGGCCCTTGGGTCGGCCCCGTCCCCGGCGCGGTGCGTGGGGGACGGTGGCCATGGCCCCGACCCTATGCCGCGGGCGCGCAATCCCCTGCCGCGGGCGCTCAGTGCCTTGCCGCGGGCGCTCAGTCGATCGCAAGGGTTGCCTTGATGTCGCCCAGCCCGCGGGCCACGAGCAGCTGCCCACCCGAACCCAGCGTGGACCAGCCCTCAGCGGTGGCATCCCACCTCCGCCACATCCGGGCATCTGTCCTGACTTCGACCTCAGCGGCCTCTCCGGCCGGCACGTCGACAGCGGCCCAGCCCACGAGTCGCACCGGCTGGTCGTCCTCAACCGGCTGAAGGTAGACTTGGACCACCTCGCGGGAGGCCCGCTGCGACGTATTGCGCACCCGAACCCCGACCGTCGGCGCCGGACCGGCCGACACGATCCGGGCGGCTTCGTAGTCCCAGGAGCCGTAGCCCTGACCGTCGCCAAGCCAGTGCGCCGGAGGCTTGGCCCGTCCCGCGTGGAAGCCTCGGTACCCGATGAACGTCCCGTCGGTGTACCCCAGCTTGAGGTCAGTCGGCTCGACGTCCCAGGCCGGCGCCTGCCCGTCGGCGGCGGGCCACGAGGTGACCAGTCGGCCGGCTGGCTCCTGGACGCCGAGCATGGCATCGGCCACTGCATGGCCGCCCTCCTGTCCCGGGAGCCCGACGACGAGGATGGCGTCTACGTCGCTGGCCCACGGCATGAGCACCGGGGTGGCGGCGTTGACCACGACGACCGTCCTGGCGGCCACCGCCGCAACTGCGGCGACCATGGCGTCCTGCTCGCCGGGCAGCGCCAGGGTGTGCTTGTCGGTGGCCTCCGTCTCCTGCTCGGGGGTGAGGCCGACCACGACCACCGCGACCTCGGCATCCCGGGCCGCCTCCACTGCCTTCCCGATGGTCTCTGCCGCAGCCGGCGGAACGGGGGCAGCCACCAGACCCTTGACCCCCATGCCGGAGGCGATCACGTGGGCCAGGGTGCTCATCGACCCGTCAGGGCCGGGCTTCGGTTCGGAGCGGACCACCGTGAGCGTGGCCACCAATAGCGCACCCGGCTCCGCCACCACGTCGACGGTCCAGACGGGGGGCTTGAGCATCGACTCGCCCGGGTCGGCTCCTTCCGCAGCCAGGTCGACGGCACCCACCTCGCGCCCGTCCACAGCCAGACTCCAGGCACCTGTCCCGGTGACTCCCAGCCTCATCTGGCCCCCTCCGACCAGACGCGCGGACAACCGGACCTGCTCGGTGGGTCGTGGCAGCGTGTCGTCCCAGCCGGTCGCCACCTCGCAGACCGAACTGTGCTCGGAGGACATCACCACCCCTTCGGCGTCGAGGTACTCGACGTGCAGGCCGGCCTCACCGGTGTCGGGATCGCGCAGCGACGAGGGGTCGGCCACCCGCGCGCGTTCGCGCACCTCGACCCCGTCGACGACGGTGAGACGGTCGCCGATCGCGTCGCCGAGCCCCTGCGCGATGCTGACCTGGTAGGGCGGGTTGACCTGTGCGGAGCCGCCGCCCATGCAGACCGTCTCCACGGCGTGCCGCCCGATCAGTGCCACGGTCCCGCTCGCGGCAAGCGGCAGGACGCCGTCAGCATTCTGCAGGACCACCATCCCGGCCGCCGCGAGTCGGCGTAGCTGCTCACGGCGCCGCGGGGCGTCCGGCGCAGTGGACTCCGAAGGCCAGGCTCGCGGCGTACCCAGAGCCCCGACGCGGTCGGCCAGGCGGAGCAGGCGGCATACGTGGTCGTCGATCACCGACTCGGGCACGGCACCGGACTCGACGTCACGCACCAGGGCCTCGCCCCACGGCCCATCGGGGCCGGGCATGACTAGGTCGAGCCCGCCCAGCGCGGCAGGGGCTGAGGTCTTGGTGGCGAACCAGTCCGACATGAGCAGGCCATCCCAGCCCCACTCACCCTTGACCACCTCGGTGTTGACGTGGACCTGCTCGGTGGCGGCCACCCCGTTCACGTTGTTGTAGGCGGCCATGATCGACCACGGGTTGGAGTCCTCGACGGCGATCTCGAACGGCAGCAGGTACACCTCGCGCAGGGCCGTCTCGCTGACCACGGAGTCCATGTAGTTGCGCAGGGTCTCGGACTCGTTGGCGACGAGGTGTTTGAGACAGGCCCCGATCCGCTTGGCCTGCAAGCCCTGCACGTATGCCGCGGCGAGCCGGCCGGTGAGCAGCGGGTCCTCGGAGTACGCCTCGAAGAGCCGGCCGCCCAGTGGAGAGCGATGCAGGTTGATGGTCGGGCCGAGCACAACGTGGATGCTCTGACGCTCGGCCTCCTCGGCGAGCATCTCCCCGACTTCGCGGGTCGTGTCTTCGCTCCAGGCGCTCGCCAGAAGCGTGGCGTTCGGGAAGAGGGCCACGTGGTCGCCACCAGTGAACTTCAAGCCGCGCACGCCGGTCGGCCCGTCGGAGAAGGCCATCGGCTCGAGGCCGATCGACTCGTCCGGATGGAGCGTGAACGAAGTGGCTCCGGTCAGGAGACGAACCTTGGTGGACAGGTCCAGCTGGGAGACGAGGGCGGCGTAGTCGGTGGCGGACATGGCGTCTCACTTCACTTTCTTGATGGGGAGGACGACGAGCGCTCCGACGAGGGCGGCGATCGCCGCGGCCCAGAGCATGAGCGTGTAGTTGGGGGTTGGGGAGCCGGCGGTGCTGGCGGTGCTGGCGGCGCCGATGCTCAACAGGAGCGACCCGAGGAAGGGGGCCGCCGACTGGGGGATGGCATTGGCCATGTTGAAGACCCCGAGGTCCTTGCCTGAGTCCTCCGGGTTGGGCAACACCTGAAGGACTAGGGCCATGTCCACGCTCATGTAGATGCCGTAGGCGAGACCCATGATCGCCTCGACGGCATAGAAGCCGGCCAGGGTGTGGACATGCGCGAGCACTGCCACGCCGACCGCGAAGAGCCCTGTGGATGCGGCGACGAGGGTCTTTCGTCGTCCAGTGCGGTCTGAGACGACGCCGGCCGCCCATCCCGAGAACACCAGGACGACGGTGTAGACGAGGATGCCGGTGGCAATGGCGCCTGCTGCGCGGACGTCGGTGAGGCCGATCCGGTCGACCAGGAAGTTCAGGCGGAAGGTCGTGAACAGGAAGCTGCTGAGAATGATGAGGAAGCGGCTCCACCAGGCCAGGCCGAAGTCGACGTGACGCAGCGGGTTGACCCAGAAGGCGTTCGCCAGGGTGCGTAGGTCCAGACGACCGGGCCGCTGGTCGAGGACCGGGTCGGGCAGGACCGCGGCGTACACCACCATGGCGATCACGCCGATGGCGGCGGGAACGAGGAAGAGACCCAGCATGTTCGTCGTCAGATGTGAGGCGATCTGCGAGGCCGCCAGAATCCCGACGTTCTGCATGATCCCCACCATGGCGGAAACCTTGGCGTACTGCCTCTCCGGCAGCTGGTCGGCCATGGTGGCGATGAAGGCGGCGAAGCACGCGTTCGCGCCCAGCTGGGCCATGAACCATCCGGCCGCGAGGGCGGGCACGGATCCGGCCTGGGAGATGAACCACAGCGACAGTGCCATGACCAGGATTCCGCCGATGATCCAGGGCCTGCGGCGTCCCCAGCGTGAGGTGGTGCGATCCGAGAGGCGGCCGAAGAGCGCGTTGCCGGCAAACGCTGCAACCGCACCGACCCCCAGCACCACGCCGAGAGCACTCGTGCGCTGGGTGGCCGAGGGGAGCAGCGTGTTGACCTTGAGCGCCATGGAGACGATGACGGGGCCGAGCAGGGCCACGAAGAGGCCGAACTGGGCGAAGCCGAGAGCGGCGACGAACAGCACCGACTTGGGTTCCGTGGGCTTCTCGCCACATCGCAGTCGGGCCGGCCTTGGCGCCGTCGCGGTATGGGTAGGCATGGTCATCGTTGACTCTCCGAATGTGCAGGCCCGGCGCCGTTGCCGAGCTCCTTGCACCTCAGTGGACCGCGTCAAGTCGGTAATTGTAAATAGGCACTATTCACTATTTACGAAGACCTGACCCTGCACCGGGTTTGGTCAGCGGTTGGCATGATGAGCATCGTGTCGACCATCGTCTTCCTGCATGCCCACCCCGACGACGAGGCCTCTCAGACGGCTGGCGCCATGGCGCGAGCAGTCAGCGAGGGTCATCGCGTGGTGACCGTGTTCGCGACCTCCGGGGATCATGGCGAGGTTCCAGCGACCGGGCTGGCCGCGGACGAGACCCTCGTCGACCGTCGTCGCCGCGAGGCCGAGGCATCCGCCGCGGTGCTCGGAGTGCAGCGGATCGTGTGGCTGGGGTATCGCGACTCCGGGATGACGGGATGGCCGCAGAACTCACACGAGGGCGCGTTCCACGGTGCCGACCTCGACGAGGCCGCGTCGCGACTTGCGGGAGTCCTCGACGAGGAGGACGCCGACATCCTGGTCGGCTACGACTGGCATGGCGGCTACGGGCATCCCGACCACGTCAAGGTTCACGCCGTGGCGCATCGGGCCGTGGCGTTGGCGCAGCGACCGCCACGCCTCCTGGAGTCGACGATGAACCGCGACCTGATCCGCGGCTTCTACCAGGCGGCTGTCGCCGCGGGCGGCGCAGAGCAGGACTTCGACCCCGACGGTCCCATGGACGACGGAAACCCGGTGGGGACGCCGGAGGCCGAGATCACCTGGCAGGTCGACGTGAGCGACTACCTCCCGCAGCGGCGCGCCGCCCTGGCGTCGCATCGAAGCCAGGCCACGGACATCGAATGGATGTTGGGGATGCCGGACGAGGTCTTCTCGGCGTTCTTCGGCAGGGAGCACTACATCGAGCCGGGGATGGCACCGGAGTACGGGCGGCGGATGCAGGTCGGCTGGCCCTTTGGCGACTGAGCGCGCCCTCTCGACCGGCCCCGTGGGCCTGTTGCGGACTGCCCAGGTCGCCCGGCTGCTCGGATCGGCTCTGGTGGGGCGCATGCCGAACGGCATGGTTCCCCTGGCCCTGGTGCTGTTCACGCGAGGCACCGGCAGTGGCTACGGCCGAGCCGGGCTGCTCACTGCGGCATACTCGCTGGGCTGTTGTGTCGGCGGGCCAGCGCTCTCGCGCTTCATGGACGTGCGCGGGCAACGCACCGCACTCGTCGTCGGTGCCGTGATCTCCTCGGCGGCACTGGCCGGCCTGCCCTGGACGCGGGGCGTGATGTCGCTCGTAGTCGCGCTGTTGGCAGGGCTGACGACTCCTCCGCTCGAACCGGCCCTGCGGACCCTCTGGCCATCCGTGCTTGCCCCTGCCCAGGTGCCGTCGGCATTCGCTCTTGATGCCGCCGCCCAGGAGCTCATCTTCGTCCTGGGGCCACTGGCCGTGTTGGTCGCCCAGGTGGCCGGCGCCGGGGGTGGGCTGGTGGCGGCGGGGGCGGTCGGGGTGATGGGGACGATCTGGTTCGCGAGCTCGCGGGCGTCGCGGTCTTGGCGCCCCTCGGTCCACGAAGATCGGCACTGGCTCGGCCCGCTGCGGGCGCCTCGCCTGTGTGTGCTGTATGCCGCTGTGGCTCTGGTGGGGTTGACGATCGGCGTCCCCGCGGTGGCTCTGGTTGCCTTCGCCGAGTCGGTGGGAGCTCGTAGTGCCGCGCCGTGGCTGGTGGCTGCCAACGCGCTGGGCGCGCTGGTCGGCGGGGTGGCCTACAGCCCGAGGGCGCCGCATCGTCCGTTTCGCGCCGACCTCCTGCGTGGTCTGGCGGTGTTGGTCGTGACGTATGCCGGGTTGGCGTGGGCACCCCGGGACGTTCTCCTGATGGGCGGCTTCGCTGTGCTCAGCGGGGTCGGCTTGCCACCCGTGCTGACCTGCGTCTTCCAACTGGTCGACGAGCTGGCTCCGGTCGGGACGACCACCGAGGCCTTTGCCTGGCTGATCAGCGCCTTTCTCGTCGGTTCATCCGTGGGAGCCGCGATGGCAGGGTCGCTGTCGGATGCGGGTCGCATCGGGTTGGCGTTCCTCGTGGGCGGGGCCTCATGTCTCGTGGCGCTGGGTGTGGCGACGTGGGTGGTCATCGACCGGCGGCCCGGGTCGCATCGCGATCTGCCCAGGCGGCGTCACGACGGGCGAGGAGAGTCGCGCGGGTAGCTCCCAGGAGAGCGGTTGGCAGTCCTGTCGGCCGCAGCTGCGGCGCTCCCCAGCTCGCGGGCGGCTCGAGGTCGCGACCGTTGCCCACGAGCCGGTTGAGGATGCCGGCCCCCCGGGCCGCGGCGCTTGACGAGATGTCGAGGAGATCCCACAGATCCCGGGCCAACAAGACTCCGTGCGGGCCGATGAGACCGTTGGCGTGGCCGCCGATCCACACCACGGCCCCGGCTGCGGTGTCGTCCCGGTCGCTGCGTTGCAGCATGCCGGGGTCCAGCGCGAGCACGGCCGACAGCACACTGCGAAACACGGCCGTCAGCTCGAGGTTGTCGAACACGTCGAGGGCGATCGCATCGCACCGGGCGTTGATGGCAGCGACTCGTTCGTGAAGCTGAGCGGGCACCGTCGACAGGTCAACGGGCTCGATGGTCAGAGGGGTCGCGTCCAGGGTGCGCAGTGCCTGCGGACCACCCACGGTGGCTTCGAGCCACCGCAGAGCCTGCGCGTGGGCGGGCTCCTGCGGCACCAGCCGGATCGAGCCGCGTCGCCGACCGCGTGACTCCCACGAGCCGTCGATGCTCTCCTCGACCCAGTGGTCGGCGGGCAGCCCGTCGACCAGCACGACGTGAGTCACCAACCGGCGTCGGGCGACCGGAGGCTCCGTCGGCTCGGCGGCGTCCCACCGGTCGTCCCAGGCCAGCTGCTGCGATGGCGAAATGCTCATGGATGCCACTGTGGCAGCACCCCCCGACGCCCCAGCGGAGCTATCCACAGGGCTTGCGCGGCCGTCCCCTGGGGGCTTACGGCATACGCGAGGGCTTGTCCCAGGCCTCAGGCGGCGCCATAGCGCGCTTGGCTGCGAGCCCGGGCCTTGGCTGCCTCGGTCTCGCGATCCTTGGGGGGCGCGGTCGTGGTGAGGTGCTCGAGCAGGTGCTGGGTCGCGTGGGCCACCTCGGCCACAGCCTCGTCGAAGGCAGCCTGGTTCGCGGCGCTGGGACGGGTGCTGCCACTGACCTTGCGCACGTACTGCAGCGCGGCTGCGCGCACCTCGTCCGACGTGGCCGGAGGTTGGAAGTTGTGGAGCTGACGGATGTTGCGGCACATGGTTGCAGGCTACGTCGAACGGCGGTCCTTGGGCGCGGCAGCCTAGCTGTCAATGTGGCGTGCGTCATGTGGACGACCAGCGCTCAGGACACGCCCGAGAAATTCTCTGGTCCACAGGAAGTGGATGATGTTCATGCAGGTCAGCGCCCATTTACGAGGAGAAGTTCGCCGCAATCCACAGGCTTTTCCCCCGACTGTGCACAAGCATCTCGGGCGTGGCCCACAGGTTGTCCCCACCCTTTGCACAGGGCCCGTTTGAGCAGTCCGCTGAGTCGCCATAGCGTGTGCCGGTCACCACTGTGGGCCGGCTGTCGGCGGCGCGTGGTGTACTCAAGTCACACCGGTGTTATCTGGACAGATCAGGGGGGTTGGGAGTGTCTCTTGCGGAGTTGAGCACGAGCGCTTTCAGGTCTGGCGGCGACGGGCCGCCCGGCGGCGAAGACCGCGTTCCTCCCCAGGACCTCCACGCCGAGCAGTCGGTCCTCGGCGGCATGCTGCTGTCCAAGGACGCGATTGCCGACTGCGTCGAGGGGCTGCGGGGCCAGGACTTCTACCGCCCAGCCCACGAGCTGATCTACGACGCCATTCTCGATCTCTACGGGCGCGGCGAGCCGGCCGACGCGATCACGGTCTCCGACGAGCTGTCCAAGCGCGGTGACCTGCAGCGGATCGGCGGACAGGCCTATCTGCACCAGCTGATCCAGGTTGTGCCGACCGCGGCCAACGCCGGTTACTACGCCGAGATCGTCAGCGAGCGCGCCGTGCTCAGGCGCCTGGTCGAAGCCGGCACCCGCATCGTCCAGCTCGGCTACCAGCAGGGCAATGGTGACGTCGAGGACATCGTCAACGCCGCCCAGGCCGAGGTCTACGCCGTGGCCGACAAGCGCGGTGGCGAGGACTACATCGCCCTCGGCGACGTGCTCGAGGAGACACTCAACGAGATCGAGGTCGCGGCCGGTCGCGACCCTGGCGAGATGCTCGGGGTGCCCACCGGGTTTATCGAGCTCGACGAGCTGACCCATGGGCTTCACCCGGGCCAGATGATCGTGCTGGCCGCGCGTCCCGCAGTCGGCAAGTCGACCATGGGGTTGGACATCGCTCGGGCCGCGGCGATCAAGCACAAGATGGCCACCGCCGTCTTCTCTCTCGAGATGAGCCGCTCCGAGATCACCATGCGTGTGCTCTCCGCCGAGGCGCAGATCCAGCTCCAGGACCTGCGCAAGGGCACGATCGGCGACCAGGGTTGGAAGAAGCTGGCTCGCATCATGGGTCAGATCTCCGACTCGCCCCTGTTCATCGATGACTCACCGAACATGTCGCTGATGGAGATCCGGGCCAAGTGCCGCCGCCTTAAACAGCAGCACAACCTCAAGCTCGTGGTCATCGACTATCTCCAGCTCATGTCATCCGGCAAGAAGGTCGAGTCGCGACAGCAGGAGGTCTCCGAGTTCTCGCGGGCACTCAAGCTGCTCGCCAAGGAGCTCGAGGTCCCCGTCATCGCGATCTCCCAGCTCAACCGTGGTCCCGAGCAGCGCACGGACAAGCGCCCCCAGATGTCCGACCTACGAGAGTCGGGCTCCATTGAGCAGGACGCCGACATGGTGATCCTGCTCCACCGCGACCGTTCCCCCGAGGCAGGGCGCGAGGGCGAGGCAGACGTGATCGTCGCCAAGCATCGAAACGGTCCGACCAAGGACCTGGTCCTGGCGTTCCAGGGTCATTACAGCCGCTTCGCCAATATGGCTCGCGACGGCTTCTGATCATCGTCCCGGGTGTGAAGCGACCTGAATCTGTCACTGGAAACGACACGAGGTGTTACCACTGACACCTCATGTCACTTATCCACAGGGGGATGGTGGAGAGCCCCGGGGGTCGGGGTGGGCCCAGGCGTCAGGTTCGAGAGGGGGAGGGTCGTGGCCCGGAAGCCGCCTAACGTGAAGTGGTTTGGAGTTGCCCTCGTCCAGTGCGCGCAGGGCAACCTGGAACGGCGAGCTGGACTCCGCGAGTGGCTCCGCAGTCAAACGGGAGTGCTACGTGCAGCGGACGCGGCCAACTGGATCGGCATCCAGCCCGCGGCTACCGCTATCCAGTAGGTGTCGTTAGATAACGATAGGATGATATCGTTATCTAACGGAGGCGAGGGGATGAGGTTCCTGATGGCAAGTGACGCAACGCAGTCAGCGAACATGCATCCGGGCCCGGCGGTCCGCTGGGAAGAGCACACCTGGGAGGCCAACACCTCCACAGTGGGCATGTCGCGAGCGCAACGCGAGGTGATCGGCAAGCGCTACCGAGCCGCGGTGCCCGCCGACATTGCGACGATGCCACTGCGGGTCGACCCGGACATTGCGGCAGGGGCCGAGGATGCGCGTGCAGAGATCACCCGGTTCGATGCCGAACTCTCCGGAATGTTTCCGGGAGAGTTCGCGCCGCTAGCGTCAGTCCTCCTGCGCACAGAATCGGCCTCCTCCTCGCAGATCGAACACATCACGGCGGGAGCTAAGGCACTCTCGCTCGCCGAGATCGGGCTATCGAAGTACGGCACCAACGCAAACCTTGTCGCGGCGAACGTCGACGCCATGAACCGCGCCCTGGACCTGGCCGACGACATCACTCCGGACAGCATCGTGACCATCCACGAGGCGCTAATGCGCGGACAAGATCACGCCGACCCGGGCGCGTTCCGTGACCAGCAGGTGTGGATCGGGGGAAGGAGCTACTCCCCGCACGGGGCGGCCTTCATTCCACCGCACCACACCCGCGTCCGGACGGCCATCGCTGACCTGTGCGTCTTCGCGGCCCGGCCCGACCTGCCCCTGCTCAGTCAGGCCGCCGTGGCCCACGCGCAGTTCGAAACGATCCACCCGTTCAATGACGGCAACGGCAGGACTGGCCGCGCCCTTGTCCACGCCCTGCTGAAAAGGGCCGGGGCCACCACCCGAACCACCGTCCCCGTGTCCGCTGGGCTCCTCGCCGACACCGACGCCTACTTCCAGGCGCTGACGACCTACCGTGAGGGGGACCCTAACGCCATCGTCACCCAGTTCACCCGGGCCTCCTTCGCGGCCATCAACAACGGCACCCGCCTGGCTCGCGACCTCCAGGACATTCACGACCGGTGGGTCGGAACCTTGCGAGCCCGCAAGGACTCGGTGGCCTGGCGCGTGCTGCCCTACCTGCTGCGGCAACCCTCGGTCACCTCCAGCCTCATCCAGGCCAACACCGGAGTGTCCCAGCCAGCAGTCGACAGGGCGCTGCGACAGCTGGAAGAGGCGGGAATCCTGGCGAAGCCGCGAGCGGTTGTCGGAGCGAACCGAAAGCGGAATGTCGTCTGGCAGGCCAATGACGTGTTCGACGCGCTCGACGCCTTTGCCGAACGAGCTCGGCGCCCCTAGCCAGGCGACGCTGAGCCTCCACGCCCACTGATCCCACCGAAGGCGGGGCCTCACAGTTTCCCTTGTGGTTGACGGCATACCCTCGGTGGAAGCGGTGAGGTGTCACTGTCACACCCACCGCGCATCCTGACTATCGGCCGTTGCACCGTCGCACGGAACCGAGCGCCACCACGGTCAGCACGCGGCTGTGCCTTCCGCCGCCGTCCCCGGGCCCGTGCCCGCGATCCCGTCCGCCCTGATCGACTCGGAAAGGTTTGTGTTCGTGATCACCCTCAGCAAGAGCACGCTTGCTCGCCCCGACCTGCGCCGCGCTGCCACATCGGCCGTTGTCGCGCTGGTGCTCGTAGCGCTCCTGGCGGCCTTCGGCGACCCACAGTCCGCCGTGCTGAGCCACAAGGTGTTCTCGTTCGCAGGCGCCTTGGCCTTCGCCATCGCGGCCGCGATCGGGGTGCGCAGCGCGGCGAACGAGATATCCCGTGTCGCCGCCCTGCGGGCCGGCCCTGGGACGGCCAGTGGTCTGCGCCTCGGCCTCACCGTGCTCGGCTACCTCGTGATCGTCGTGGTGGCCCTGACCGTCCTGCGCGTCCCCGTCGAGAAGCTGCTGCTGTCCGGTGCGATCACCGGCGTGGTCATCGGCATCGCCGCCCAGCAGGCCTTGGCCAACCTCTTCGCCGGGCTGGTGCTGCTCACCTCACGCCCCTTCCAGATCGGTGAGTCGATCATCCTGCGCTCCGGCGCCCTCGGTGGTGAGTACTCCGGGCGGGTGATCGGCATCGGCCTCGCCTACACCGAGCTGCTGACCGAGGACGGCCCGTTCTCGCTGCCCAACGCGGGAGTTCTGGCGGCCGCTGTGGGGCCCCGGCGAGGGCATGAGCCGCCGCATTCGCAGGACACGATCCTGCTCGCTCAGCGGTAGCAACGTCCTTCGGGCGGCCCCCGGCGAGTTCGCCGTGTGAGACCCGCCGTGTCGCCCATCTGTGAGTGCGTCACACTTCAGTTCATGACTGCCGAGGCCCCAGCCACCGCTTCCATCCTCGAACTCGCCCGCGAGCAGGTGCTCGAGCGGGGCGAGCCGCTCAACCAGGCGCAGATCCTCGAGGTGCTGCGCACGCCGGACGACCAGCTCGAGGAGCTGCTCGCCCTCGCGCACGAAGTCCGGATGAAGTTCAACGGCCCCGAGGTCGAGGTCGAGGGCATCGTGTCGATCAAGACCGGCGGTTGCCCTGAGGACTGTCACTTCTGCAGCCAGTCGGGTCAGTTCACCTCCCCCGTCCGTTCGGTGTGGCTCAACATCCCCGAGCTGGTCCGTGCCGCGAAGCAGACCCGCGAGACCGGCGCCAGCGAGTTCTGCATCGTCGCCGCGGTGCGCGGACCCGACGACCGGCTCATGGAGCAGATGCGTCAGGGCGTGGCCGCGATCAAGGCCGAGGTCGACATCCAGGTGGCGGCTTCGCTGGGCATGCTCACCCAGGCCCAGGTCGACGACCTGGTCGATATGGGCGTCCACCGGTACAACCACAACCTCGAGGCGGGGCGGTCCTTCTTCCCCCAGGTCGTCACGACGCACTCCTTCGAGGAGCGGTGGGACACCTGCCTGATGGTCAAGGAGTCGGGCATGGAGCTGTGCTGCGGCGGCCTGGTCGGCATGGGTGAGAGCCTGGAGCAGCGCGCCGAGCTCGCTGCCCAGCTTGGTGAGCTGGCACCCCACGAGGTCCCCTTGAACTTCCTGAACCCGCGCCCGGGGACGCCCTTCGGCGAGCTTCCGGTGATGGAGTCCGCTGATGCGTTGCGGACGATTGCCGCCTTCCGTCTGGCGCTGCCGCACACGATCCTGCGTTACGCGGGTGGCCGTGAGCTGACGCTCGGCGACCTGGGTACTCGCGATGGCCTGCTGGGTGGCATCAACGCCGTGATCGTGGGCAACTACCTGACCACGTTGGGGCGCGACCCCAAGGAAGACCTCAACCTCCTCGCGGATCTCGAGATGCCCATCAAGGCTCTCGGCGAAACCTTCTGAGAGACGCCGCCGGTATGCCGGACAGCCCACAGTGGTGTGCCCGTTGCGGACAGGTGTGGGCTGAGGGCGACCACGCGGCGTGCCAGCGTGCCCTGGCCCTCGAGCCTCCACGGTTCTGTGGGACCTGCCGTCGCCGGATGAAGGTCCAGGTCCTGCCTCGAGGCTGGTCAGCCGAGTGCGTCGAGCACGGGGTGATCAGCGGCGATGGCTGACGTCGACCGCCTGCTTGCCTTCGACCGCGCGCACGTGTGGCACCCGTACTCCTCGGCCTCGGCGCCCACCGACTCCTATCTCGTGGAGTCCGCGTCAGGAGTGCGCCTGTCCCTACGTCTGCCCGACGGCTCGGCGGCCGAGCCGATCGACGCCATGTCGTCGTGGTGGTGCGCGATCCATGGCTACTCCGTGCCAGAGCTCGACGCCGCAGCGCACCAGCAGCTGCGGCGGATGAGCCACGTGATGTTCGGCGGGCTGACCCACGAGCCAGCCATCGCACTGGCCGAGCGCCTGGTCGACCTCACTCCCGAACCTTTGGAGCACGTCTTCTTCGCCGACTCGGGTTCGGTGTCAGTCGAGGTCGCCATGAAGATGGCGCTGCAGTTCCAGGTCGCCCGAGGGGAGCGGCGCACCCGGTTCTTCACCATCCGGGGCGGCTACCACGGTGACACCTTCTCGCCGATGTCGGTCACGGACCCGGTGGGCGGCATGCACTCCTTGTTCGCCGGCATCCTGCCTGACCACGTGTTTGCGCCGACGCCGCCGGCGGGCGTCGACCTGGCTGTTGACGACCCTGCGATGGTGGCGTGGGAGCGGTCCACACGTCAGCTGTTTGCCGAGCATGCGCACGAAGTCGCCGCGGTGATCCTCGAGCCGATCCTCCAAGGCGCGGGCGGCATGAGGTTCCACAGCCCGCATGCCGTCCAGGTGCTCGCCTCGCTCGCCCGCGAGCACGGGGCCCTGGTGATCTTCGACGAGATCGCGACCGGGTTCGGCCGCACCGGAACGCTCTTCGCGACCCAGCGCGCCGGCGTGGTGCCCGACATCCTGTGTCTCGGCAAGGCCCTGACCGGGGGGTACCTCACGTTGGCGGCGGTGCTGTGTAGCGCCGAGGTGGCCCACGGGGTGAGCCGTCCGGAGGCTGGTGGTGCCCTCATGCACGGCCCTACGTTCATGGCCAACCCGCTGGCGTGCGCCATCGCCCTGGCCAGCCTTGACCTACTGCGCGACGACGACTGGGCCACCCAGGTCGCCCGACTCGAGACGGGGCTGACCGCAGGTCTCGCACCCGCGCGCGAGCTGACCTCGGTGGCGGACGTGAGGGTGCTCGGCGGGGTGGGGGTGCTGCAGCTCCGGGAGCCGGTCCGAGTCGCCGAGGTCACGGCAGCCGCCCTGAGCAGGGGGGTGTGGGTGCGCCCGTTCCGCGATCTCGTCTATGCCATGCCCCCGTACGTCACCGACCACGACGACCTGGCGGCCATCTGTGCCGCCATGGTCGGGTCCGTCCGTGATGTGCACGGCTGAGAGGATGCCGCTGTGAGTGCCTTCCTCGACTGGCTCGCCGAGCGGGCCGGCAGCCGTGCGGCCGCGGGTCTGCATCGTGAGGTGCGGCCGTTCAAGGCCGGGGAGATCCTCGATCTGGCGGGCAACGACTACCTCGGACTGCGGCGCCATCCGGCCGTTGTGGCCGGGGCCGTCGCGGCGGCCGAGACCTACGGCGGCGGGGCCGGCGCATCGCGGCTGGTGACGGGGACGTTGGGGATCCACGAGGAGCTTGAGCAGGCCCTGTGCCGACTGACTGGAGCTGCGTCGGCTCTCGTCTTCTCCACCGGCTACCACGCCAACCTCGGCGCGTTGGGTGCGCTCGCCGACGCTGACACGCTGATCGTGTCAGACGCCCATGCGCATGCTTCGCTGATCGACGGGGCTCGACTCAGCCGCGGCACGGTCGTGGTGAGCCGGCACAACGACATCGCCCACGTCAGCGAGCTGCTCGCACAGCGCACGCAGCGGCGAGCCATCGTCGTCGTCGAGTCGATCTACTCGGTCTTCGGAGACGCGGCGCCGCTGGCCGAGTTCGCGGCTCTCACTGCCGACCACGACGCCGTGCTCCTCGTCGACGACGCCCATGGGATCGGCGTGATCGGTGCGCGCGGCGAGGGGGGCCCCGCCGCCGTGGGCATCCTCGACCAGGACCAGGTCGTGGTGACGGGCACCCTGTCGAAGTCCCTGGGCGCCCAAGGCGGAGTCGTCTTCGGTCACCTCGCGGTCCGTGAGCACCTGGTCAACGTCGCTCGCCCCTTCATCTACGACACCGGCCTGGCCCCCGCGGCGGCCGGAGCCGCACTGGGCGCGCTCGAGGTCCTGTCTCGCGAACCCGACCGACCGGTCTCCGTTCGAGCGAACGCCGCGAGGCTGGCGGACGCGTGTGGTGTCGCTACCCCCGCCGGAGCCGTCCTGTCCGTGCCGATGCCCGGACCGGCTGAGGCCCTTGAGGCGGTTGCGGTGGCGCAGTCTCGCGGCATACGGATCGGCTGCTTTCGTCCGCCATCGACCCCTGACGGGAGCTCGCGGCTGCGCCTCACGGCCCATGCCGACCACCGTCCCGACGAGCTCGACCGTGCGGCAACGGTGCTTGCCGAGCTGACCCGTGGCTGAGCCGATCTCGCTGCCCCGGGTCCTGGTCGTCACCGGCACGAGCACCGACGTGGGCAAGACCGTCGCCACGGCGGCCCTGGCCGTGATGCTCCGCTTGCGCGGAGTCACCGTCGCGGTGGTCAAGCCTCTGCAGACCGGGGTGACGCCCGACGAGGACGGTGACGTGGCCACGGTGCGGCGCCTGGTCGGTGCCGACGAGGGCGTTGCCACCCACGAGCTGTTGAGGCTCCTCGCACCGTTGGCCCCCGACACGGCAGCCCGCTTGGAGGGGGTGTCGCTACCCCCGGTGGCCACTCATGCCCGTGCCATCGCCGCGCTCGCCGACCAAGTCGACGTCGTGCTGGTCGAGGGCGCGGGCGGCCTGCTGGTCCGCCTGGACGACCGGGGTGGCACGTTGGCGGACCTCGGAACGGCGTTGCGGTACAAGGGAACCAGCGTCGGCTTCGTCCTGGTCGCGTCCGCGGCTCTGGGCACCCTCAACCACGCGGCGCTGACCGCGGAGGCGCTGGCAGCCCGCGAGCTGCCGCTGGTGGGGGTGCTGGTCGGCTCCTATCCCGACGAGCCTGGACTGGCCGAACGCACCAATCTGGAGGCCCTGCCTCGCGTGACCGGCGCGCCTCTGCTGGGATGCCTGCCCGAAGGTGTCAGCGCGCTCGGTGCGAGCGAGTTCCGCACCCAGGTGCCTCGCTGGCTCGACATCCTCTAACCCTCGTCGGCGCCCAGCGCTGAGCGCCACTCCGGTGGCCAGGGGACGGAGGCTCGGCTTCCGGTCGGCACGTGGACGGTCACGAACCGACCGGCCGCCGCCCGCACCCGGGGCCACTGCTCCCATGCCTCGCCCCAGACCTCGAAGCTGAACGTCGCCGACGCCTTACCCAGCCGTTGCAGCGTCACCACGGCCGTAACCTCCTGGCCGAAGTAGAGGCGCGCCCCGAAGTCGACCTCGTACCGCACCCGGGGAGCGGTCCCGAAGTAGCCCGGTATGCCGCGTTCGCGCATGAGCGCGGCTTCGGCGGACTCCACGAACCGCACCACCGCGGTGTTGTGATGGTGTCCCGCCGCGTCGGTGTCCATCCACTCCACGCGCCCGCGAAAGGTCCCCTGAGGCTGGAGTGGCCGAACCGCCGCGTCCGTCATCGGACTGACACTGACGCCGGGTCATCGGCGGCCTCGCCGCTGATCTCGCGATGGGTGGGAGTCCATCGCAGATGGGTCGGAAGCTCCGCCGGCCCTGACTCCTGGATCAGTGAGAGCCGCGGCCGGACCGCATCCGTGCGAGCCGAGGGTGGTTTGCGCCGGCCGGCGGCGAAGGGCATCGGCCACTCGGCGGCCGCGCCACGGAACTCCTGCTCGGCCGCGGCATGCAACGTCCACTGGGGGTCGTAGAGGTGGCTTCGCCCCAGCGCGCACAGGTCGGCGCGGCCGGCCAGGAGGATCGAGTTCACATCGTCGTGCGAGGAGATGGCTCCCACCGCGATCACGGCGACGCCCGCCTGGGCAGCCACCTCGTGACGGATGCGGTCAGCGAACGGCGTCTGGTACGACCGGCCGAACGCAGGTCGCTCGTCCTGGGTCACCTGACCCGACGAGACGTCGATGCCGTCGGCGCCGTGCGCCACGAAGGCCCGGGCGAGCTCGACCGCGTCGTGCTCGTCGTTGCCGTCGGGCGCCCAGTCGGTCGCGGAGAGCCGCACCATCATCGGCCGGTCTGCCGGCCAGGCGGCGCGCACGGCGTCGAACACCTCCAGCGGGAACCTCAACCGGTTCTCCACCGACCCGCCGTAGTCATCGGTGCGCCGGTTCGAGATCGGGGACAGGAACGAGGAGAGCAGATAGCCGTGTGCACAGTGCAGCTCCAGCAGGTCGAAGTCGGCCTCGGCGCCCCGACGGGCTGACGCGACGAAGTCCGCCACCACGGCGTCCATGTCAGCTCGAGTCATCTCGCGCGGGACGTGGCACGCCGCGCCGTAGGGCAGGGCCGTCGGCCCCATGACTTCCCAGTTGCCGGTCGGCAACGGCTCGTCCATGCCCTCCCACATGAGCTTGGTCGAGCCCTTGCGACCGGAGTGGCCCAGCTGCAGGCCGATGCGCGCTGTCGAGCTCGTGTGGACGAAGTCGACCACCCGCCCCCAGGAGTCGCGCTGCTCGTCGGTCCACAGTCCTGTGCACCCTGGCGTGATCCGGCCCTCGGGCGAGACGCACACCATCTCGGTCATCACCAGGCCGGCGCCTCCGAGCGCCTTGGACCCCAGGTGCACAAGGTGGAACTCCCCGGGCACCCCGTCGACGGCGGAGTACATGTCCATGGCTGACACCACGACCCGGTTCTTCAGCTCCAGCCCACCCACCCGGAATGGCTGGAACATCGCAGGCGCCACGTCGGCCGTGCCCTGCGAGGTCGCGAACGCTTGGTCCACGCGAGCGGCGAACTCCGCGTCACGCGTCTTGAGGTTGTCGTAGGTGATACGCCGCGAGCGGGTGAGGAGGTTGAAGCAGAACTGCGTCGGCTCCTGGTCGGCGTAGAGGCCAATGTTCTCGAACCACTCCAGCGACGCCTGTGCGGCGCGCTGGGTGGACTCCACGACGGGTCGGCGTTCGGTCTCGTAGGCCGTCAGCGCCGCGTCCAGCGTGTCGTGCTCGTGCAGGCAGGCGGCCAACGCCAACGAGTCCTCCATGGCCAGTTTGGTGCCCGACCCGATGGAGAAGTGGGCGGTGTGCGCTGCGTCGCCGAGCAGGACGACATTGCCGTCATGCCAGCGCTCGTTGCGCACGGTCGTGAAGCTGAGCCACTTGGAGTTGTTGGCCAGGACCCGGTGGCCCTCTAGCTCCTCGGCAAAGATCTCGGCCACCCTGGCCACGGATTCGTCGTCGGACTCACCGGGGGCGAACGGGTGGTCGGCGGTCGCGTCCAGCCCGGCGGCCCTCCAGACGTCCTCGTGCATCTCGACGATGAACGTGGATCCGCTGTCGGAGTACGGGTACCCGTGGATCTGCATGGTGCCCCACTGGGTGGCCTTGACGTAGAACTGGAACGCCTCGAACACGAGGTCTGTCCCCAGCCACATGAACTTGTTGTGGCGACGGTCGAGGCTGGGACGGAACACCTCGGCATACCGCTCGCGCACCTGGGAGTTGACCCCGTCGGCGGCCAACACGAGGTCGTGGGTGGACCGTAGCTCCTCGACGTCGGGCGCCACCGTGGAGAACTGCACGTCGACGCCGAGCTCGGCACAGCGCGCCTGCAGCAGCGAGAGCAGCTCCTTGCGGCTCATGGCCGCAAAGCCCTGACCGCCGACGGTGTGCCGCTGACCCCTGAAGTGGATGTCGATGTCGGTCCACCGGGCGAAGCGGTCGGCCATCTGGGCGGCGATGCGCTGGTCGGCGTTGCCGATCCCACCGAGCGTCTCGTCGGAGAACACCACGCCGAACCCGAAGGTGTCGCTCGCGGCGTTGCGCTCCCAAACCGTCACCTGGTGGGCGGAGTCGAGCTGCTTCATCAGGGCGGCGAAGTAGAGGCCGCCTGGGCCTCCGCCGATCACAGCGATCTTCATGACTGGACCTCCGAAGCGACAAGGTCGCGCAGCTTGAAGTGCTGGAGCTTGCCGCTCGGGTTGCGCGGCAGGCTGTCCACGAAGCGGACGTCACGGGGGTACTTGTACGGGGCGATGCGGGACTTGACGAAGTCCTGGATCTCTCGGCGCTTCGCGTCGTCACCGACCACCCCCTGACGCAGGACCACGAAGGCGCAGACGACCGTGCCACGGTCAGGATCGGGGCGGCCGACGACCGCGCACTCGACGACATCAGGGTGCTGGTCCACGGCTGCCTCGACCTCGGGACCCCCGATGTTGTAGCCGGAGGAGACGATCATGTTGTCCGACCGCGCCTGGTAGTAGAAGTAGCCCTCCTCGTCGCGGGTGAACGTGTCGCCGGTGACGTTCCAGCCCTCGCACACGTAGGCGCGCTGCCGTTCGTCGTTGAGGTAGCGGCACCCGGTCGGGCCGATGATGCCGAGGCGCCCGGACTGGCCAGGTCCGAGCTCGCGGCCCTGCTCGTCGAGAATCGTCGCGCGGAACCCCGGAACCGCCTTGCCGGTGGCTCCGGGACGGATGTCGTCATCTCGGGCGGAGACGAAGACATGCAGCATCTCGGTGGAGCCGATCCCGTCGATGATCCGCAGCCCCGTCGCGGCCCGGATGGCCTCCCAGGTGTCCTGGTGCAGGTGCTCGCCGGCGGAGACCGCGGTGCGCACGCCCGCGATCAGGCCGACGTGGCCGTCGACGACGATGGCGCGGTATGCCGTGGGCGCGGTGAACAGCGCGGTCACCCCGTGGTCATGCACCAGCTGGGCGAGCTCGGCCGGGGTGGCCTTCTCCGTGAGCAACGCGCTGGCGCCGGCTCGGAAGGGGAACACCACGAGGGCGCCCAGGCCGAACGTGAAGGCCAGCGGGGCGGTGCACGCGACCACGTCGTCGGGCTCGAGCCGAACGAGGTGTCGCCCGAAGGTCTCGGCGATCGCCGCGACGTCGCGGTGGAAGTGCATGGTGAGCTTGGGGACCCCAGTCGTGCCCGAGGTCGGCCCGAGCAGGGCGACATCGTCGGCCGCCGTCTCGACGGCGGTGAACTCACCCGACTTCGCCGCGCAGCGGGCCACCAGATCGGCCTCGCCGTCGCCGCCGAACTCCAGGACGACCAGGTCCGGGGCGCTCGCGTCGCGCACCTCGAGCAGGTCCGCGGCATACCGGTGGTCGGTGATGGCCAC
>DASYGI010000301.1:0-7864 GCA_035999925.1 Pedococcus sp.
GACGACCTCCAACGCCACGGTCTACATCATCGACAGCGTTCTGCTCCCCAAGTAATCCGACCGACCGACCAAGACAGACAGAACAGCCGGAGAAATCAGCCATGATGGTGCTCATGCCAGCGACTCCCCCAGGATCCCCACCGTCCTGGGGGACCGCCGGCATGAGCGACGCCCAGACCGACCTCGTCAAGCTGTTGCAGTGCAGCGCTCGCGGCGACGAGGCGGCCTTCGCGCAGCTGTACGACGCGGTGGCGGCACGGGTGCACGGTCTGGTCTTGCGGGTCGTGCGTGACCAGGCCCAGTCCGAGGAGGTCACCCAAGAGGTGTTCCTCGACATCTGGCGGACCAGCTCCCGGTTCGACCCGGCCCTGGGCAGCCCCATCGGCTGGATCCTGACCATCGCTCACCGCAAAGCCGTCGACCGGGTCAGATCGGCACAAGCATCGACCAACCGCGACGAGGCCTACGGCTCCCGAAACCAGGACCGCGACTTCGACATCACCTCCGAGACCGTAGAGCGACGGTTGGATGCCCAACGCGTTCGGCATGCACTGGGCTCGCTGACCGAGACCCAGCGGGGTGCCGTCGAGCTGGCCTACTTCGGGGGCTACACCCACACCGAGGTCGCCGGGTTGCTCGGCGTGCCGTTAGGCACGGCGAAGACCCGCATCCGAGACGGCTTGATCCGACTGCGAGACACCCTAGGGGTGAACCCATGACCGCCGACATCCACGGACTGTCCGGCGCCTACGCCGTTGACGCCCTCGAGGACGGCGAGCGTGCGTCGTTCGAAGAGCACCTGTCCCAGTGCCCGGAGTGCCAGGCCGAGGTGGCCAGCCTTCGCGAGGCGGCCACCCAGCTGGCCGCGATCAGCGAGACCATGCCGCCGCCCTCGGTGCGCGACGCGGTCCTTGCCGGCATCTCAAACGTGCGACCGCTCCCGCCGCTTGAACCTCCGGCGACGCTCTCCCAGCCGACGTCCCCTGCGGACGGCGTCGTGGTCCCTTTGCGGCCCCGGCGTCGGACGTCCTGGCTCTTGGCCGCGGCGGCCGCCGTCGTCGTCGGCGTCGGCGGACTGTCCTGGCACCCGTGGAGCCACGGACCGGACAACAGCCAGCTCACCGCCACAGAGCAGGTGATCCGAGCCAGCGACGCCCAACGCCTCCAGAAGATGGTCGACGGCGCTCGTGCCACGATCGTGCGCAGCGCCTCGCTCGGCGAAGCGGTGTTGATCGCGGACCACATGCCCAACGCGCCGGCTGGGAAGGACTACCAGCTCTGGCTCAACCTGCCGGGTCGGGGAATGGTGTCCGCGGGACTCATGCCCCGCAACGCCAAGCAACCCGTCACGGTGCTGCTGCAGGGCGACGCTCGCAAGGCCCTCGGAGCCGGGATCACGGTCGAGCCCGCTGGTGGGTCGACCAAGCCGACAACCCAGCCGATCGCCCTGTTCACCTTCTCGTAGGTCTCAGCGCCAGTCGTCGAGGCGTGAGGCGACCGCCTCCAGGACGCTTTCGCTCCCGGCATACACCCCGTCGGCGCGAGGCCAGTGGGTCACCACGTCCGTGAAGCCCATCGCGTCTGCGCGCCCGACCATCTCCTCGAACAGGTCGACACTCTCCAGCGAGAACTTGGGCGAGCCGTCCAGCGAGAGGTAGCGCCGCAGCGGGTCCCTGCGGCCGGCGGCTGCCTCGGCCTCGTCCAGCCGAACCGTCAGCTCCTCGACACCGGTCCACCACTCGGCAAGCGAGTCACCACCACGCCCATACGTCACCCAGCCCTGACCGTAGGCCGCGGCGAGTCGCAACGCGCGAGGACCGTTGGCGGCCACGACAAACGGCGGACGCCGCGCCGAAAGCGGCAAGGTGCGGGCATCCACGGTCGCGTAGTGGATGCCCCTGTGGTCGACGTGGTCCTCTCGGAACAGCCGGTCCAGCAGCTCCACGAACTCGTGGAACCGGTCCACCCGCTCCTTCAGCGACAGGTCCTCTCCGAGGATGCCTGCGTCGAGATCTCCCCCAGTGCCCAGCCCGCACAGCAGCCTGCCCCCGGAGATGTCGTCGACGGCCAAGAGGTCCCGCAGAAACAAGTACGGGTGTCGGTAGTTGGGCGAGCTGACGAAGGTGCCGAGCTCGATCCGGCTCGTGACCAGGGCGGCCGCGGTCAGCGTCGGCAGCGCGCCGAACCAGGGTGAGTCGGGTAGCCCGGCCCAGACCAGGTGGTCGTAGGTCCAGGCATGGTCGAAGCCGAGCTCCTCGGCTCGCCGCCATCGTGGCGCGGCCTCCGACCAGGGGTACTCGGGCAGGATCGCGATTCCGAAGCGCATCCCCGGAGGGTATGCCGTTGGGCCGGCCCCCGCCCCGATGAGGTCTGGAGGGCCACCTGGGCCACCGGCCGGCTGCGCATGGCAGGCTGGGCGGCATGAAGGCCACGATTCTCACCGCCCCCCGCGACGTTCGCCTGCAAGACGTGCCTGACCCCAAGATCGTGCAGCCCACTGACGCCCTGGTGCGTGTCACGGCAGCCTGTGTCTGTGGCAGCGACCTGTGGCCGTACCGCGGCATCAACGAGGTGAGCGAGCCGACCAGGATCGGCCACGAGTTCGTCGGAATCGTCGAAGAGGTCGGTGACGAGGTCCGCAGCCTGCGCGCCGGCGACTTCGTCGTCGCGCCGTTCATGTACTCGGACAACACCTGCCCGCACTGCCAGGTCGGTATGCAGTCGCGGTGTGACCACGGTGGCTTCTGGGGTGGTCCGGACCGCGACGGCGTGATGGCCGACGGCGGCCAGGGTGAGTTCGTCCGGGTCCCGCTCGCTGACGGCACGCTGGTCTCGACCCGCGAGGTGCCCGACGAGTCCTTGGTGCCCAGCCTGCTCAGCCTGTCCGACGTGATGGGCACCGGCTGGCATGCCGCGGTGGCCGCGGGAGTCAAGGAGGGCGACACCGTGGTGGTGGTCGGCGACGGCGCCGTGGGGCTGTGCGGAGTGCTCGCCGCAACCCGGATGGGCGCGGAGCGGGTCATCGCCATGTCGCGTCACGAGCCTCGCCAGCGCATCGCCCGCCAGTTCGGGGCCACGGAGATCGTCGAGGCTCGCGGGGACGAGGCTGTGTCGGCCGTCCACGAGCTCACCGGCGGCGTGGGTGCCGACGCGGTGCTCGAGTGCGTCGGCACGAACGAGTCGATGTCGACCGCGATCTCGGCCGCCCGCCCAGGCGCCACCGTGGGCTATGTCGGTGTCCCGCATGGGATCGAGTACCCGGTCCGCGACATGTTCGCTCGCAACGTCGGCATCGCCGGTGGCATCGCCCCAGCCCGCCAGTACCTGCCTCAGCTGCGGGACGAGGTGCTCGCCGGCACCATCAACCCCGGGCTCGTCTTCGACCTCGAGCTGCCCCTGTCGCAGGTCCCCGAGGCGTATGCCGCGATGGACGAGCGCCGGGCCATCAAGTCGCTGCTGCGACCCTGACCCACCGGTGTTCGAGCTCGAGCGGGACGCCTACGGCGGGACCACGCTGAGCATCGACGACTACCCGCAGTCGTACGTCTCCCTCGATGATCCCGAGCTCCTGGTCTTCGGCTACATGCAGCAGCTCGCGGCCGTGCTCGATGCCCTGCCGGCCGGCCCACTGGCGGTGACCCACGTGGGGGGTGCCGCGATGACCCTGGCGCGCTACGTCCAGCACACCCGTCCCGGCTCTCCGCAGATCGTGCTGGAGCCGGACGCGCGGCTGACCGAACGGGTCCGCGCCGAGCTCCCGCTGCCTCGCGGGCATCGGGTCCGGGTCCGACCCCAGCCGGGGCGCGAGGGTGTGACCGCACTCAAGGACGCGAGCGCCGACGTGGTCGTCGTGGACGCGTATGCCGACAACCAGGTCCCGGGGAACCTCACCACCAGCGAGTGGTTCAGCCAGGTGGCCCGCGTCCTGCGGCCCGATGGGGTGGTGCTGATGAACGCCGCCGACGAACCCGACCGCCGGCATGTCGCCCGGGTGCACGCCTCCCTTGCCGCCCAGGTGGCGCACACCCTGGTGATCGCGGAGGTCGACATCTGGAAGCGGAGACGGTTCGGCAACCTCGTGCTCGTGGGCTCGACGCGGCCCCTGCCACGCGAGGCCATCACCCGAGCTATCGCGCGCCTGCCCTTCCCGAGCACCGTTCTGCACGGGTCAGAGCTGAGCCGCGCGCTAGGACCGGCCGCTCCCTTCACAGACCACGACGCACGACCCTCGCCCGCTCCGCCGACTCCGGCCGGCCAATGGCGGCTGCGCTAGTCGACCGGCAGGATGGGCCGGTGGCCTCCACCCTTCCCGAACCACGCACACCCGACCCCCAGACCGCACCAGCCCTGCGCTGGGGGGTGATCGCTCCTGGAGGCATCGCACACGCGTTCGCCTCGGCGCTGCGGGCCAGAACCAGCCAGCGGCTCCAGGCCGTGGCTTCTCGCAGTTTGAGCCGGGCAGAGGCTTTCGCCGCAGAGTTCGGGGTCGCCACGGCATATGGGTCCTATGCCGAGCTCGTCGCAGACCAGGCCGTGGACGTGGTCTACGTGGCCTCACCACACTCCGAGCACCGCGAGCACGCCCGGCTGGCGATCGCGGCCGGCAAACCCGTCCTGGTCGAGAAGGCGTTCGCTCGTAACGCGGCTGAAGCGGCCGAGGTCGTCCTCGCCGCCCGCACCGCGGGGGTGTTCGCCATGGAGGCGATGTGGACCCGCTTCCTGCCTCAGCTCGATGTCGTCCGGCGCTGCCTCGAGGAGGGCTTGCTCGGCGACGTCCACACCGTGTTGGCCGACCATGGCCAGCACCTGTACCCCGACGGACCGCAGCGGCTGAGGGACCCGGCCCTCGCCGGTGGGGCACTGCTCGACCTCGGCATCTATCCCGTCTCGTTCGCCCATCTCGTCCTCGGCGGCTTCGCCAGCGTCAGCGCCGCCGGGCAGCTCACCGACCTCGGGGTCGATGCCCAGGACGCGATCGTGGTGCGCGGTGCCGGCGGCGCGTTGGGGCTGTTGAGCACGACCATGTCGGCAAAGACCCCCACCACTGCCTCGGTCAGCGGGACGGCCGCTCGGCTGGAGCTGACCGGGAGCTTCTACGCGCCACGATCGGTGTTGACGCTGCTCGCCTCGGACGGCACCGAGCGGGGTCGGTTCGCCAGCGCCGACACCCAGCACGGCCTGCACTTCCAGGCGGCCGAGGTCGCGCGGCGGATCACGTCCGGCGAGCACGAGTCCCCGCTGATGCCCCTCGACGAGACGGTGGCGATCATGGCGGCCCTCGACGAGGTCCGGGCCCAGGTGGGGGTGCGCTACCCGGGCGAGAGCCTCGAGCGCGGCGGGCTCAGACCAGCGGCAGGTATGCCGTGAGGTCGGCCCGGTGCCCACTCACCCGCAGCGCTCCGCCGTGCCAGGCCTCATCCCAGCCCAGCTGGCCGGTAGCCACGGCGAGCCAGGTCTGGGCGTCGGTCTCCACCACGTTGGGGGGCGTGCCCCGGGTGTGGGTCGTGCCCTCGATGCACTGCACGGCTCCGAACGGCGGCACTCGCACCTCGACGCTGCGTCCCGGAGCCCGGGTGGCCAGCTCCTCCAGGCAGTACCGCACGGCCACCGCGAGAACCTGGCGATCCGTCGCCGACCCAGTCTCGCGCCAGGTGCTCACCGCGGCGGTGCCTTCGGCGGAGAGAACGCGACGGCGGGGCGGCATACCCAAATCGTCCCATGAGGGACTATCCACACCCTGACCCGTGCGGGCCATTTCGAAAATGGGTAGTTCTACCCATGTACGGCTCCCAGGGGCAGTTCTACTGTCTGTCTTGGGGAAACCAGGGGACGAACGGCCCGGCCGCGCAGGGGGTAGCGCGACCGGGCCGTTCGACACGTTCCGGCAGCTCGGCCACCGTGCCTGCGATCAGCCAGGCAGGGTGACCCAGACCCTGGCCCCACCCGACGGCGAGGTGTCGATCCCGATCCGCCCGCCGTGCTCCTGGACGATCCTGCGACATGTGCTGAGCCCGATGCCGAGGCCGCCGACCCGAGTGACTGCGGGCGCGGTGCCACGCTCCAGCAGCTCGAAGACGCGCTCCCGGTCCACCGGGTCCACCCCGGGTCCGTTGTCGTCGACAACGATCCGCCAGCCACCCGGCTCCGGCTCCGCGGACACCTGGACCCTCGGATCCTCGCGGACCGAGCCGGCGAACTTCACCGCGTTGGCGATGAGGTTCTGCACCAGCAGGCGAAGCAGTGTCGGGTCACCGGAAACCATGGGAAGCCCGGCGACCTCGACGGTCGCCCCGGCGGCGCCCAGGTCGCCGTCGAGGTCCTCCACGACCGCGGTTGCCACAGCCTGGAGGTCCACCTCCAGGCCAGCGACGGCTCCCCCGACGCTGGCAAAGGACAGCAGGTCCTCGATCATCGACTGCATCCGCCGCACGCTGGACTCGGCCCGGGTCAGCGCGTGAGTGGCCTGCGCAGCCGCCGCCATCTCGGGAGAGTCGGTGGCGATCTCGAGAAAGCCGGCCAGGGCAGCCAACGGGTTCCGCAGGTCGTGGCTGAGCTGGGCCGCGAAGTGCGTGAGCTGCTCGTTGGAGCGTCTCAGCTCGCGGGTCGTGCGACGCAGCTCGAGCACGTCGATGACCTGCGCGGCCAGCACTTCGAGGGCCCCGGCCGCCGAGGGAGTCAACTTGCGGGTGACGTCGTCGAACACGCACAGCGTGCCGATCACCACGCCCGACGGGGTGACCAAGGGGCTGGAGGCATAGAACCGCACCGCCGCGATCTCCCCGGTGACGAACGGGTTCGTCGCGAATCGCGGGTCGAGGCTGGCATCGGCGACCACCACCGTGCCGGGACGGTCGATGACCTTGGCACACATCGAGTCCTCGCGTGCACAGACGTCGGGCGTCAGCCCTACCGCGCAGACCTGGTGCTGCCAGCGGTCGTCGATGATGTTGATGACCGCCGTGGGGACCTCACAGATCCGGGCGGCCAGCTCGACCAGGCCCCGCAGGTCGGGCACCGGGTCGTCGACGACGCCGTAGTCCTCGATCGCCTGCTGGCGGGCAAAGTCTCGCGCGGAAGGGCCGCGACGCAGTGCCGCGGTGGACGTCCCGGTCACCGCTAGCGACCAAAGACCGCAGGCAGCGTACGCGTGTGCGCCTCCCGCAGGTCCTCCAACGAAACTGAGAAGTGCCCCTGGATGTCGAGACCGTCCGTCTCGTCGTCGACCACGCCGATCCGCGCATGCACCTGGCCCCGAGCGGTGCACATGTCGGTGAACCGCACCTCTTCGCTGCGGGGCACGCTCACCACGACCCGGGCCGTGGACTCGCTGAACAGCGCGGTGAACGGGTCGATCCTGTCCCGCTCGCAGACGGCATCCAGCCAGATGCGAGCACCGACGCCGTGTCGCAGAGTGGCCTCCGCGAGCGCGATCGCCAGACCGCCGTCGGACAGGTCGTGGGCCGCGTCGACCAGGCCGTCACGGCTGGCGTTGACCAGGATCTCGCCGAGTAGCTGCTCGGCGGCGAGGTCGACTCGCGGCGGCAGCCCGCCGAGGTGACCGTGCACGACGTTGGCCCACTCGCCGCCCGCCAGCTCGTCGCGGGTGGCCCCCAGCAGATAGATGACCTGGCCAGGGGTCTTCCACCCCGACCCGGTCCGGCGCGCGACGTCGTCCATGACACCCAGCACGCCGATCACCGGGGTCGGGTGGATCGCCACGTCGCCGGTCTGGTTGTAGAACGACACGTTGCCGCCCGTCACGGGGATGCCGAGGGTCTTGCAGCCTTCGGCGATGCCGCGCACGGCCTCACGGAACTGCCACATCACGCCGGGGTCCTCCGGTGAGCCGAAGTTGAGGCAGTCG
>DASYGI010000302.1:0-17286 GCA_035999925.1 Pedococcus sp.
TGTTCGGGTCAACGCCCTCTGCCCCGGACCCGTCAACACCCCGCTGCTCCAGGAGCTCTTCGCCACGGACCCGGAGCGGGCGGCTCGGCGGCTGGTGCACATTCCCGTCGGGCGGTTCGCCGAGCCGCTGGAGATCGCGAACGCCGTGTTGTTCCTGGCCAGTGACGAGTCCAGCTTCATCACCGCCTCGCAGTTCCTGGTGGACGGCGGGATCTCGGGCGCCTACGTCACCCCGCTGTGATGTCCGCCGCCCGTCCCGTCATCGGGATCAGCTGCTACGTCGAGCCGGCGTCGTGGGGACCGTGGGCGGGCGTCCCCTGTGCGCTGCTGCCGGTGGCCTACGTCGCCAAGATCGAACAGGCTGGTGGCGTGGCGCTGGTCATCCCGCCGCGGGTCGACGCGGACGAGGAGCTGGCAGCGCAGGTACTGGAGCGGCTCGACGGTCTGGTCATCGCTGGTGGTGCGGACGTCGATCCGCAACGGTATGCCGCGGCGCGTCACAGGGAGGTGCAGGCCTCGCGTGCCGACCGCGACGCGACCGAGCTGGCCCTCGCCGCCGTGGCCGGGCGAACCGGCCTACCCCTGCTGGGGATCTGTCGAGGGATGCAGGTGATGGCGGTCGCGGCGGGCGGTGCGCTGGAACAGCACGTGCCCGACCGGGTCGGCCATGTGGACCACTCGCCACAGGTGGCGGTCTACGGCGACCACATCGTCGAGACGGTCCCTGGTACGCAGCTGGCAGACCTGCTTGGCCCTCGGACGAACGTCCCCTCGTACCACCACCAGGCGGTCCTGACCCATCCCGGGTTCGAGCCTGCCGCCTGGGCGCCCGATGGCACGCTCGAGGCGATGGAGGACCCCACCGCGGACTTCCGGATCGGCATCCAGTGGCATCCGGAGGTGGGGGATGACCCGAGGCTGTTCGAGGCCCTGGTGCGGGCGGCCGGCAAGGCGTGACCGACCGCTCGGCCTGTGCCCACGATGCGGACCGAGGTTTCACCCCGTGGACGCGGCGTGTCACAGTGAAGGTGTGACGTCCTGGCACATGGCTACCCCCATGGTGATTATCAGCTAGCGCGACGAGACCTCCTCGTCGCGCAGACCTCCCACACCCGGGGGGTCTTTTCGTTTGTCTGGCGCTGCGGACCCCACCCCGGTCCTGCGGCGGGCGCGACATCGAGGGGGACAATGACCACCAGGACGAGGGATGCGACGACCCGATGAGGATCCGACGATGAGCGACCTGCACGTGTACGACACCACCTTGCGCGACGGCGCGCAGCAGGAGGGGCTGAACCTCTCGGTGTCGGACAAGCTCGCCATTGCCGTGCACCTCGACGAGCTCGGCGTCGGCTTCATCGAAGGCGGCTGGCCGGGTGCGAACCCCAAGGACACCGAGTTCTTCGCCCGCGCGCGCACCGAACTGCGGCTCCAGAACGCCACCCTCGCCGCGTTCGGGGCGACCAGGAGGGCCGGCGGGAAGGCGGCCGACGACCTGCTGGTCCGCGCGCTGGTCGACTCGGGGGCCCCGGTGGTCACCATCGTGGCCAAGTCCCATGTGCGCCATGTCGAGTCCGCCCTGCGCACCACGCTCGCTGAGAACCTCGAGATGGTCCGGGACACCGTGGCCTTCCTCGCCGGAGAGGGCCGGCGGGTCTTCCTCGACGCCGAGCACTTCTTCGACGGGTATGCCGCGGACCGCAGCTATGCGCTCGAGGTGATCCGGGCGGCAGTCGAGTCCGGAGCGGAGGTCGTCGCCCTGTGCGACACCAACGGCGGGATGCTGCCGGGCCAGATCGGGGACGTCGTCGCCGACGCGGTCGCCGCCACGTCGGCTCGCCTCGGCATCCACTGCCACAACGACACCGGCTGCGCGGTGGCCAACTCGATGGCCGCCGTCGAGGCTGGGGCGACCCACGTCCAGGGGACCATCAACGGCTATGGCGAGCGCACCGGCAATGCCGACCTGCTAACCGTCGTCAGCAACCTGCAGATCAAGCGGGGTCTGCCACTGATCGAGACCCAGCGGCTGCGCGAGGCGACCCGGATCGCGCATGCCATCAGTGAGATCACCAACGTGCCGCCCTACTCACGCCAGCCCTATGTCGGGGCCAGTGCCTTCGCGCACAAGGCGGGCCTGCATGCCAGCGCCATCAAGGTCGACCCGGACCTCTACCAGCACACCGACCCTCAGCACGTGGGCAACGACATGCGGATGCTGGTCTCCGACATGGCCGGTCGGGCCAGCATCGAGCTCAAGGGCCGCGAGCTGGGTTACGACCTCAGCGGCGACGACGCGACGCTCAGCCACCTGCTCAAGACCGTCAAAGACCTCGAGCTGCGCGGCTACACCTTCGACGCGGCGGATGCGTCGTTCGAGCTGCTGTTGCGCCGTGAGGTCGATGGCGCGGGGCTCGACTTCTTCGAGGTGGAGTCGTGGCGGGTCATGACGGACGCCCGTGACGGCGACTCGGCCCTGTCCGAGGCCACCGTCAAGCTGGTTGCAGGCGGCGAGCGGGTGGTGGCGACCGGCGAGGGGAACGGCCCGGTCAACGCGCTCGACCACGCGCTGCGCAAGGCGCTGGCGCCGGCCTATCCCGAGCTCGACAAGCTGGAGCTCATCGACTTCCGGGTGCGCATCCTCGATGCCGCGCATGGCACCGACGCCGTGACGCGGGTGCTCATCGAGACCTCCGACGGGCAGACCTCGTGGGAGACCATCGGGGTGGCCGGCAACATCCTCGAGGCGTCGTGGCACGCCCTGGTCGAGGGCGTCACCTACGGTCTGGTCCGCGCCGGCGTTCCCGTCAGGTAGCCAGACCGCGTCGAGGAGCCAGGCAGCGTCGAGCAGCCCGGCACGTCAGTCGGTGCCGGACTCCATCGCCGCACGGTCCAGTGCGTCGTCGTCGGAGTCCGCGCCGGCGACCCGGGGGTTCGCGGAGATCGCCTTGGCACCGCCGGGCTCGAGGTCGCCGACAAGGTCCTGGTGACGGGCCACGAGCTGGCCCTGCGCGGCATACAGCTCGAGCTTGGCGCGGGAGTCCGCGATGTCGAGGTTGCGCATGGTGAGCTGGCCGATCCGGTCGACGGGGCCGAAGGCCGCGTCCTCGGTCCGCTCCATGGAGAGCTTCTCGGGGTGGTAGCTGAACGCCGGCCCGGTGGTGTTGACGATCGAGTAGTCGTCGCCACGGCGAAGCCGCACGGTCACCTCGCCGGTGACGACGCTGGCCACCCAGCGCTGCAGCGACTCGCGCAGCATCAAGGACTGCGGGTCGAGCCAGCGACCCTCGTAGAGCAGCCGACCGAGGCGACGGCCCTCCGCGTGGTAGTTCGCGATGGTGTCCTCGTTGTGGATGGCGTTCAGCAGCCGCTCGTAGGTCAGGTGCAACAGCGCCAGCCCAGGGGCCTCGTAGACGCCGCGTGACTTGGCCTCGATGATGCGGTTCTCGATCTGGTCGGACATGCCCAGGCCATGGCGTCCGCCAATCCGGTTGGCTTCGTCGACCAGCGCCACCGCGTCCGCGAACTCGCGTCCGTTGATGGCCACCGGTCGCCCCTGCTCGAAGCGGACCGTGACGTCCTCGGTCGTGATCGCGACGGACTCGTCCCAGAACGCCACGCCCATGATCGGTTCGACGATCTCCATGCTCTCGTCGAGGAACTCCAGGGTCTTGGCCTCGTGCGTGGCCCCCCAGATGTTGGCGTCGGTGGAGTAGGCCTTCTCGGTGCTGGCACGGTACGGAAGGTCACGAGCCGTCAGCCACTGCGACATCTCCGTCCGGCCGCCGAGCTCCCTGACGAAGTCCGCGTCGAGCCAGGGCTTGTAGATCCGCAGCGCGGGGTTGGCGAGCAGCCCGTAGCGGTAGAACCGCTCGATGTCGTTGCCCTTGAAGGTCGAGCCGTCGCCCCAGATGCCGACTCCGTCCTCCTTCATCGCCCGCACGAGGAGGGTGCCGGTGACGGCACGACCCAGCGGAGTGGTGTTGAAGTACGTCTTCCCGCCGCTGCGGATGTGGAACGCGCCGCAGGCCACTGCGGAAAGCCCCTCCTCGACGAGAGCAGCGCGGCAGTCCACGAGGCGTGCCAGCTCGGCGCCGTACTGGCCGGCCCGCTCGGGGACCGTGTCGATCTCCGGCTCGTCGTACTGGCCGAGGTTGGCCGTGTAGGTGCAGGGGATCGCCCCCTTCTCGCGCATCCACGCAACGGCGACAGAGGTGTCCAGACCGCCAGAAAAGGCGATCCCGACACGCTCACCAACAGGCAGGGACGTCAGAACCTTCGACACGGTAGGTCAGCCTACGGCCCGCGCGGCCTCGCTGTGCACGGCGTCCAGCCCGTCCAGCGCGGTGAGCAGCCGGACGCGCAACGCCTGGCCACGCGTGGCGAAGTCCCGCTGCGCGGCGGCATACTCGGCACGGCCGGCTGCCGTCTCGATCCGGACAGGTGCATACCCGAGCGAGCCAAGGTCGTACGGGGAGGCGCGCATGTCGAGCGCACGGATCTCGCGGGCCAGGTCGAAGCAGTCCATGACCAGCTCGCTGGGCAGGCCTGGGGCCAGCTTCATGGCCCATTTGTAGAGGTCCATCCCGGCGTGCAGACAGCCCGGCTGTTCGAGGGCGACCTGGCTCTCCCGAGTCGGCTGGAGCAGGTTCAGCGGCCGAGCGGCCGGGGTGTAGAAGCGGAAGGCGTCGTAGTGGCTGCAGCTGAGCTGCAGGCCCTCGACCACGGCATCTGTGCCCGCTGCGCCCAGTCGTAGTGACCAGTCGCGGTGCCGAACCTCCTCGGCCGCCTGGCGATAGACCATGGCCCACTCGTGCAGCCCGAAGCAGCCGAGCTGTGCCCGCCGGTTTGCCGTGGCGGTGAGCAGGCGCCGCACGAACGCGACGGTCTCACCTCGCGACAGCAGGTATGCCGTGGTGTCCAGCTCGACGTGCCCGTCCACGGCGCGGTAGTGGCGCCACTGCGCCCGACGTTCGTCGGCGGCATCCGCCAGGTGGACCCCTGCGCCCGGGTGCCACCGACGCAGCGCGGCCGGCCGAAACGGGTAGTAGGTGAACAGAAAGTCCTCCACCGGGTGCGGACGCCCCGTCGAACGACGCTCGCGGTGGCCCGCCGTCGCCGAGTCCACTCGAACCTCATGGTCGGCCTCGCGCTGGGCCCACTGCGCGCGAGACAGGACCTGGACACCCACCCGCAGAGGCTAGCCCGAGCGGACCCTGAGGTCCCAGTCGCGACCCAGTCCCAGCCTGCGCACACGCAGTGTCAGTTGGGCCGTCCCACCGGCGAGCCGCTGGTCTGGACGGCGTACCCGGTGTAGCTGCCGCTGCCGCCGAGCGTGGGGGAGTCGTGGGAGTAGGCGATGTGGGCCCAGCCCGACTGGTCGGTGTCGATCCCGAAGTCGTCGAGCAGCTGACGGCCCCCGGTGCAGCTGATCCCACCCTCGCAGACGTCGCCCGAGTGGACCGGCATCAGCTTCGTGGTGTTCCAGCCGGTCACGGTCTGCAGGTGGTTCTGGGCGAAGTACACGCTCCAGACGGCGCTGGCGCCGCTACCCGAGGACACGCCGTAGTAGACGAGGTCCTCGCCGGCGCTCGTCGCCACGATCCAAGGGAAGATCGCGCGCGAGACCGTGCTGACCGGACCGGAGCACGTCCAGGTGTTGCCGTGGTCCTTGGACGAGGCCACGTACACGTGGGTGTCGTTGCTGACCGCGTAGAACAGGGTCCCGTTCGGGGCCACCGAGACGTTGGGGAAGTTGTGGTTCAGCCCCTTGGCCCCGAAGGCGGTCGAGCACGGGATCGGCTTGTCCGTCCAGGTGTGCCCGCCGTCCGGGGAGACCGCCAGGAAGGCTTCGTTGTAGGGCGCGCTGCCGGTCGGACCGGGGTCCTTCGAGGGCGCCACGAACGACTGGTACGCCCAGAAGCCGCCCGGCGTCGCAATGTTGTGGTCGATGACCAGGTTGCCCAGCTCGTTGTTGCTCGCCTTGTAGTCGGTGGCCGGAATCGCTTGCGAGATCTGGGTGTACGGGCCGCCACCGGTGTCAGAGCGCAACACCTCGATGTTGTTCGTCGTGACGTCATGGAAGGTCAGCAGGCTGGTGTCCGCGCCATAGGCGGCGATCCACTCCCGGTCGTCGCCCGGCAGTCCAGCCTGCACCGGGACCTGGCTGAAGGTCTTGCCGTCGTCGGTGGAGGTGGCCACGTTGACCGAGCCGAGGTTGAGGCTGGCGACATAGATGCGGTGAGTCCCGACCGCGGAGCGGTTCGGGGCGAACGCGGTGTCGATGTCGCCACCGGAGGCGCCCAGGTTGTTGACCGCATTGGGCTGCCCGCTGTAGGTCAGCCCACACGCGGATGCGGTGGTGACGCCACCGAGCTGAGCTCCCCTCCAGAACTCGCTCCCGCTGCCCAGGCCGTCCTCTGAGCCGAGTCCCACGAGGTTGGACCGCGAGACGTGTATCGAGGGTTCGCCAGCAGTGTTGGTGCCACACCCGCTCTTGCCCACCGTCTGGGCCTGGAGCTGACCGGAGGAGAACCCGGTGGCGGTGGTCATCGCTCGGGGTTTCGCGGGCGGCGCATGCCCGGCGACCGCTGGGGCGGCGAGCGCTGTCACCCCCGTCGCAGCGATGCATACCAGAACGAACGACGACGACAGGGCCCGACGGAACACAGATCCTCCAGGGATGCGGTGGGGTGGCGCTCGTCGTGATCAACGAGGACCCTTGGCGTCCGTTACGGGCTCAAGTGTCGCGTTTGTCCTCAGGCGTGGCGAGCCTCGGCGTCGTGCGCCACGCGGTCCCAGTCGTGGTCCAGACCGGTGAAGGCGATGGTCGAGTCCGCGCCATGGAGGTGGGGCAGTCCACGCGTGCGCCGGTGGTGGTGCTCGAGGGCGAATACGACGGAGGCGACGAGGGCGATCAGCAGCAGAATGGTCATGACAGAAATCATGCGCTCGTCGTCGATCAGCCACGAGTGGCAGAACTGACGCAGTCAGCAAACTTTCTGCCATACTCATCGAATGGCCCTCTCCACCATTGCTGCCATCGCGACCAACCCGATGGCGATGTTCGAGATGGCGGTCGCTTGTGAGGTGTTCGGTCTGGACCGCACCGACGACGGTGTTCCTGCGTTCACGTTCATCACCTGCGGTGAGCGAGCGGGAGAACCGGTCGCGACGACGAGCGGCGGGCAGTTCGTTCCGACGCACTCCTGGAGGGACGCCGTCGGCGTCGACCTGGTGGTCATTCCGGCTGGAGGTGTTCGCGACCACTACCCGCCGGAGCTCGTCGAGACGATCCGGAGCGCGCACCGGCAGGGCGCCACCATCTTGTCCATCTGCACAGGTGCGTTCGTGCTCGCCGAGACGGGACTGCTGGACGGCCTCGCCGCGGTCACCCACTGGCGGTATGCCGAGCAGTTCGCCAAGCGGTACCCGCGCACCGAGGTGTCCATGGACGTGCTGTACATCGACCACGGTTCGATCATCACGGGAGCCGGGACCGCCGCCGGAATCGACGCCTGCCTCCACCTGGTCCGGCGCGAGCTCGGGTCCGCGGTGGCCACCCGGATTGCCCGCCGGATGGTCGTACCGCCCCAGCGCGACGGTGGCCAACGGCAGTACATCGAGGCTCCCATGCCGGAGACGGACTGCGAGAGCATCCAGCCTGTGCTCGACCACATCAGCGACCACCTGGACGCACCCCACGCGGTCCCCGAGCTGGCCCGGCTGGCCATGATGTCCGAACGCACCTTCGCCCGGCGGTTCGTGGCCGAGACAGGGACCACCCCGCATCGATGGATCGTCCAGCAGCGGGTGCTGCGGGCCCGTGAGCTCCTCGAACAGACCGACCTGCCGGTGGAGTCGGTCGCCTCGCACAGCGGCTTCGGTTCAGCGGCCCTGCTGCGCACCCATTTCCAGAGCGTCGTCGGCACCTCGCCGCAGCGCTACCGGCGCGAGTTCTCCGCCCGCTGACGGCGGGCACACGCCGGATAGGGTCAGGTCGTGCGCATCGCGAGATATACGACAGGTGAGGACCCGGCATACGGCATCGTGGAGGGTGACCCCGGCAGCGAGTTCATCGCGCAGATCCAGGGGGACCCGCTCTACCAGCCGCTGGTCCTGACCGGCGAGCAGGTCCTGCTCGCGGACGCCCGGTTGCTGGCTCCGGTCATCCCGCGCAGCAAGGTGATCGGGATCGGCAAGAACTACGCCGACCATGCCCGGGAGATGGGCGGCGAGGCTCCCGCCCAGCCGCTGATGTTCCTGGTCCCCAACACTGCCGTGGTCGGCCCGGGCGACCCCGTGGTGATGCCGTCGATCACCGACGAGGTCTCGTACGAGGGTGAGCTGGCGGTGGTCATCGGCCGCATCGCCAAGGATGTACCCCTCGAGCGCGTCCAGGAGGTCATCTATGGCTACACCTGCGCGGACGACGTCACGGCTCGGGACCTGCAGCGCAGCGATGGTCAGTGGGCCCGCGCCAAGGGTTTCGACACCTCGTGCCCTTTGGGCCCCTGGATCTCCACCGACTTGGACGTCTCGGCACTCGCGATCCGCACGCGCCACAACGGTGAGGTGGTCCAGGACGGCTCGACCGCAGACATGATCCACGATGTCGCAACGCTCGTCTCACAGGTGTCCCAGGCGTTCACCCTCCTGCCCGGCGACGTCATCCTGACCGGGACGCCGGCTGGGGTTGGCCTCGTCCAGCCCGGCGACACGGTCAGCGTCGAGATCGACGGCATCGGTACCCTCACCAACACCTTCGTCCGACGGTGACGGCGAGGGGGTGCGTCGCGGTCCCTAGAATCGGGTCACCATGACTGAGACTTCCGCCCCCACCCCCCGCCTGCGCGTCGCACCCTCGCCTACTGGCGACCCGCACGTCGGCACGGCGTACATGTCGCTGTTCAACCTGGCGTTCGCCCGTCAGCAGGGCGGCAGGTTCGTGCTGCGGATCGAGGACACCGACCGGGCGCGGTTCCGCGAGGACAGCGAGCAGCAGGTGTTCGACACCCTGCACTGGCTGGGTCTGCAGTGGGACGAGGGGCCCGACCTGGGTGGGCCCTTCGCGCCGTACCGGCAGTCCGAGCGGCTCGACACCTACCGCCCCTACGTCGAGCGGCTGCTGGCCGAGGGCAACGCCTATCACTGCTGGTGCTCCACCGAACGCCTCGCCCAGATGCGCGAGGTCCAGCAGAAGAGCAAGCAGCCCACTGGCTACGACCGGCTCTGCCACGGCAAGACCCGCGAGGAGCGGGCTGCCCTGCCGGGCTTCTCCGAGACGCCCGTCGTGCGCATGCTCATCCCCGACGACGTCGCCCTTCAGTTCGAGGACCTGATCCGCGGACGGGTGTCGGCGCCACGGCCGGACGACCAGGTGATCCTCAAGGCCGACGGCTTCCCGACCTACCATCTGGCCGTCGTCGTCGACGACCACGAGATGGGCATCACCCACGTGGTGCGTGGTGAGGAGTGGATTTCCAGCACCCCCAAGCACATCCTGCTCTATCGCTGGCTAGGACTGACTGCGCCCCAGTGGGCTCACATGCCACTGCTGCGGAACACCGACAAGTCCAAGATCTCCAAGCGCAAGAACCCCGCCGCCCGGCTCACCTGGTTCCAGGAGCAGGGCTACCTGCCCGAGGCGCTGGTGAACTTCCTTGCGCTTCTTGCCTATCCGCCGGCGGTCGGTCCCGACGGCGAGGACCTCGAGGTCTTCACCTTCGAGGAGTTCAGCAAGGACTTCGACTGGCGCAAGGTCAACCCAGTGGGTCCGATCTTCGACCTCAAGAAGCTGGAATGGCTCAACGGCGTGTACATCCGCGAGCTGGAGACCGGCCAGCTGGCCACCCGACTGTTGCCGTACCTCGAGCGCGACGGCGTGCTGCCACTGAGCCCAAGCCTCGACCAGCTGGCCCGGCTCGGGAGGGTGACCGAGCTGATCCAGACCCGGATGGTCCTGTTGACGGAGGCCACGGCGCTGGTGCGACCCTTCTTCCTGGCCGACGACGCGCTCGAGATCGCCGATGACGCCCGCGCGCAGCTCGACCAGAGCTCGCCGGCCGTGCTCGATGCTGCGATCGGGGTCCTGGGTGACCTCGACGACCAGGCAGAAGCCGGCTGGAGTGCGGCCGTCGTCGAGGCGGCGCTGCGCTCGGCAATCGTCGAGGGGATGGGTCTGAAGCCGAAGTTCGCCTTCGGACCGCTGCGCACCGCAGTCTCGGGTGCGCGGATCAGTCCTCCGCTGTTCGAGTCGATGGAGATCCTCGGCAAGACCTCGACGCTGGCACGACTGCAACGCCTTCGCGACGAGCTCGGCTGACAGGCGGCAGCCGATTTGGGTACACCATCGTCAGCCCGGTAGTATCTGCTCTCGGTTCACCCCCTGAAGGCTTTCGAGCGCGCAGGGGAGTGATACCCCCTTGGGGTATGGTGTAATTGGCAACACTACGGTTTCTGGTACCGTCATTCTAGGTTCGAGTCCTGGTACCCCAGCTCAGGCGCAAGTCCTTGTGACAGACGCCGATTCGGAGTTTTCTCACTACCTTCGGTATGGTTCTCTCCGCTGCCCAGGGCGTCACAAGCGCCAGGGCAACCAGCTAGGGCCCCGTTGTGTAGCGGCCTAGCACGCCGCCCTCTCAAGGCGGTAGCGCGGGTTCGAATCCCGTCGGGGCTACGTTTGGAAGGCCCTCGTCCCAACCCGGACGGGGGCCTTTCGCCTGTCCGCCGTCGTCTCAGGTGCGTTGCGCGGCGGCTTAGGCTCGCGCTGGCGCGCCGGTCGCGGGCAGCGATCGGGCCACGTGGGCCTGGGCAATCCGCCGCAACGCGGCGAGCACCGGCTCTCCGAGCACCGTCCCTGCCACGACGAGGCGCAGCGCCTCCGCCGGCTCGAGGTCGCGGACGGCCCCGACATCGAGCCTGGCCACCTCCAGCGCGCCTGCGGCATACCCCTGGAGCAGCTCGAGCGGGAAGGGGACGCCGGCAGACCTCGCCGCCTCGATCGCCGCGGACAGCGAGCGCAAGGCGCCGTGCTCGGCCGGCACGTCCCAGCCCAGGGTCGCGACGAGCTCGCGCACCGTCTCCGTCACCGGATGGCCCGACTGCGCGGTCGGCAGCGCGCGGGCCGCGATGCCCAGCAGCTCACCCCGCGTTCCTGGTGGCTCGTCGAGCGCTGTGGTGACCTGCCGAACTGCGGCGATCGACAGCCCGGCGGTCTCCACCATGGCTCGGATCAGCCTGACCCGGTCGACGTGGGTGGTGCCGTACTCGGCCTTAGTGACCGACCGAGCCTCGCCCGGTTGCAGGACGCCCTCGCGCAGGTAGTACTTGAGGGTGGCGACAGGGACGGCCGTCTGCTCCGACAGCTCCGAGATCCTCACGGCGCCATCCTGCTGTACCTGAGTGCCCCCACACCATGCCGGCGACGCCAGGGCCGCGGTCTTGCCCGTCGGAATGCTGTTGCACTGGATAGCGACGGTATCCAACAATCAGTTCGGGGACACGCGGCGATGCGCATGCCGAGGTCTGAAAAGCGTAGGGACGGCGTCCAGACCGAGTGGCATGCGCATCGCCAACGTCATGCCGGTGCGGGGTTCTGGCGGCTTGAGGATCAGCTGGGGCTAGACGATCAGCTGGCGAGGCTCGGGCAATGGAGCTCCCGCCCTGGCTCAGGCGTGGTTCTGCTGCTGTTGCTGCGCATGGTGACGCGCGAGCACCTCGGTGAGCTTGTTCGCCCCGGCGACGACGGTCGCCGCGTGCAGCCGTCCGGGCTGACGCGACAGACGCTCGATCGGCCCGGAGATGGACACCGCGGCCACCACGCGACCCGAAGGCCCGCGCACCGGTGCGGAGACCGACGCAACGCCCGCCTCGCGTTCGCCCACGCTCTGCGCCCACCCGCGACGGCGCACTCCCGAAAGGCTGGTGGCCGTGAACTTTGCCCCGTGCAGCCCGCGGTGGAGCCGGTCGGGCTCCTCCCAGGCGAGCAGAACCTGGGCAGCGGAGCCGGCGAGCATCGACAGCGTCGCGCCGATCGGGATCGAGTCGCGCAGTCCCACGGGGCGTTCGGCGGCCGAGACGCAGATGCGCTGGTCGCCCTGGCGCCGGAAGAGCTGAGCGCTCTCGTTCGTGTGGTCGCGCAAAGCGCCGAGGACCGGTCCGGCCGCCGCGAGCAGGCGGTCCTCACCGGCCGCGGCTGCAAGCTCTGCGAGGCGGGGCCCGAGCACGAATCGTCCCTGCAGGTCTCGGGTGACCAACCGGTGGTGCTCGAGCGCGACGGCGAGGCGGTGGGCGGTCGGGCGAGCCAGTCCGGTCGCCGTCACGAGCTGCGCGAGGGTCGACGGCCCGGCCTCCAAGGCGCCCAGGACGATGGCCGCCTTGTCGAGAACGCCGACTCCACTGGTGTTGTCCATGAGATGATATTGCCGTCTCATTGCCTGAGACGCAAATCCGGTCCCCTGTGACGCGTGCCAACCTCGGAGAGACGGCACGCTGCAGTGCCGGAGCCGGACGGGCGAAGGAAGTGGGAGACGTGTCGGGAACGTTGGCCGAGAAGGTGTGGGACGCCCATGTCGTCCGCCGCAGGGACGGGGAGCCCGACCTCCTGTACATCGACCTCCATCTGATCCACGAGGTCACGTCCCCGCAGGCCTTCGACGGGCTTCGCCTGGCTGGCCGCACGGTGCGACGACCGGACCTGACGTTGGCCACCGAGGACCACAACGTCCCCACCACGCCCGGACCCATCACGGACCTGGTCAGCAAGACCCAGGTGGACACCTTGCGACGCAACTGCGAGGAGTTCGGCGTCAAGCTGTTCCCGATGGGCGACGCCGAGCAGGGCATCGTGCACGTCGTCGGCCCGCAGCTGGGGCTGACCCAGCCGGGGATGACGATCGTCTGCGGTGACTCGCACACCTCCACGCACGGGGCCTTCGGTGCCCTGGCGTTCGGTATCGGCACGTCCGAGGTCGAGCACGTCATGGCCACGCAGACCTTGCCGCTCAAACCCTTCAAGACCATGGCGGTGACCGTCGAGGGTGAGCTGCAGCCCGGGGTGACCGCGAAGGACATCGTGCTGGCCGTGATCGCCAAGATCGGGACCGGCGGTGGTCAGGGGTTCGTCCTGGAGTACCGCGGCAGCGCGATCCGTGCGCTGTCCATGGAGGCTCGGATGACCGTGTGCAACATGTCGATCGAGGCCGGGGCTCGTGCGGGCATGATCGCCCCCGATGACACCACGCTGGAGTACCTGCGGGGTCGCGACCACGCGCCGAGCGGCGCGCAATGGGATGCCGCCGTCGAGCAATGGCGCCTGCTGCGCACCGACGACGACGCGGTGTTCGACGCTGAGGTCGAGCTCGACGCCACCGCGCTGACGCCGTTCGTCACCTGGGGGACCAACCCAGGCCAGGGCCTGCCGCTCAGCGAGTCCGTGCCCGACCCGGACACCATGGCCGACGCGGCGGACCGAGCTGCTGCGCAGCGCGCCTTGGACTACATGGGCCTCGCCGCTGGCACCCCTCTGCGCGAGATCAAGGTCGACACGGTCTTTGTCGGATCCTGCACAAACGGACGGATCGAGGACCTGCGCGCAGCCGCCGGCATCGTCAAGGGCCGCCAGGTCGCCGAGGGCGTACGCATGCTCGTCGTCCCGGGGTCCGCGAGGGTGCGGTTGGAGGCCGAGCGCGAGGGCCTGGACAAGGTCTTCACCGCGGCTGGCGCGGAGTGGCGCCTGCCCGGATGTTCGATGTGCCTGGGGATGAATCCCGACCAGCTGGCGCCGGGGGAGCGCAGTGCCTCGACCTCGAACCGCAACTTCGAGGGGCGACAGGGCAAGGGTGGCCGGACCCATCTGGTCAGCCCGCTGGTTGCCGCGGCGACCGCCCTGCGAGGCACACTGTCCAGTCCGGCCGACCTTGTCGACTTTGCGGAGGCGAGCAAATGATGGACGCGTTCACCACCCACACCGGGATCGGCGTACCCCTGCGTCGCAGCAACGTCGACACCGACCAGATCATCCCGGCCGCCTATCTCAAGCGCGTCACCCGGACCGGGTTCGAGGACGGCCTGTTCGCGGCGTGGCGCAAGGACGAGGCCTTCATCCTCAACAACCCGTCGTATGCCGCGGGCTCGGTTCTGGTTGCCGGCGCGGACTTCGGCACGGGCTCGTCGCGCGAGCACGCGGTGTGGGCGCTGATGAACTACGGCTTCAGAGCCGTGCTGTCCTCGCGTTTCGCCGACATCTTCCGGGGAAACAGTGGCAAGCAGGGGCTGCTCACGGCCCAGCTCGCCCAGGAGGACATCGAGCTGATCTGGAAGTACCTCGAGAACGAGCCGGGGGCCTCGGTCACCGTCGACCTGGTGTCCCGCACGGTCACCGCCGGTGACATCGTCGCCGCGTTCGAGGTCGACGACTACACCCGGTGGCGGCTCCTGGAGGGACTCGACGACATCAGCCTGACCCTGCGTCATGAGCAGGATGTCACGGACTTCGAGAGCCGGCGCCCGGCCTACAAGCCGTCGATCGCGGTTTCCTAGCCCGCAACGACGCGCCGCCCCCGGCCAGAGTGCCTGGCCAGAGTGCCTGGCCAGGCCGAAACTCCGCGGAGCGTGCCTGCGGCCCGGTGTCCGGGCCGCCGGACGGCCCCGTCTGGGGCCGGCAGCTGGCAGCTGAAGGCCCAAATTCCGTTGTGCCAGAGGGAGTTTCGTGGAGTCACCTGGCGTCGACCGTCATTCGTCGCCGACCGCACCAGCGGCTCCCGTCCCGGGCTTTTGCGCCGGTCAGGCGGCCGACCTGCCCTGAATCCGTTGCGACACAAAAGGATCAGGGGGTCCGGATGGTGGACTCGTGCGCGCAACAGCCCTAACGTCAGGTTCACGTCGGGCATCGGCTCGACCGCACACCTCGTCGGACTAAGGGGTCCGGCTCACCAACCCTGTGGAGGGGAAGACGTGAACAAGGCAGAACTGATCAAGGAGCTGGAGACCCGTCTCGGTAGCCGCAAGGCCGCCAGCGATGCTCTGACTGCGGTCGTCGATGTGGTCATCCGCGAGGTCGCCAAGGGCGGCAGCGTCGCCATCACTGGCTTCGGCACGTTCGAGCAGGCGGCCCGGGCGGCGCGCACCGGTCGGAACCCCCGCACGGGGGCCAGCGTGAAGATCAAGAAGACCGTGGTGCCCAAGTTCCGTGCAGGCTCGGCCTTCAAGGACGTCGTGAAGAACCCCCGGTCGCTGCCCAAGGCGGCCGTCGCCGGCGCCCGAGCGGCTGCTGGGACTGCGACCAAGGCTGCCGCCGGCGGCGCTAAGAAGGCCGCTCCCGCGACGAAGGCGGTCGCGAAGAAGGCGGCGCCCGCGACGAAGGCGGTCGCGAAGAAGGCGGCGCCCGCGACGAAGGCGGTCGCGAAGAAGGCGACCCCGGCCACGAAGAAGGCGACCCCGGCCACGAAGACGGCCGCGAAGAAGACGGCGCCCGCCACCAAGACGGCCGCGAAGAAGACCGCCGCGAAGAAGACGGCTCCCGCCACCAAGACGGCCGCGAAGAAGACCGCGCCCGCCACCAAGACGGCCGCGAGGAAGACGGCACCCGCCAAGAAGGCGGCCCCCGCCACCAAGACCACGGCCAAGAAGGCGGCTCCAGCGGCCAAGACCACGGCCAGAAAGACCGCACCCGCCAAGAAGGCGGCCACGGCCACCAAGGCAACGGCCAAGAAGGCGGCACCCGCCGCCAAGACCGCTGCCAAGAAGACCACCGCGAAGCGCACCGCCAAGAAGGCCTGAGCCCGCGGCATACCCTCCACGCGGCGGTCGGCACCCCTCGGGGTGTCGGCCGCCGCTGGCGTTTGCGATGCTTGGCCCCATGGCGAACATCCTCACGGTCAACGGCGGAGCCCCCCTGGTTGGCGATATCGAGGTGCGTGGTGCCAAGAACCTCGTGTCCAAGGCCATGGTCGCGGCCCTGCTCGCCGAAGGCCCCTGTCGCCTGCGTGGGGTTCCGGAGATCTCCGACGTCAAGATCGTCTCGGGGCTTCTCGAGCTGCATGGCGTCAAGGTCGAGGCCACCGACCGTGACGGCGAGCTACTGCTCGACCCGACGAACGTCGAGCAGGCGCACGTCGCTGACATCGATGCGCACGCCGGCTCCTCGCGTGTACCGGTGCTGCTCTGCGGACCCCTGCTGCACCGCCTCGGCGAGGCCTTCATCCCTGACCTCGGCGGATGCCGGATCGGGGAGCGTCCGATCAACTACCACCTCGACGTATTGCGCAACTTCGGCGCGGACGTGCAGAAGCGCCCGGAGGGACTGCGGCTCACCGCGGCCAACGGACTGCACGGCGCCCGCATCCAGCTGCCGTACCCCAGCGTCGGCACGACCGAGCAGGTGCTGCTGACGGCTGTGCGGGCTCAGGGTGTCACCGAGCTGCGCAACGCGGCCGTGGAACCCGAGATCATGGACCTGATCGCGGTGCTCCAGAAGATGGGCGCCGTCATCTCCGTCGAGACCGACCGGGTCATCAAGATCGAGGGTGTCGAGCGACTCGCCGGCTTCGACCACACGGCCATCCCGGACCGCATCGAGGCGGGGTCGTGGGCCTGCGCCGCGCTGGCTACCCGGGGCGACATCTATGTCCGGGGAGCCCAGCAGCTCGCGATGATGCCGTTCCTCAATGTCTTCCGGAAGATCGGCGGCGCCTTCGACATCGACGACGAGGGCATCCGGTTCTGGCACGCCGGCGGCACGCTGAGCTCCCTGGTCCTGGAGACTGACGTGCACCCCGGGTTCATGACGGACTGGCAGCAGCCGCTCGTCGTGGCGCTCACCCAGACCTCCGGTCTGTCGATCGTGCACGAGACCGTCTACGAGAACCGGCTCGGGTTCACCGATGCCCTGGCGGAGATGGGCGCCGTGATCCAGCTCTACCGCGAGTGCCTGGGCGGCTCGCCCTGCCGCTTCGGTCGGGCGAACTTCCGGCACAGTGCCGTCATCTCTGGGCCGACGCCGCTCAAGGGCGCCGAGATCACCGTGCCCGACCTGCGCGGTGGGTTCAGCTATCTGATCGCCGCGCTCGCAGCGGAGGGTCAGTCGAAGGTGCACGGCATCGAGCTGATCTACCGCGGCTACGAGCGCTTCTCGGAAAAGCTCGACGCGCTCGGCGCCGACTACGAGGTCGGCTGAGGGGAGCGCGCTCGGCGTCAGCCGATGCGCTGGTCGTCCCCGATCCCGACGATCCACAGCTTCGAGACGCGACCGCCCTCACCGATGTCGATGCTCAGCCGCTGGCCCGG
>DASYGI010000303.1:0-4482 GCA_035999925.1 Pedococcus sp.
AGACCGCGCTCGGGGCCTGCGGCGAGGTCGCCTGGCGTTCACCCAGATGCCCACTGCTGTGCCCTTGTGGGTGGGTTCGGGGATCTATACAGGAATCTCTGACCCCCAAGCCAGGAGTTGTTATGCCCCGCCATGCCCTGAAGTACCCGATCCCCACGTTCGCGATCGCGATCGCGGCCGCTGTCAGCCTGAGCAGCTGCGGCGCGGGCACGAGCTCGAGCGGAGCCGGCGCGAGTGGGGCCGCCTCAAGTGGCAATGCCGCAGGAGTGGTCGCGCTCCCGCAGTACCACGTCTCGGTCTTCGCGAAGGCAGCGAGCGGGTACTCCAACCCCGACTCGCTCGCCCTCGACGGACAGAACGTCTTCGTGGCGTACCAGAACCACACCGCCAAGGACGGCAGCGACACCAAGACCAGCACCGTCGTCCAGTACGACCTCTCGGGCAAGGTCGTCAAGACGTTCGACGTGAGCGGGCACAACGACGGTCTCAAGGTCGACCCACAGACCCACCTCGTATGGGCCATGAGCAACGAGGACGCCAGCCCGAAGCTGACCACGATCAACCCGAGCACGGGGGCGACCAAGGTCTACACGTTCGGCAAGACGGCCCACGGCGGCGGCTTCGACGACATCGTCTTCATGGGCGGCAAGACGTACCTGTCGGCCTCCAACCCCACCCTCAAGGGCAACGTCAACCCCGCGCCTGCCGTGGTCTCGGCCACCCTGGGGGCGGGAACGGTCACGACGAAGCCGGTCTTGATGGGCGATGCCAAGGCCAAGGACGCGATCACCGGGTCTCCGGTCACGATCAACGCCGTCGACCCGGACTCGATGTTCGTCAACCCGGCGGGCGACCTCACCGTGGACAACCAGGCAGGTACTGCCCTGATCTCGATCCACAACCCGGGCCCCGGACAGACCGTCACCCAGTTCACCGTCGGAACGCAGGTCGACGACACGGTCTACCCCACCGCGAGCAGCGGGAGACTCCTGGTGGCTGACACCAAGGGCGGCGCCATCTATGCCATCACCGGTGCGCTGGACCCGAAGACCCCGCTGACGGCCACGCCCAACGACTCCGGGGTGAACGGCTTCGTCGGCAAGATCGACACGAAGACCGGCTTCATCACGCCGGTCGTCATCGGCCTGGTAAGCCCCCACGGCATGGTGTACGTGCCGGCCTCCTGACCGGCATACCAACGACTTCGGGCCTGGGGCCGCTCACGTGAGCGGCCCCAGGCCCGAAGTGTTGTCAGTCGCCTAGCGCCCCACGACGGAGACGAAGTCCCTCGTCGACGGCTGCAGATACCGCCAGGGGTTGGGGTGCTCGTCGGGGGTGAGCATGTGCGGCACCGCCTGTGTCGCGCTGGGGTGCGTGTAGGTGATGAAGTTCGTCCAGTCCTGGTTGATGTCCAGCTCCATCGCGCGGACCGCACCGGCCTCCTGGGCGATCTGCGCCAGCGTCTTGACGCTCAGAGCCGGGCCCACGATGAAGACGACCGTCCCGTCACGACGAACCCCGACCGCGGAGCGCCAGACATAGGCGAAGTTGCCGACGGTCTTGCCCCAGACACTCGTCGTGGGGTTGTTGACGAGCGGGTTGATCTGGCCCTTGTCGACCAGCAGGGTGAGGTTCTGGCGCACGGCAGCCGTGCCGGGCGCAGGGGTGCCACCGCCCCAGGACCTGACGTCGAGCTTGCCGTTGGTGCCGAGCACCATGGAGGCTGCGCCGGGCCGGAGGGTGTCCGCCCCCTGGCCGCCCTGGTAGTAGCCGCCCTCGGCGTCGACCATGGTGAAGCCGGAGTTGAAGGTCGCCAGGACCGAGCCGACCTCCTTGCCCGAAAGCTGGTCGCCGACCGGCCAGCCGGACCCACCAGGCACCCGGTACCCGGGGTGAAGGGTGAACCGCACCAGGCTCGGGTCCATCCAGACAACGCCCACCAGGTATGACGTGTGGATGCTGTCAGGGCGAAGGAACGCCGTGCGGATCGCAGGCTGCCCCTGCAGCGACACGGTGGTCTGCCAGGTCCCTTCGCCGACGAGACTTCCGCTGGCCACAGGCTGGAGCGGTGCGGGTACTGCGGTGTGGTCGACCACCTTGGCCTTCGTCGGCCCGGGCGCGACCTGGCGTGCCACGGACGGGACGCCCCCCACGACCTTCCCGCCCTGCTTCGGCTGGTTGGCGGCATACTGCGCCTGTTCCAGGCCGGTCACGGCCCAGCCGAGGCCGTGGAACCGAGCCCATTCGGCGAGCCGGGCCGCGGTCGTGTCGGTCCCCGGAGCCGTCAACGCCTGGGTGATGGACACCACAGGCCACAGCACGAGGGCGACGACAACGAGGACCACGATGCGGCGGCGCATGATGATGCGCCGACGGTGCTCACGTCGGTCCAGGCGGGGGCGCCCCGGGCGCTGTGCAGGGGCCGGGCGCTCCTTTGTCGAGGTCGATCGGTCAATAACCACGCACTCGACTATGACAGCACTACCTTGGAATGGCCTGAGGCGCCCCGTGAGCCCCAAAGATCATGCCCCCCTGAAGCGCACCGTTCAGCTGACCCACTGCCGCGCGGAGAAGGCCAGCGCCAGGGCGAAGGTGAGCGGCAGACAGAGTGCGGGGATGGCGACTCGCAGCCAGTTCCAGCCTGGTCGGGTGGCCAGCTGGGCGGCCACCAGGTACCCCGGGAACCACACCAGGGCGTAACGCGGTGCCGAGGTGAACATGTTCGAACACAACAACACGCCAACGCTCAAGCCGACGTAGACGACCTCAGGCCAGCGCCGTAGTGCCGTCAGGACGAGCACCAGGACCACGCCGGCCACCACGGTCAGCAGGTCCGCCCATCGAGACAGCACCAGGTCCGGCTTGGAGGTCGACACAATGGCGTGCCAGGCGGCGGAGAACGCCTGCCACGGCCACACCGTCTGACGTCGCCACCCCGCCGCCTCAGCTCGATGCCAGGCATCCAGCGACCCCGTCGAAGCGAACAGGTACGCGAAGTAGGCGCCCGTGACCGCGAAGGGCACGAGCAAGGCTGCTGCGTCCCAGCGCGGGCGCCAGCGTCCCTGCGACCTCAGCTGTGCGACATACATCACGGCCAGGGCCAGCGCGAGGAACAGCCCGTTGACCCGCACACCGGCCGCGGCACCGGCGAAGATCCCCGCCCACCACCAGTGCCGCTTCGTTCCTGCCAACCAGGCGGCGAGAACGAAGACCAGGAACGTGGACTCGCTGTATGCCGCGCTGAGGAAGATCCCGTACGGCGCGACGATGAGGAACAGGACCGCGCAGGCGGCCATCCTGCGCCCACCGGTATCGGCGGCCAGCCGCCACAACAGCACTGCCGAGCCGATCCCCGCCAGTAGTGAGACCACCAGAGCGGCCACCATCGTCCCGCCGGTCAGCGGCGCGACGCCTGCGACGAGCAAGGGGTAGCCAGGGAAGAAGGCCTGGTCGCAGCAGGCCAGATGCGGCGGGAAGTAGCCCTGTTCGGCGATCCGCAGGAAGTGCAGGGAGTCCCAGTAGGTAAAACGTTGGAGGAGCCACATCCCGGGGTCGCTCGCCAGCCTTGCCTTGTCGATCCCGACCAGCCAGGACGCCGTGAGGACAAAACCCGCCAACGCCACCCGGCTGCCGACCCAGGCCCCCACCGGCTGGGCCACCGCGGCCATGCCTTGGCCCTGCAGGCGCAGCCCTCGAAGCGAGCTAGCCATCGCCCGCAGCGGGTGCAGGAGGCGGAGCTGGCCACTGGGGGACCCGCGTAGCCATGACATGACTCGAACCTAGCGGAGCCGCCGTTGACGAGGCGTCCGCGCTCAGCCGCAGCACGGCGCACCGAACCACTGCACTCCCTCAGCGCTGCCTGCCGATCGGGAGGATCATGGGGAGGTGGCGACAACACGACTGCGTGAAGTCGAGCGCACGTACGCGGCCCCGGTCTCCGGGCCGCTGCCCCCGCTGACCGGGCTGCCAGGGGTGGTGGCCACGCGGCCGCTGACGAGCGCCGACCTGGTCGCGACCTATCTGGACACGGCGAACCTCGACCTCGCGAGACATCGGACGAGCCTGCGCCGGCGAACGGGTGGAGACGACGCGGGCTGGCACCTGAAGCTCGGGATCGACAGGGAACGGCGCACCGAGCTGCACCACCCTCTCGGCGACCCGGGGGAGTCAGTCCCGCCCGAGCTGTTGGACTCCGTGCGGGCGATCGTGCGCGACCACCCACTGGTGCCGGTGGCCCGGGTGCACACCCACCGGCTCGAGTACGACCTCTGTGACGCGGCGGGCGTGACCCTGGCCCAGGTCTGCGACGACCAGGTGCACGCCGAGCGGCTCGTTGGCCCGGCCCTGGTGCAGGACTGGCGGGAATGGGAGGTCGAGGTCGCCGTCGGTGGCAACGGCCTGTTCGGGGCAGTGGAGCGTCAGCTGGTGACCGCGGGGGGCGCCCGCGCCGAGGGATCCTCCAAGCTGTTGCGAGCTCTGGGC
>DASYGI010000304.1:0-3751 GCA_035999925.1 Pedococcus sp.
GGTGCGCTGACCATCAGCGAGCGACGCGCCGGGCCCTGGTGGCCGGGTGACCCAGTTCCCCGCCCCAGAGGTGTGGACGGCCCTCGTTCTCGGCATACGACAGGTCGCGCTCGAGGAAGCCCGCGAGGACCTGCGCGGCTCTGCGTATCTCCTCCCGACCCAGCTCGGACACACTCGGCGCCAGGCGGACGTCGACCTCGACCACGCCGGCGGACACGCTGCGCTTCCACAGCCCGACATCGACGCCGTCGAGCACCACTCGTGCCCAGAACGGGTCCGGCCGCTCGGCGAACGGGTGGTCCGGGGCCGCTGGGAAGCTGACCTGTGGATAGCTGAGGATCACCTCGTCGTACACCGGCAGCAGGTATGCCGTGGGCGCTCCACGGCGCCGACGTGGAGTGGCAGCTGGATCGCACCAGTGGGCAGTTCCGTCGACCTCGACCTGCTGGAGGCGGTCGCCCAGGTCGGCAAGAGCAGCCTTGGTGTCGGCGCCGGTCAGAGATGACCAGCGCGTGAAGTCCTTGACCGAGGCCGGACCATGACCGACGAAAAACCGTCGGACGAGCTCCCTCAGGGCCTCGTCTCGGTCCAGGGCCGGGGTGTCAGGGATGACATCGTCGACCAAGGCGTAGGAATGGTGGGCCCCACTCATCGGCCCAGAGCAGACCAGGCCGCGCAGCTCGGCCACGAGCAGCAGGTGACCCAGCTGCTCGCCTGGGGTGATCGGGGAACCCCGCTCACCGAAGGCCGCGCCGATCTCCTGACGGGTGCGAAAGGGTTTGTCCTGCAACAGCTCCGAGAGCAGGTCGAGTCCATCGCCGAGCCGGCGGGGGTCCTCGAGGCCCAGCTGCCGGTGCCGACCGGCCATGCCCGACAGGACCCGTGGGGAGGTCAACCTGAGGATCCACCGGAGGTCTTCAGGTGCCACGAAATGCCAGGTGGGGCGGAGGATGTGAGTCCGGACAAAGGACCCGGCGTCGTGCTCGGCGCGCACCGCGGCATACGTCGAGCTGGTCGAACGCATGGCGAGGGAGAAGAAGGCGTGGTCGCGCTCCTGGCTCTGGACGCAGGTCAGCAGGCGCACGGCGTCCGCGGCGCTGGCCAGCGGCGTGGAGGACAGCCGCTGGGTGGCAAGGCGTTGGCTGAGGACGCGGTTCAAGTCCATGAAGACATCCTGTCGAACGGCACTGACAGCGACACCCACATCTAGGGGCCTGACTGGACGCAAAACACCAGATCTAGGTGCCTCTGGTGTCACATCAGTCTCATGGATCCCAGATCTGGGGGTCTTCGGCGCGCCGCCACAAGCCCCTGACCTGCGGCGATGCAGACTCCGGAAGGAGTTTGGCCGATCCACTTGCGCTGTGGGTCACAGTGGGACAAGATATCCCTACATCTAGTGGTTACACCCTTGTAGTTCGTCCACATGTAGTGCACAGGGCGGGGCGGGTTCTCCACACGTTGTCCCCAAGGGGTCCACAGTTTCATCCCCATCCAGCTCGTTTCGATGGGGTTCGTCCAGGGAGGAGCGCCGCACATGCACTGTCCGTTCTGTCGGCACACCGACTCCCGTGTCATGGACTCGCGCACGACCGATGACGGCAGCTCGATCCGTCGGCGCCGTCAGTGTCCCGAGTGCGGCCGCCGCTTCACCACCATTGAGACCGCAAGCCTCACGGTGACCAAGCGTTCGGGCGCCAGCGAGCCCTTCAGCCGCAACAAGGTCCTCGTCGGGGTCCGCAAGGCCTGTCAGGGTCGCCCGGTCACCGAGGACGACCTCGCACTCCTCGCCCAGCGGGTCGAGGAGTGCATCCGCCAGCAGGGCCAGGCCGAGGTCGAGGCCCATGAGGTGGGGCTGGCCATTCTCGGGCCGCTGCGCGAGCTCGACGAGGTCGCGTACCTGCGCTTTGCATCGGTCTACCAGGCGTTCGACAGCCTGGAGGACTTCGAAGCGGCGATCACCTTGCTGCGCGCAGAGCGCGAGGCCACCGGCACCGAGCCACAACCACGCGGGAGTTTGCCGCCGGGCTGAGCCCGGGGCACCGCACCACACGCACGTCGGGCACCACTGTCAGTGCCCTTTGACACCATAGAAACCGTTGCATCACCAGGGGCTAGGGAGGCCACCAGAATGACTGAAACCGCCGGAGCACGTGCAGGGGCTCGCAAGGGCGCTGGCAAGGGCGTGAAGGTTGAGCGGATCTACACCACGCCTGGTGTGCACCCGTACGACGAGGTCACGTGGGAGAAGCGCGATGTCGTCCAGCAGAACTGGAAGACCGGCGAGACGATCTTCGAGCAGCGCGGGGTCGAGTTCCCCGACTTCTGGTCGGTCAACGCCTCGACGATCGTCACCACCAAGTACTTCCGCGGCGCGCTCGGCACTGAGAAGCGGGAGGTGAGCCTCAAGCAGCTCATCGACCGGGTCGTGCTGACCTACGTCAAGGCCGGCAAGGACCACGGTTACTTCTCGAACGCCGAGGACGCCGAGATCTTCGAGCACGAGCTGACCTATGCCCTGCTGCACCAGGTGTTCAGCTTCAACTCGCCGGTCTGGTTCAACGTCGGGACGTCGTCGCCGCAGCAGGTCTCCGCCTGTTTCATCTTGGCCGTCGACGACTCGATGGACTCGATCCTCAACTGGTACAAGGAGGAGGGCAAGATCTTCCAGGGCGGCTCGGGCGCCGGCCTGAACCTCTCCCGCATCCGCTCCTCGAAGGAGCTGCTGTCCTCTGGCGGCACCGCATCCGGACCCGTGTCGTTCATGCGCGGCGCCGACGCGTCCGCCGGGACGATCAAGTCCGGTGGCGCGACCCGCCGTGCGGCCAAGATGGTCGTGCTCGACGTCGACCACCCCGACATCCTCGAGTTCGTCGAGACCAAGGCCCGCGAGGAAGACAAGATCCGCGCGCTGCGTGATGCCGGCTTCGACATGGATCTCGGCGGCAAGGACATCACCTCCGTCCAGTACCAGAACGCCAACAACTCGGTCCGCGTGTCCGACGAGTTCATGAAGGCCGTCGAGGACGGCACGGAGTTCGGGCTTCGCGCTCGCAACACCGGTGAGGTCATCGACACGGTCGACGCCCGCGAGCTCTTCCGCAAGATCGCGGAGGCCTCGTGGGAGTGCGCCGACCCGGGCCTGCAGTACGACGACGTCATCAACGACTGGCACACCAACCCCGAGACCGGTCGCATCACGGCGTCCAACCCCTGCTCGGAGTACATGTCGCTCGACAACTCCTCGTGCAACCTGGCGTCGCTGAACCTCCTGAAGTTCCTGAAGGACGACGACACCTTCGACGCGGTCACCTTCCAGAAGGTCGCCGAGCTCGTCATCACGGCGATGGACATCTCGATCTGCTTCGCGGACTTCCCGACCGAGGCGATCGGCGCCACCACACGCGACTACCGCCAGCTCGGCATCGGGTACGCCAACCTGGGCGCGCTGCTCATGGCTACCGGTCACGGGTACGACTCCGATGGTGGCCGTTCGCTCGCTGCTGCGATCACCTCGCTGCTCACCGGCGCCGCGTACAAGCGCTCTGCCGAGATGGCCGCGGTGGTTGGCCCGTATGCCGGGTATGCCCGGAACGCGGACGCGCACAATCGAGTCATGCGCAAGCACCAGGCCGCCAACGACGCGATCCGTCCGCTCGACACCATGGACACCACGATCCACCGCGCCGCCAGCAAGGCGTGGGACGACGTCGTCAAGGTGGGGGAGAAGCACGGCTACCGCAACGCGCAG
>DASYGI010000305.1:0-3567 GCA_035999925.1 Pedococcus sp.
CGGGGACTGTGCCCGGAATCTAGCCCGTTCCGCGGGCGGGCGCGGTGCGGCTACAGCCCGGTCTGTGCCTCCAGGCCGCCCGATTCGACAGGGTCGACCAAGGCCTGGTAGTCGCGTTCGTTCTGGTCGGGGTACGCAGGGAAAGGGTCCGCGATCGCACGCTTGAAGGCATCGTTGTTGCCCCAGGTGGGCGCCGATCGCGATCCGGTCCTCGGACCGGGCATGGGCACGAGCTGCCCCGCGGACCGCCTGACGTGAGGCCTGTGTTCGCTCACTCGATGGCCCGCGTCTGGAGACTCCACCTACCGGTGTCATTTCATCGCCGGAACGGAGGCGGTTGAGCTAAACCCCGTCGGCGGATGGACATGAACGCCGTGCATTGCCGTACGAGTGGCGTACATGTGGGCGTAAATTGGTGATGATCTGCAGAGGCCTCGCTCGTTGGGCTGAGCGCATCGCCCTTTTTTGGAGTGCTGGATGAGTCGACCGAGCTGGGCCCCCCCGGGGATCGACCTAACCCGTCCGAGCGCGGCCCGCGTGTACGACTACTACCTGGGCGGCTCACACAACTTCTCCGTCGACCGCCGGATGGCCGAGGAAGCAATCAGGATGTGGCCGGAGCTGCCGTCGATGATGCAGGCCAACCGGGCTTTCCTACGGCGGGCGGTTGGTTATGTCTCGAGCCAGGGGGTGGACCAGTTTGTCGACATAGGGTCCGGCATCCCGACCGCGGGAAGCGTCCATGAGGTCGTCCAGCCCGGCAGGCCGACCGCCCGCGTGGTGTATGTGGACAACGATCCGGTGGCGGTCGCGCACAGCCGGGCCATCCTGGCGGACACACCGTTGACCGCGGTGGTCGAGGCCGACCTTCGCGACGCGCCCAGCCTGTTCGACAGTCCGGCGCTGCGGGAGCTCCTGGACCTCGAGCGACCGGTCGCGCTGCTGCTGGTGGCCGTGCTGCACTTCGTCGCCGAGGCCGATGACCCGTATGCGGCCGTCCGCCGCTGCCTTGATCAGCTGCGCCCGGGTAGCTACCTGGTCCTATCGCACGCCAGCGCGGATGGGCAGCCCGTCCTGGCTGGATCGCACCAGAAGCTGTACGAGCGGACACCGACCCCGATGACCATGCGGACGGAACCGCAGATCACTGACTTCTTCGCGGGGCTTGAGATGGTGGAGCCAGGGCTGGTGCCAATCCCCCGATGGCGCCCCGACAGCGATGACGACACGGCGACACAGCGGATGGTCGGGTACGCCGGCGTTGGCCGCAAGATGTGACAGCGGCACCTGAGCCAGGGTCGCCTGCCGAACGAGACCGGGCCCGGTTGCGCGCTTCGGTTGCGGAGCGGTGGAGACGCGCCGTCATTGGCACGAGCTACGTGGCCATACGCCCGCAAGACCTGGCGGAGGTACTACGTGGCCTGGTCGAGGAGCTCGATGGTCTCCTTCTCGACCGGAAACGTTCTGCTGCAGGAGGGGCCATCGTCGGTAACCAGCTGGTGGAGGCCCATCTGACCAACCCCAGAAGCCTGTCGCTGACGCTTCAGGTGCTGCTGGGCGCGACCGACGAACTGACCGGTGGCCAGGTCGGGCTTGGAGAGCGTTGGGGAAGCATCGTTGCCTCGGTGGCTGAGGGTTACACCACGGCGCTACGCGACCTGGTGCTCCGGGAGCAGGAGGAGATGCTCACCGCCGCGATCGCTGCCCGCGACTTCGCCGACGACGCGCGGTGGGAGGCGGAACGACAGCTCGAGCAGACCAAGCAGGACTTCATTGCGACGATTTCGCACGAGCTGCGCACGCCGCTGACCCCGATCAAGGGGTACCTGCGAATGCTGCTCTCACTCGGTGACCAGCTCAGCCGCGAGCAGCGCACCGAGTTCTACCAGATCATGCTGTCTCAGACCGAGCTGTTGCAGCGCCTACTGGACGACCTGCTTTCGGCGGCCTCCGGGCCCGGCAATATCGAGTTCACCGTCACGCCGACGAAGACCGACATCGCGCGCATCGTCCGGCGCGCCATCGACGCCGTCGACCCCGAGAGCACCCGCCAGGTGAACTGGTCGGGTGACGATGCTGTCGGCACCGCCGTGTGCGACCCGCTGCGGCTGCGGCAAGTACTGGCCGCGCTTCTCCGCAACGCTGACCTCTACTCGACACCGGGAGAGCCCGTCGACGTCTCCGCCCGCCGGGCCGGGCACCACGTTGAGATTCGCGTCCGGGACTACGGCCCAGGAATCCCCAAGCACCTCGCCCTCGCCGTGTTCGAGCCCTTCCGGCGGCTAGGCCGAGGGACCGTCCCAGGGACCGGCCTGGGCCTGTACATCGCCCGCCAGCTAACCCAAGCAATGAGTGGCCAGATCTGGGTCAGCGACGCCCACCCGGGTGCCGAGTTCCACATTCTCATCCCGACTGACCCCGAGTGACCCGAGTGAGCGCCCGACCGGCCAGGTCGAAGAGTCTGCCCCGGGAGATCGCCGATCGCCACGGTGCCAGCTCGCTGGATGGCTACCAGCCCGCGCCGCGCATGCCGCTCGTGAACTGTCGATGCCGAGCGGCGTTCACGAGCGCAGAGAGCGCACCGCCTCGCACGTCGGGTCGGGCCCCGCACCGGAGATTCGCAAGGGTCAGCGCAGTAGCCAGGCAGGTAGCCGGTAGCCGTTGTGTCGGAGTATCCAGGCTCCACGCAGACGGTCACGCTCGGACCTATGGGTGAAGTCGAGCGCGTCGGCGATCCGGTTGATCACGTTGAACATGTACGCCACATAGAGGGCGTCGATCAGGGCGGCCTCATCGAGGCCGGCGGCCCGGGCGGCCGTCAACTCGGTGCGTGGAACCAGGTCAGGGTTGCGGGTCAGCGCCTGAAGCACGTTCTCCGCCGCGGTCGCCTGCGCGCCGTAGCGGCCGTCCTTCCAGGTGTCGTCGATGATCGGCCCCAGCGTCAGCCGGGCGATCTCGGCGTGCGTCCCGACGCAGAAGCCGCACCGATTCGCACCGGAAACCACCGCGGCGAAGAACTCCCGTTCGCCCGCCGACCACACCGAATCACCTCGAAGCACCTCCTGGGCCAGGGCCAGGAAAGGCGTCCCGAAGAAGGCGGGTCTGCGTAGGCAGACTCGGACAACGTCGTCGAAGTCGACCCCGGCGTGGCGAGCAACCCGCAGCACCAGACGCTGCCGCCGGGATCGACCCCGCGAGTACTCCGGAAGACGCATCACAACCCGCCCTCACAGTGCACCATCGCCACACCCGCGTCGAAGCGACGCCGCGCCGCACCCACGGCCGCCGCCGCCGTAACCTCGAAAATAGCGTCCTTGGACAGTCCCTCCTGCCGAAGCTGCGTCAGCTGCGAGTCGGTAACCAGGCGTGCCTCCCGCTCCACCAGAGCCACATACCCGGCAACTCCCGCGTCCCGAACCGAACCGTCAAACGCCTCGCGACGCACCTCCCGCGAAGTGTCTGCCGCCGATTCCAACACGGCACGGGTCAGCGCTGTCGCCGCAGAGGACAGACGCTTGAGGCGCTCGGCTGCTTCCATGCCATCCACTACACCATCGGAGCCTGACC
>DASYGI010000306.1:0-20529 GCA_035999925.1 Pedococcus sp.
CCCCGCGGTCGACGACTCGCAGCTGGATGCGGTCGGCCACCGCGGAGGCGTGCACGACGACCTCCTGACGGCCGGGCGAGTGGCGTAGGGCGTTCTCCAGGACGTTCGCCAGCACCCTGTCCAGCAGCCCCGAGTCCGCCCGGGCCGGGGGGAGGCCGGCCGAGACCACGAACCTCACCCGGTCTCCCTCTGGCAGCTGGGCGGTGGGTACCGACAGGGCCGTCTCGATGTCGACGGATTCCAGCCTGGGGGTCACGGAGCCGCTTTGCAGGCGCGACATGTCGAGCAGGTTCGTCACGAGCGCGGTCAGCCGGTCCGCCGACTCCTCGATGGTCTCGAGCAGCGACGCCTCGTCCTCGGCCGTGAAGGACACCTCGCCTTGACGCAGTCCCGAGACCGCGGCCTTGATACTGGCCAACGGGGTACGCAGGTCGTGTGAGACCGCCGCCAGCAAGGCGGTCCGAGCGCGGTTGTCCTTGGCCAGCGCCGTCGCCCGACGGGCCTGCTCGACCAGCTCGTCACGATGGACCAGGGCCGCGGCCCGAGAGGCGAAGGCCGACACCAGCCGGCGGTCGGCGCCGCTGAGCACGCGCCCGATCAGGACCAGCGAGCGCTCGTCGTCGACGGGCGCCAACACGGAGGCCTGCGGGATCGCCTCCACGTCGAAGTCAGCCGTGGCGGACACCACCTCCCAGGGGTCCCGCACGCTCGGCCTGCGGAGCACGGCAGCGCTGGCCAGCGCAAAGAACTCGACCGCCTGACGGAGCAGGGCCGAGAGCTGGTCTCGCTCACCGAGCAGCGACTCAGCCGTGGCGGCCAGCGCAGCGGCCTCCCGCTGGGCTGCTCGCGCCGAGGCGGCGCGACGCTCGCTGACGTGGACCGCCGAGGACACCGAGACCGCCACGAAGAGAAACACCAGCAGCGCCACCAGGTTCTGCGGGCTGGCGATGGTGAGGGTGTGCAGCGGCGGGGTGAAGAACCAGTTGAGGGCAAGGCTGCCCAACAGCGCGGCGAGCAACGCGGGCCACAGGCCGCCGACCAGCGCGGCAACGACCGTGACGAGCAGGAACAGGAGCACCTCGAGCGGAAGGTCGTGCCACCCGGGCGTGGCCCGCAGTATGCCGGTGAGCCCGGCGGTGCCCCCGGTCGCCAGGAGCCATCCACCCGCCGTGCGTGCCAGCCCGAGGGCGGGTCCGATCCGCAGCGGGGCACGGACGCTGCCGGTCAGCTCGTGGCTGACGAGGTGGATGTCGATGTCCCCCGCGTTGTCCACCACGCGTTGACCCACACCGGGTGAGAACACCGCCTGCCAGCGGGGACGGCGTGAGGCGCCAACGACGATCTGCCGGGCGTTGACGCTGCGCGCGAAGTCCAGCAGCGCCGCCGCGACGTCGTCGCCTTTGATGACGTTGAACGTTCCCCCCAGCTCGCTGGTCAGCTGTCGCAGCTCGGCGATCCCTTCCAGCCGTGCGTCGACGAGGCCGTCCGAGGCCGTCACATAGACAGCCACGAGCTCGCCGCCGGCACCACGCGAGGCGATCTGCGCGCCCCGGCGCAGCAGCGTCCTGCCCTCCGTGTCACCGGTGAGCGCGACCACGACCCGTTCGCGGGTCGGCCAGGATTCGGCGATCGCATGGTCGGCGCGGTACTGCCCGAGCCCCTCCTCCACCCGGTCGGCCACCCAGAGCAGGGACAGCTCCCGCAGGGCTCCGAGGTTGCCTTCCCGGAAGTAGTTCGCCAGCGCCGCATCGACCTTGTCGGCGCCATAGACGTTGCCGTGCGCCAGCCGTCGACGCAGCGCCTGCGGTGACATGTCCACGAGCTCGATCTGGTCGGCCCGGCGCACGATGTCGTCGGGAACCGTCTCCTGCTGCCGCACACCGGTGATGGCCTCGACCACGTCGTTGAGTGACTCGAGGTGCTGGATGTTGACGGTGGAGATGACATCGATCCCTGCCTCCAGCAGCTCCTCGACGTCCTCCCAGCGCTTGGCGTGCGAGGATCCGGGGGCGTTGGTGTGAGCCAGCTCGTCGACCAGCACGACGTGCGGCCGGCGTGCGAGCACCGCGCGGGTGTCCAGCTCCAGCAGGGTCGTGCCGCGGTACTCGAGTCGCGTGGGCGGGATCCGTTCGAGTCCGTCCATCAGCGCGGCGGTGTAAGCGCGACCGTGGCTCTCGCAGACACCGATCACGACGTCCGTGCCGCGTTCGAGCCGCCGCTGCGCCTCGGACAGCATCGCGACCGTCTTCCCGACACCCGGTGCTGCGCCGAGGTACACCCGCAGCACGCCTCTGCTCATACCCCGATTCTCGTCCCTGTCGGGGAGGGTGCGCGCCCCGACACGGTCACCGGAGAGATCCGGGCGGGTCGAGAGAGTCGAGGGCGAGGTTGAGCTCCAGGACGTTCACCCGCGGCTCACCGAGGAATCCGAGGGTGCGGCCCTGGGTATGCGTCTGCACCAGGTCTTCGACTCGCTGGGTCGACAGATGCCGGGCGCGGGCGACCCTGGGTACCTGCCAGAGCGCGTAGGCCACCGAGATGTGCGGGTCCAGACCACTGGCTGAGGCGGTGTAGGCGTCCGCGGGCGGCGCGCCCACGGCATAAGGGTTGGCTTTGAGCAGTGCGGCTTTGGTGTCGGCCCAGGACTTCGTCAGACGTGCGTCCGACGCGGCCAGGTTGGTGGCGCCGCTGGTGGCACCGCCGTACCCGGTGGCTGACGGCCGGGGCTGGAACCACTGCGGTCCGGGGAGCTGTTGCCCGATCAGGGACGAGCCGACCACGGTGCCGGAGCGTCGCGCCAGGGAGCCTTCGGCGGCGCCAGGGGCGACCACCTGTCCCAGGCCGAGGACGACCGCCGGATAGACCAGACCCAGGAGGACGGTCAACAGCACGAACATGCGCACCGAGGCGCCGAGCTGACGGATGGCCAGGTTCATGGAGATCAGCTCAGTCCAGGAAGGTGGGAGACGAGGAGGTCGATCAGCTTGATGCCGATGAACGGAGCGACGAACCCGCCCAGGCCATAGACCAGGAGGTTGCGCCGCAACAGGTGGCTGGCCTCGACGGGCCGGTATCGAACGCCCCTGAGTGCCAACGGGATCAGGGCCAGGATGATCAGCGCGTTGAAGATCACCGCGGAGAGGATCGCCGACTGCGGGGTGGCCAGCGCCATGACGTTCAGCCCGGACAGGCCGGGGAACACGGGCACGAACATCGCCGGGATGATGGCGAAGTACTTGGCGACGTCATTGGCGATCGAGAAGGTCGTCAGCGCGCCCCGGGTGATCAGCAGCTGCTTGCCGATCTCGACGATCTCGATGAGCTTGGTCGGGTCAGAGTCGAGATCGACCATGTTGCCGGCCTCTTTGGCCGCGGAGGTGCCGGTGTTCATGGCCACGCCCACGTCCGCCTGGGCCAGCGCGGGGGCGTCGTTGGTCCCGTCGCCGGTCATCGCCACCAGCCTGCCGCCGATCTGCTCCGCCTTGATCAGGGCCATCTTGTCCTCGGGGGTTGCTTCGGCGAGGAAGTCGTCGACGCCTGCCTCGGCGGCAATGGCCGCGGCGGTCAAGGGGTTGTCCCCGGTGATCATCACCGTGCGTATCCCGATGTGCCGAAGCTGTTGGAAGCGTTGCGCCATGCCGGGTTTCACCACGTCCTTGAGGTGGATGACCCCCAGGACCTGGGCCGGACCCGCGCCCTCGCGTCGTGCCACGACCAGTGGCGTGCCTCCGCTGTTGCTGATCTCGTCTACCACAGCGCCCAGGCCGTCAGGTGGCGCACCTCCGCTGTCGACCGTCCAGCCGACGACAGCAGTGCCCGCCCCCTTGCGGATCATCACCCCGGACGACAGGTCGACCCCGGACATCCGGGTCTGTGCGGTGAACTCGACGAACCGCGCGTCCACGAGACCAGGGGCGTCCGCCGCGGGCTTGCCGTGGTCCAGCTCGGCGGTCGCCAGCTCGACGATGGAACGACCCTCCGGGGTCCCGTCGGACAGGCTCGAGAGCAGGGCAGCCCGAGCCAGGTCCGACCCCCCGACCTGCCCGAGGGCGACGAACTCGCTGGCGCGCCGGTTGCCGAGGGTGATAGTCCCGGTCTTGTCCAGCAACAGCGTCGAGACGTCACCGGCAGCCTCCACGGCCCGCCCCGACATGGCCAGGACGTTGCGTTGCACCAGCCGGTCCATGCCGGCGATGCCGATCGCCGAGAGCAGCGCCCCGATCGTCGTGGGGATCAGGCACACCAGCAGGGCGACGAGCACCAGCAGGGACTGGCCTCGGCCGGAGTAGATGGCATACGGCTGCAGCGCGACGACGGTGACCAGGAAGATGATCGTCAGCGCCACCAGCAGGATGTTGAGGGCGATCTCGTTGGGAGTCTTCTGCCGCGAGGCGCCCTCGACCAAGGCGATCATCCGGTCCAGGAAGCTCTGCCCCGGCTCGGTCTTGATCTCCACGACGATGCGGTCCGAGAGCACTGTGGTGCCACCGGTGACGGCGCACCTATCGCCACCGGACTCCCGGATCACCGGCGCCGACTCGCCGGTGATGGCGGACTCGTCGACCGAGGCGATGCCCTCGACGACGTCCCCGTCGCCGGGAATGACCTCGCCCGCCTCGACCACGACCCGGTCGCCGACGGCCAGGCTCGTGGCCGGAACGACCTCTCCGGCACCGCCGGCGTGGAGCCGGCGCGCCGTGGTCTCCTTCTTCGCCCGGCGCAACGACTCGGCCTGGGCCTTGCCGCGCCCCTCTGCGACGGCTTCCGCCATGTTGGCGAAGACCACCGTGGCCCACAGCCAGATCGTCGTGACGATGGCGAACGTGGAGGGGTGCACGATGCAGAAGTACGTCGTCAGCAGCGATCCCACCCACACCACGAACATCACCGGCGACCGGAAGACGTGACGCGGGTCGAGCTTGCGTAGGGCGGTCGGCAATGCCGCCAGGAGCAGGTGAGCGTTCATGACAGTGCCTCGGCAATCGGCCCGAGGGCCAGTGCAGGGAAGAAGGTCAACGCGGTGACGATGATGGCGACCCCGACCAGGAGCGTGACGAACAGCGGCGTATGCGTGGGCATCGTCGCGACGGTGGCGGGACGTCTGCCCTGCTGGGCCAGCCGACCGGCCAGCGCGATGACGAGGACGATCGGCAGGAAGCGGCCTAGCGCCATCACCACGCTCAGGGTCAGGTTGAAGAAGGGCGCGTCCGCTGTGAGTCCGGCGAACGCACTGCCGTTGTTGTTGGTGGCCGAGGCGAAGGCATAGACCATCTCGGTCAGCCCATGCGGGCCGACGGCGAGCAGGTTGGCCCGCTCGCGAGGCAGCGCAATCGCCAGGGCGCTGCCGAACAGGACCAGGGCCGGCATGACCAGGGTCACCAGCGCGGCGAGGGTGATCTCGTGGCGCCCGATGGTCTTGCCCAGGAACTCCGGAGTCCGTCCCACCATGAGCCCGGCGATGAAGACCGCCAGGACCGCCACGATGAGCGCTGAGTAGAGCCCGGTGCCGACACCCCCCGGCGAAATCTCCCCCAGGACCATGTTCGTCAGCAGCATGCCGCCCCCGATCGGTGAGAAGCTCTCGTGGGCCGAGTTGACGGCGCCCGTCGAGGTCCCGGTCGTGCTTACCCCGAACAGCGCGGAGGCCCACACCCCGAACCGGATCTCCTTGCCCTCCAACGCGCCACCGAGGCTGCGGTTGGCCAACAGCTCGGCCCGCGTCGCGACGACGAGGCCTCCGACCCATAGCGTCGTCATCAGACCGAGGATGGACCAGCCCTGGCGCTTGTCCCCCACCATGACCCCGTACATCCGCGGCAGGGTGAAGCCGATGACCAGCAGCAGGAAGATCTGGAAGAGGTCGGTGAAGGCGTTGGGGTTCTCGAACGGGTGCGCCGAGTTGGCGTTGAAGAAGCCTCCCCCGTTGGTCCCGAGCAGCTTGATGACCTCCTGCGAGGCGACCGGTCCGCCCTGGATGACCTGGGATCCGCCGGCGAGGGTGTGCACCGTCAGGGGTGCGCTGAGGTTCTCGATCACCCCGCCGACCATCAGGATCACCGCCCCGACGACCGAGATCGGCAGCAGCACGCGAGTGATGCTGCGGGTGAGGTCGACCCAGAAGTTGCCGAGCTGGTCGGTGCGACGGCGGGCGAGTCCCCGGACGAGCGCGACGGCGACGGCGAGCCCCACGGCCGCGGAGATGAAGTTCTGGACGGTCAGCCCGACCGCCTGGGTGAGCGGGGTGACGCCGCTCTCGCCGGCATACGCCTGCCAGTTCGTGTTGGTGACGAAGGAGACGGCGGTGTTCCACGCGGTGTCGGGGTGCATGCCCACCCCGGCCCGCGCGGTGGGCAGGTGCGACTGGACCAGGATGAGCAGGAAGAGCCCGAGGGTGCTCACCACCGAGATTCCCAGGACCGAGGCGGCGTATGCCGTCCAGCGCTGCTCGCTGTCCGGGCGCACCCCGACGAGGCGATACACGAGTCGCTCGACACCCCAGTGGGTTTCGCTGGTGAAGGTGCGCGCCAGGTAGTTGCCGAACGGCACGTGTACGAGCGCCAGGGCCACCACCAGAAGTCCGATGGTGAGCAGCCCACTGACGGTGTCGGACATCAGAACTTGTCCGGCCGTAGGAAGGCGTAGCAGAGGTAGACCAGCAGCGCCGCTGCGATGAGGCCGCCGATGAGGTTTTCGATCACCTATCCAGTGCAGACCATCTCTGGCACCAGGCCGGCGCCTTTGACGGCGCCTTGACGGGCGTTGACGCGATCCTGATGCCCGCTCGCGCCCGGCGTGGACTCGCCGCCTAGAGCTCTACCTGGGCGCCCATGATCACGGTGTTCGCCTCAGGCAGGCGGAAGTACTCGCTGGGGTTGGCCGCGTTGTGGGCGAGCCCGATGAACAGCCGCTTGCGCCAGGTCGACAGCCCCGGCTGCTTGCCACGGTGCACGGTGATCCTGGACAGGAAGTAGAACGCCTCGTCAGGCTCGATGAGCAGCCCCTGACGCTTGGCACTGTGCAGCGCGGCGGGGACGTCCTGCTCGTCCTGGAACCCGAACCGGAGCTTGACCCGGGTCATCGTCGCGAGCGGGCTGTCGAGGGGCTCGCAGGAGCACCGTTCGCTCTCGGGGACGCGAGGGACGTTCTCGGACAGCGTGGTGACGATGAAGACGTGCTCGTGGATCACGTGGTTGTAGGCCACATTCTCGCGTAGCGCGAGCGGGGTCGTCCCGTCGTCGGGATGCAGGAAGACGGCCGTCCCGGGCACCACGGTGACGGTGTCCGGGTGCAGGTCCGCGATGAACTGGGCGAGCGAGCCCTCCATGCTGGTGCGTCGCTCGGTCACCAGGACCCGGCCCTTCTGCCAGGTGAGCATCAGCGTCGCCACGGTGGCAGCGATGACCAGCGGGAGCCAGCCGCCGTGGGCCACCTTGGTCAGGTTCGCACCGAGGTAGGTGAGCTCGAGGCCGGCCAGCGGGATGCCGACCGCGAGCAGCTTGGCCCGCGACCAGTTCCACGCCGACTCGGCGTAGATGAGCACCAGGGTGGTGGTGAGCAGGAAGGTCCCCGTCACGGCCAGGCCGTAGGCCGTGGCCAGCTTCCCCGAGGACTGGAAAAGCAGGAGCAGCAGGAGCACGCCGGCATACAGAGCCCAGTTGATGGCGGGCGCATAGATCTGGCCCCCCTCGTGCTGGGAGGTATGCCGCACGGTGAGCTTGGGCAGGTAGCCCAGCCGTTCCGCCTGGCGGGAGACCGAGTAGGCGCCCGAGATGACCGCCTGGGAGGCGATGATCGTGGCCGCGGTCGCGAGCACCACCATGGGCAGCTGCATCCAGCCCGGGGTCAGCAGGAAGAACGGGTTCGACACCGAGCTGGGCTTCTGCAGGATGAGCGACCCCTGCCCGAGGTAGTTCAGCGTCAGCGCCGGGAAGACCAGGGCGAACCAGGCACGGCGGATCGGCGCGCGGCCGAAGTGGCCCATATCGGCATACAGCGCCTCCGCGCCCGTAATCGACAGCACGACCGCGCCCATCGCGACGAAGGCGATGAACGGATGGTCCACCACGAACAGGACGGCGTAGGTCGGCGAGAGGCTGCGCAGGATGCCGGGGTCGTGACCGATCTGGACCGCGCCGGTGATGCCGAGCACGAAGAACCACAGGACCATGATCGGTCCGAAGAAGCGGCCCACGATGTGCGTGCCATACCGCTGGACCATGAACAGCACGGTGATGATGACCGCGCCGAGCGGCACCTCGAGGTGGGCCAGGCCAGGCGCGGGAATCGCCAGGCCCTCGATCGCGGACATGACCGAGATGGCTGGGGTGATGACGCTGTCACCGTAGAACAGCGAGGCACCGACCACCCCCAGGATCATGACCAGGCCGAAGCGTTTCCCCCCGGGTCGGACCGTGCGCCGGGCCAGCGCCGCCAGCGCCATGACCCCGCCTTCGCCGTCGTTGTCCGCCCTGAGGATGAGGATGACGTACTTGGCCGAGACCACGGCCGTGATCGACCAGAAGACCATCGAGATGACGCCGTAGACATCGCTCGGGGTCGACTTCACGATCCCGTTGTCGAGGGCGAAGACGGTCTGGATCGAGTACAGCGGGCTGGTGCCGATGTCCCCGAACACCACCCCGAGGGAGCCCAGCGCCAGTACGAGCCAGCCTTGGCCGTGGCTCTGCGGCTGCTCAGGTTCTGCCGAGGCAGCCGGCGGGGCCGAGAGTTCGTCAGTGGTCACTATCCCCACGATAACCGCGGCGTACAGACGCCCCAAACCGCTCGGCACCCGGACCCGTCAAGATCCCGTTAAGGTCTCGTCCCGCTCGGGGTCATCCCAACCGTTCGGCTCCTCTGTGCATACAGATCGCGTCAAGACGCTTGACCCTCGGGGTCAGGCCGCTGCCTGATGTTGGTATGGACATTCAGAGGGTGATCACGCAGCGACAGTCCTTGGTCGTCGGGGCCGCTGCGGTCGTGCCGCTGATGGCTTGCGGGGTGCTGACCACGTTGCGGAGCTCGGTGCCGAACGCCTCGGCGGCCCTCTTGCTCGTGGTCGTCGTGGTCGCTGCCGCAGCCACCGGCATTCGGGCGGCGGGCCTGGTGGCGGCCCTGTCGAGCGCGTTGTGGTTCGACGTCTTTCTCACCCAGCCGCGGGGACAGCTCGCCATCACCGACCCCGCCGACCTCCAGGCCACCATCCTGCTCATCACCGTCGGACTGGCAGTGAGCGAGCTCGCCCTGTGGGGGCGTCGCCAGCAGGCCCGGGCCAGCCGGACGACCGGGTATCTGGCCGGCTTGGTGGATACCGCCACCACGGCGACGGTGCCGAGCGCAGACCTCCTGGAGCTCACCGACCGGGTATGCCGCCAGCTCACCGACGTGCTCGGGCTCGACGGCTGTCGCTTCGTGACCTCTGCGAGCGCTCCCTTGGCCGAGCCGCAGCTGACCGTCGAGGGGATCGTGGTCCGCCGGGGGCGGGTCATCGACGTGACGCGCGACGGCTTCCCCGTGGACGACGAGACGGTCCTGCCGGTCCGGACCAACGGTCGGGTGGTCGGTGAGTTCCTGCTCACCGCCGCGACCCGCGTCGTGCGCCCCACCACCGACCAGCTCCGGGTGGCGGTCCTGCTCGCGGACCAGGTCGGCTCGGCACTGACCCGGGCGTGACGTCGGCCTCAGCCGCGCTTGACCAGCCGTCGCACCTGCCGGGTCCGGGCCTCGTCGGCCAGGGCGTCGCGTTGCTCACCGGGCTCGAACGGCGATCCGGTGGCCTGCTCGGCGGCCAGGGAGATCAGCGCGTCTGCGAGAGCCGGGTTGGCGGGCAGGATCGGTCCGTGCAGGTAGGACCCGACGACGTTGCCGGTCCGCGCACCCTCGGTGCCGTCGGTGCCGTTGTTGCCCAGGCCCGCCCGCACCTTCCCGAAGGGCGCCTGCCCAGCACCCAAGGTCGTTGACCCCGAATGGTTCTCGTACCCGACGACGTCACCGAACTCGGTGTCCAGGACAACCGGTCCGATCATCCGCTTCGCGTTCCCCTGGGTCGTGACGTCGAGGATGCCGAGCCCCGGCAACCGAGCGCCGTCCACCGTGATGAACGCGTTCCCGAACAGCTGGTACATCCCGCAGATCATGAGCATCGGCGTGCCCTCGGCGGCCAGCGAGCGCAGCCGGTCGGCGATCTTGTCCAGGTCGGCCTCGACCCGCACCTGTCCTGAGTCCTGCCCACCGCCACCCACCACGAGGTGGGCCTGCTCGGGGAACGGGCTGCCCGGGTCGTGCTGGTGCACCACGGGCGTGTAACCGTGCCGGCGGATCCGCGTGGCCAGGCAGCGCGTGTTGCCGAGATCGCCGTAGATGCTCATCTCGCGGGGGTACAGGTGGACCAGGTGGATCTCGCCCTTGGTCATGACGCCTCCTCACCGATGTCGGGCAGGTCGTACCGTGCAGCCAGGGTGCGGCGCAGCGCCATCATCGCCGTGTACGTGCAGAAGATTCGCTTCGGCTCCCGGGGGTGCCGGGCCAGGAAGAGGTCCAGCGCCCGGTCGAGCTCGGGCTGCACCTCGTCGACATCGACGTCGTCGTACTGCAGTCGCAGCGCCATGTCGTAGCCACGCACCCCACTGGTCACCGCGACCCCGCGCTCGCGAAGACTCTCGAAGCTGACGTCGTACAGCCACGAGACGTCGCGCCCGTCGGCATAGTTGTCGTTGATAGCGATCATCGTCGCGACCGGGCTCGACCCATAGGTGCCGAGCGCGACGGTGAACCCGGCCGGATTCTTGACGAGCACCAGCTCGAGCGGTTGGCCGTCGACCATGACGACCTCGCCGCGACCGAACGGCGGGGTCACCGCCCGGAGCGCGGCGGCCGCCACCTCGTGGTCGAAGGCCTCGCCGAGCAGGGTGCGCGCTGCGGCGGTCGCGGCGGTCGCGTTGATCATGGCCGCGAGTCCGCGCTGCTGGAGCTCCAGCGGACCCACGGTGGTGTCGCCGAACACCACGTCGAACACCCGGTCGTCGGCCGGCTTGAGCAGACCGTCGTCGGGGCCGGCGACGGGGGGGACGAAGCCGTCGTCGAACCGGACGTCCTGCTCCTGCAGCTCAGGCAGTCGGTCGGCGATCGAGGCGTCCACGCCGAAGTACCGCACCTGCACGCCATCGCCGACCCGGTCGCGAATGCGTGAGACGAACGAGTCGTCGAGGTTGAGGATGACGCCGGTCGTGGTCTGCTCGGCGAGGGATGCCAGCAGCTGCGCGGTGTGGTCGATCTCCGCGAAGCGGTCGAGCTGGTCGCGAGCGACGTTGAGCAGCAACGAATGCGTCGGCCGCACGGAGGCGGCGAACTTCAGCGCGTGAGCCTCGTCGAGCTCGAGGACGGCCATGTCGGCTTGCAGTCGGCCACCCAGGGGCAGCTCGCCGAGCATCGAGGAGATGACCCCCCGGGTGAAGTTGCTCCCGGTGGGGTTGGTGAAGACGGTGCGTCCGTGCGCCCGCAGGACTGCCACGAGCATTTTCGTGGTGGTCGTCTTGCCGTTGGTGCCACTGACGACGACGATGCCGCCGCGAACATCCGCCAACGCATGCGCGAGGAACCCGGGGTCCACCCGTTCGGCGACCAGCCCAGGCAGGGCCGATCCCCCACCCCGCAGTCGCGACGCAGCCCGGGCCGCCTTGCCTGCGACCACGGCCGCCGTCGTCCTCAACACCCCACAAACCCTAACCGCCCGCCCGGCTGCGGCCGTCACGCGGCATACCGTGGCGGGGGTTTCCCTAAGGTCTGCTAGCAGACCTTGCTACACGCAGGGCAGGTTGCACCGTGGGTTTGCTGCACGAAGGTCTGCAAGCAGAGGTTGCTGCAGCAGGGGGCGCGGCTGGCGGTGACGGGTATGCCGAGGAGCCGGGTCAGTGCCCCAAGGCCGCCTTGACGTCGCTGGCGTACTGGGTGGACCGTTCCTGACCGGACAGCTCGCCGATGGCGTCCATCACCGCGTCGGTGACCGCACGGAGCAACGCCGCCTTCTGGTATCGCTGTTGCAGAGCCGCCACGTCGACGGGCGGTCCGAAGCGCACGGTCACCTTGGCTGGCCGAAAGCCGTTGGACTGCGGCGGCTGGACCCGGTCGGTGCCGATGACCGCACAGGGCAACAGGGTGGCTCCAGTGGCCAGGGCCATCCGCGCGACGCCGGTCCGACCACGATGGAGCCGGCCGTCCGGTGACCGGGTGCCCTCCGGGTAGACGCCGAAGGCGTCGCCGCGACGCAGCACCTCCTCGGCGAGCTCGAGCGACCCTGCGGCCGCCCGGGGGTCCGAGCGGTCGACCGGAATCGTGCCGGCCGTCGAGTGGAACCAGCGAACCGCGGCGCCGCGCAGGCCGGTGCCCTGGAAGTACTCCGCCTTGCCCAGGAAATGCACCTGCCGCCCCGAGGCCAGCGGGATGACGATGGAGTCCATGAAGGACAGGTGGTTCGAGGCAACGATGAGAGCACCGCGCGGGGGGACGTGTTCGCGCCCCTCGACCCGCATCCGGGTGGCCAGCCGCAGCGGTGGCCCGATGAGGACGTGACGCATCACCGCTCGGCTGACCACGTCGGGCACCGTCACCGGGCTACTCCCACTCGATGGTGCCGGGCGGCTTGCTCGTGACGTCGAGCACCACCCGGTTGACCTCGCGCACCTCGTTGGTGATCCGCGTCGAGATCTTGGCGAGCACGTCGTACGGCACCCGGGTCCAGTCGGCCGTCATGGCGTCCTCGGACGACACCGGACGCAGCACGACCGGGTGGCCATACGTGCGCCCGTCACCCTGCACGCCGACGGAGCGGACGCCCGCGAGCAGGACCACGGGGCACTGCCAGATGTCGCGGTCCAGGCCGGCAGCGGTGAGCTCCTCACGGGCGATCTGGTCTGCGGCGCGCAGCACCTCGAGTCGCTCAGCGGTCACGGCACCGACGATCCGGATCCCGAGGCCAGGGCCTGGGAACGGCTGACGCCACACGATCGCCTCGGGCACCCCGAGCTCGAGCCCGACCTGGCGCACCTCGTCCTTGAACAGCGAGCGCAGCGGCTCGACCAGCTTGAACTGCAGGTCGTCGGGCAGACCGCCCACGTTGTGATGGGACTTGATGTTGGCCGCTCCGGTGCCGCCCCCGGACTCCACCACATCGGGATAGAGCGTGCCCTGCACCAGGAACTCGACGGGGTGCTCGGTGTCGCCGCGGGTGCCCACGACATCGCGGGCGGCTTGCTCGAACACCCGGATGAACTCGCGCCCGATGATCTTGCGCTTCTCCTCCGGGTCGGACACCCCGGCCAGCGCCGACAGGAAGCGGTCGCGGGCGTCGACGACGACCAGGTCCACCCCGGTCGCGGCGACGAACTCCTTCTCGACCTGCTCGGCCTCGCCGGCCCGCAGTAGACCGTGGTCGACGAAGACACAGGTGAGCTGGTCGCCCACCGCCTTCTGCACGAGAGCTGCCGCCACGGACGAGTCGACCCCGCCGGACAGGGCGCACAGCACCCGCGAGGACCCGATCTGGGCGCGGATCGCGTCGACCAGCTCGTCGACGACGTGTGCCGCCGTCCAGTCGCCAGCCAGGCCCGCGCCCCGGTAGAGGAAGTTCTCCAGAACGCGCTGGCCGAAGGTCGAGTGCATGACCTCGGGATGCCACTGCACGCCATACAGGCGGCGGTCGTCGTCCTCGAACGCGGCCACGGGCGCACCCGCGCTGGAGGCGGTGACCCGCATCCCGGCAGGTGCCTCGGTCACCGAGTCGCCGTGGCTCATCCACACCGACTGGTCGACCGGCTGGCCGTTGAACAAGGTGGACGAGGGGTCGGCGATGGTGGCCGGAGTCGCGCCGTACTCGCCGAGCCCGGTGTGGGCGACGGTGCCGCCGAGCGCCTGCACCATCGACTGGAAGCCGTAGCACATACCGAACACCGGGACCCCGGCCTCGAGCAGCGCGGCGTCGAGCTCAGGTGCGCCTGGCTCGTACACGGACGAGGGTCCACCGGACAGCACGATCGCCGCGGGGTCCTTGGCGAGGATCTCGGCCACCGAGGCGGTGTGGGGCACGACCTCGCTGTAGATGTTGGCCTCGCGTACCCGGCGCGCGATCAGCTGGGCGTACTGCGCGCCGAAGTCGAGGACCACCACGGGACGGGCCTGCAGGGGCGTGGTCGGGGCCTCGGCCCGGTCGGCCGCGGCAGCCTCCACCCGGTCGTCGTCCTGGGCCTGAGTCACATCACTGGTCACGTCACTGGTCACCACGTCGGCGGCTGCGGGGTCGCTCACGGGTGAAAGGCTACCGGCGGGCTGGTTCGAGCCGTGCCTCGACCTCGGCGACGAAGCGCCGCTCCGCCCAGAACGGCAGCAGCGGCACGAAGCCGGTCATCATGATGCCGACCATCTTGGGCAGGCTCCAGCCGACCTTGAAACCGAGGTTGGCGATGGAGATGACGTAGACGAAGTAGATCATCCCGTGGATCGGGCTCCAGACCGCCGACGCGCCACCCTTCCCGAAGCCGCCGTTGAGCACGATGATCGTGATCAGGACGAAGAGGGCCAGGCCGGACAGGATAGCCATGACCTTGAACAGGGTCAGGGCCTTCTGGGTGCTCACGGGGTCTTTGATGTCAGTCACGCCGTGCATCATCGCGCACGATCCTGAACCACATGAACACGGCAAACGCGGCGAACATCCACCACTGCACGGCGTATGCCGCGTTGCGCCACTGCAGCCCACCGCTCACCTGCGGTGGGGGCACCCGCTGAAGGCCCGTGAACGCGCTGATCGGCGCCCCGCTCGAGGAATGTTCGGACCCCGCGAAGACGAAGGCGTTGTAGAGCTGGCCGGGCCAGCGGTTGACCAGGACCGAGAGGTCAACCGAGCCCAGCGCGGCCCCTTGTCCCGCAGGCAGACCCGTCGGCGCGGTCGCCGGCGACTCCCCCGGTGCGAGCGAGCCCTGGACGGCCAGCGGCCCGGCCGGCGGCGACTGGACCACGCGGGGGTCGGTCACGAACCCACGGACAACGGGCAGCCGCGCCCCGGTCGCAGAGACCACCAAGGGCGTCAGCACCCAGTAGCCGGTCCGCCCCTGCAGGCGACGGGGCCCGACGAGGAGCTGGTCGTGGGCGGCATACGTGCCGATGGCGGTCACGGCACGGTTCGACTCGGCGTTGGGGAACGCCTCCTGGGGGCCGATCACGGTTTCGACGGCAACTGGCCGGCCCGACTGCGCCTGGCGCAGTGCGTCGGCCAGTCCTTTGTCCTGCGCCACATGCAGCTGCCAGATGCCCAGCTGGATGAAGGTGACGACGAGGACGGCCACGAGCAGGAACAGGCTCAGCCAGCGCGGCTTGAGCGCGGTTCGCAACACCGGGTCAGGCTACGGGACGGCTGACCGCGCCCAGAAAACCGGTGTCGTCCTGTCGGCCCAGCCGCCTACGGTGGGTGACCTGATGCGCCAGATACCCTTTCCCGATCCCGGTCGACCGGACACCCGCAGCACGGTGCGGTTCCTGCTCTGGGTCGCCCGGGAGCAGTGGCGCACCCAGGCGCTGGGCATGGTCAGCGGGATGCTCTGGATGGTGTCCATCGCCCTGATCCCCGCCGCGCTCGGTAAGGGTGTCGACGAGGGCATCGTGGCTCGCGACCCTGCCGCTCTGGTGCGGTGGGCGCTGGCCTTGGTCGGCCTCGGTGCCGTCGCCGCGACCATGGCCGCGGTCCGGCACTTCTTCGCCGTCCACAACTGGCTCTACGCCTCCTATCGCGGCGCCCAGCTGACCGCGCTCGGGGCCGAACGCGCCGGGCCCGCCCTCACCCGGACGATGCCCTCCGGTGAGGTCGTCGCCGTCTTCGCCAACGACGTGATGCGGCTCGGCGGTCTCTACGACGTGATGGGACGGCTCAGCGGGGCCATCGTCAGCTACATCGTGGTCGGTGTGATCCTGCTCGCCGCCTCCCCGCCGCTGGGCTGGCTGGTGCTGCTGGGCGGGCCTGTGATGCTCGCGAGCCTGACGCTGGTCGTGCGTCCGCTGCAGCGTCGGCAGGCCCAACAGCGTGAGGAGGCCGGACGCCTGACCACCCTGGGCGCCGATACCGTGGCCGGCCTGCGCGTGCTTCGCGGCATTGGGGGCGAGCAGACCTTCCTGCGGCGGTACGAGCAGCAGTCGCAGCGCGTGCGCGAGCGCGGAGTGCGGGTCGCCGGGATCCAGGCCGCCCTCGACTCCGCCCAGGTGCTGCTGCCGGGCATCTTCGTCGTCCTTGTGACCTGGCTCGGCGCGCGGCAGGCCGTGGCGGGCGAGATCACGGCCGGGCAGCTCGTCGCCTTCTACGGCTACACCGCCTTCCTCACCATGCCTCTGCAGACCGCCATCGAGGTGGTGGACCGTGGCATCCGGGCCCACATCGCCGGTGGGAAGATGCTCCGGATCCTGGCGGTCCAGCCCGATCACGACCAGACGCGCGCGTCGGCTGCCACGGTTCCGCCCACCGATGCCGATCTCGACGACCCGGTCTCGGGCACCCGGGTTCGAGGTGGGCTGCTCACCGCCCTGGTCTCGGTCCGGCCCGAGGAGTCCGCGGCGGTCGCCGACCGTCTCGGCCGGCATGGCCCTGGTCCGCACCAGACGACGTGGGGCGGGACTCGACTGCAGGACCTGTCCATCGCGGAGGTTCGCCGCCACGTGGTGGTCAGCGAACCCGACCCGCGGCTGTTCACCGGCGTCCTACGGGACCAGCTCCTGCCTGCCGCGGTCGGCGCGCCGAGCCCCGACCACCTCCGGGATGCCCGGATCCGGAGCGCGCTCGACACCGCCAGCGCCCTCGACGTCCTCGACGCCGTTCCCGACGGGCTGGACGGGGTCGTCGAGGAGCGCGGTCGCTCCTACTCCGGCGGGCAGCGCCAGCGGCTCGCACTGGCCCGAGCGCTGCTCACCGACGCACCGGTGCTCGTGCTCGTCGAGCCCACCAGTGCCGTCGACGCACACACCGAGGCCCGGATCGCCCAGCGCCTCGTCGACCACCGACGGGGACGCACCACCGTCGTGACGACAGTGAGCCCATTGATGCTCGGCCGCGCGGACGAGGTCATCCTCCTCCAGGACGGCCTAGCCGTGGCCCGCGGCTCGCATCGAGAGCTGCTGGAGAACCGCGCGTACCGCCGCATCGTGATCCGCGGCGAGGAGGACGACCAATGATCACCGACCACGCGCGCCGCACCCTGCCGGTCGCCGACCGGCGGTCGGTGTGGCGGCACACGCGCAGCCTCATGACCGAGCATCGGGGCCTCTTCTCCCAGGTGCTGGGCCTGCACGCCCTCGCCGCGGTCGCCGCGCTCGCCGCTCCCTGGCTGGTGGGGCGTCTCGTCGACGTGGTTAGCGGCCACGCAGGGGGCTCGCGGGGCAGTGCTGTCGACCAGCTCGCCCTCGGCCTGGCCGTCGCGGTGGTTGCCCAGACCGGCTTCACCTGGGCAGCCCGTCGGCTGTCGTTCATCCTGGGCGAGACCGTGTTCGCCCAGCTCCGCGAGCAGTTCATCGGCCGGGCGGTCAACCTGCCCCTGTCCACCGTCGAGCGGGCCGGCACCGGCGACCTCGTGGCCCGGACGACCAACGACATCGAGGCACTCTCCCAGGTCGTGCGGTTCGGGATCCCCTCGCTGTTCGTGGCTGGGGTGACCGTGTTGATGACGGTTGTGGCGGCGCTGTTCACCTCGGCGCTCGCGACGCTGCCGATCCTGCTCGGCGTGCCGTTCTACTGGTTCTCGACTCGCCGCTACCTGCGGTATGCGACCGACGGTTACCTGTGGGAGCGGGCCACCTACGCCGAGCTCAATGGCGTCGTCACCGAGACCGTCGACGGCGCCCGCACTGTCGACGCCCTCTCGCTCGCGGCGGAGCGCCGGCGCCGGTTCCACGACGCCTTGCGCGAGTGCTACCGAGCCGAGCGGTACACCTTGGGGCTGCGGCTGCACTGGTTCCCCTCGGTGGTGTTCGGGTACCACGTGCCGACTGCGGGGGCCGTGGTCTGGGGTGGCTGGCTGGCCATCAACGGTCACATCACGGCCGGAGCGGCGACAGCGGTGACGCTGTACATCCACCAGCTGACCGGCCCGCTGGACGAGGTGCTCGGGTGGCTCGACGAGATCCAGGTCGGGGCCACGTCCCTGGCCAGGGTCATCGGGGTGGGCGAGGTGCCACCCGACCGGGTCGCCACGGGCGCCCAGCCGCGCGGCTCAGTACTCGACGTCGACGAGGTGCGGTACTCCTATCGACCTGGGCGCGACGTGCTGCGTGGAGTCTCCCTCGACCTACGCCCGGGTGAGCGGCTGGCCATCGTCGGACCCTCGGGCGCCGGCAAGTCGACGCTTGGCAGGCTCATGGCCGGCATCGATGGTCCCCGCGAGGGCCGCATCGACGTCGGCGGCGTGCCGTTGGTCGACCTCGAGCTCGCGGACCTTCGCGGTGAGGTCGCCCTGGTCACCCAGGAGCACCACGTCTTCGTCGGGACGCTGGCCGACAACCTGCTGCTCGCCCGCCCAACGGCCTCCCGCGACGAGCTCGTGACCGCACTCGAGGCAGTGGATGCCGCCGCGTGGGCCACTGCGCTGCCTGCGGGGCTCGACACCCCGGTGGGCAGCGGCGGGCACGTGTTGACCGAGGCACAGTCCCAGCAGGTCGCCCTGGCGCGACTGGTGCTGGCCGACCCGCACACGCTGGTCCTGGACGAGGCCACCTCTCTGCTCGACCCCGGGGCGGCCCGGCACCTCGAGCGCTCGCTCGCCGCCGTCGTGGCCGGCCGCACGGTGGTCGCGATCGCCCACCGGTTACATACCGCCCACGACGCCGACCGTGTGGCGGTCGTCGAGGACGGCCTCATCAGCGAGCTCGGCACCCATGCCGAGCTGGTTGCCGCGGGCGGTGCGTATGCCGCTTTGTGGACCTCGTGGCGCGACGAGCCGGTCGCGTCCGCGCCCTCGGGACCCGCACCGGAGATTTCTCCGGACGGCGCGTAACCCGCGCTCAGGCAGGTCGTTATCTGGGTGGTGCGGCTGGAGACCCACCCCCGGCTCGTCTCCAGCCGCACCGACCGAGGCGGCCATTGCTGAGGCGCAGGGGACCTCAGCAATGGCCGCCTTCGCGCGTCCCCTCGCGTCTGGCGAGCGGTTCCAGACTGCGGGTCAGACCGTGGGTCAGACCCTGGCGCTGACGTGGGTGTAGCGGGTGACGGCCGGGTGGACCGCCTTCACCGCCTCGACGGTCACGTAACGCGACCCCTGAGTCGGACGGGGGTCGCGCTCACCCTTGTTGGGCCACAGCGACATCGCGCGCTCGGCCTGTGCGGTGATGGTCAGGGACGGGTTCACCCCGAGGTTGGCCGAGACCGCCGAGCCGTCCACCACGTGCAGGTCCGGATAGCCCCACACCCGGTGGTACGGGTCGATCACCCCCCGGGCTGGGCTGGAGCCGATGGTGACGCCGCCCAGGAAGTGCGCGGTCATCGGGATGTTGACAATCTCGCCGACGCTGCTCCCGGAGAAGGCTCTCAGCCCGGTGGCCTCGCTCAGTCGGGCGGCGACGGCTTGCATGGCTCGCTGCCCGGCTGGGATGTAGGTCGGGTTCGGCTCACCGTGGCCCTGACGAGAGGTGAGCCCGCGACCTCCGAAGAGCCCCGACGTCCCGCGCACGTGCAGCGAGTTGTCGCGGCTCTGCATCACCAGCCCGATGATGGTGCGTTCGCTCCAGCGGTACTGCGACAGCGAGCGCAGGAAGATCACCGGATGCTTGACCACCTCGACGAGGAACTGCAGCGGCCGCGGCAGTCGGCCACCCGGCACCAGGATCGTGGCCAGGACTCCCATGGCGTTGGACCCCTTGCCATAGCGCACGTTCTCGACATGGGTGTCGCTGTCGGGGTGGAACGACGACGTGATGGCGACCCCCCGGGACAGGTCCGCGCCCGGCTTGGCCTTCTCCATCATCACCCCGTTCAGGGCCTCGGAGTTGGTGCGGGTCAGGTAGCCGAGCCGGTCGGAGACTCCGGGCAGCACCCCGCTCTGCCGCATGGCGTGCAGCAGCTTCTGGGTGCCCCAGGTTCCGCCGGCGACGACGACCTGGTCTGCCGTGATGGTTCGCCTCGAGTGCCGGTACCACGATCCGGTGGCCTCGTGCGTCACTGCATACCCGCCGCCGCGTCGTGGGGCGAGGCGCACCGCAGTCCGAAGCGGCTCGATAGTGACCCCCAACCCCTCGGCGAGAGCGAGGTAGTTCTTCACCAGGGTGTTCTTCGCTCCGACCCGACAGCCCACCATGCAGTTGCCACACTCGGTGCACCCGGTCCGCTCCGGGCCCACGCCACCGAAGTAGGGGTCGGGCACGCGGCGGCCAGGCATCCCGTAGAACACCCCGGTCGGGGTGGTCCGGAACGTGTCCTCGACGCCGAGGTCCCGGGCCGCCTTGCGCATGACCTCCTCGACGACTCCCTTGCACGGGTTGGTGACGACTCCGAGCATCGTCGAGGCCATC
>DASYGI010000307.1:0-10055 GCA_035999925.1 Pedococcus sp.
GTGCTTGAGCAGGCCGCCGAGGGTCAACGACGAGGCGCCGACGCGCGACTGGAGCGCCGCCGCGTCGAGGCCCCCGGCCTTCCAACGGAACGTGATCCGTAGCCGGTCCAGGGCACCGACCAGCTGCTCCGCCTCTGTCCCAGCGAGGGCAGGCTCCCACGGTGGCGCTTTCCAGGTTTCGCTCTCGGTGCCATTCTCAGGGGTCATAGGGCGACGGTAGATCACCCTACGAGCTCGAGCACGGCGCTTGAGCCCGGAACCCTGTTGACCGCGCCGGAAGGGATCGGCCATGGACGACTACCCCGTCAGGGCACTCGCGCCCGATACGTGGGACGCGTTCGCACGGCTCGCCGAACGGCACAACGGCGTGTTCGGCGGCTGCTGGTGCACGTGGTTCCAGACCTTGCACGGCGAGAAGACGTTCACCGCCGAGGGAAACCGCTCGCTCAAGCGGCGGCTGGTCGACGAGGACCGAGCGCACGCTGCGCTTGTATTCGACGGGGACGAGGCTGTCGCCTGGTGCGAGTACGGCACTCCGGCGGAGTTGCCGAACATCTATCACTGCAAGCAGTACGAGGACGAGCTGGACCTGCTGCCCGACTACCGGATCACCTGCTTGTTCGTGGACAAGAAGTATCGACGCGCGGGGATGAGTGCGGTGGCCCTTCGCGGTGCCTTAGGCCTGATCGCCGAGGCCGGTGGTGGCGTGGTGGAGGGCTACCCGCACGACACTCACGGCCAGAAGGTCTCCGTCCTCTACAACGGCACCCGCAGTCTCTTCGAACGCGCCGGTTTCAGCTACGTCCGGCCCAAGGGCCTGAAGAACTGCGTGATGCGAACGACCGTGCCCTGAGCGATCTGCCTCAGGACGGCTGTGGCCGCTCCGCCTTCGCGGCCAGCTGCGCCACGTCGACGGTGTTGGCTGAGCGCGCGCCCGCCGTCCAGTCGGTCTCGTCCGCGGCATACATCAGTCCGTATGCCGGCGTGCCGGGCTGGGTGCGCCACGACTGCGACAGTGGGCCGAGGTCGACGGTGTCGTAACCGATCTCGTCGAGCAGCTCACTGACGCGCTCCTTGGCGTGGGCGTCATCTCCGGCGATGCCGAGTGCACTTCGGTCCGGTGAGCCGGAGGGGCGGGCCAGGTCGGCGAGGTGCTGGAAGAAGATGTTGTTGAAGCCTTTGACGACCTGCGACGTGGGCAGATGCGCCTGAAGCAGTTCAGACGATGTCGACGACTCGCCGTCGAGAGCGGCGATCTGGCCATCACGTTGCGGGTAGTAGTTCATGGTGTCGATGACGACCTTGCCCGCGAGCTCGTCGACCGGCACGTCGCGGTAGTTCCTCAGCGGGATCGTCACGACGACCACGTCCCCAGCGCGCGCTGCCTCCGCCGCGGTAGCTGCTCGCGCCTGGTCACCCAGGTCGGTGACCAGCTCGGCGAGAGTCTCGGGCCCGCGGCTGTTGCTCATGACGACGTTGTGGCCGGCCTTCACCGCCAGCCTGGCGACGGTGCTGCCGATGTGTCCGCTTCCAATGAATCCCAAGGTGGTCATGAGCGATGCAACCTCGTGGCGTCCTTGATGATTCCTGCCGCGTGCACGAAACGAGCTCCGCGCCCCAGGGGGCGTCGTCGCCGTCGGACACGGTCGGCAACCTAGGAGGCGCACAGTGGCGTCATTCGCCAGTGATCCCGTCGATGGCCTCGCGAAGCAGGTCGGCGTGTCCGTTGTGACGCGCGTACTCGGCGATCATGTGCAGATAGATCCAGCGGAGGTCCCGGGTGCGCTCGGGGTGGTCGCCGCGACTCGGCACGACGAGGTCGAGATCCTTGCCGGCCGTCGCCGCGCAGGCCGCCTCGACCTCTCGCTGGTACGCCTCCAGGTCGCTCGCGGCATCGGCTCCGGCGGTGTCAAGGAAGTCCGCGCCGATCTGGTCCGGGTCGTAGGGAAACTCCAGATCCTCACCGTTGGCGTGCATGCGGAACCACCAGCGCTCGACCTCGGTCATATGTCGAACCAGTCCCAGGAGCGAGAGCGTCGAGGGCGGTGCCGCCTGGTCCTTCAGCTGCGCTGCGGTGAGCCCTGCGCATTTCATCGACAGGGTCGAACGGTGATAGTCGAGCAACTGCTCGAGGGCGGTCCGTTCGCTGGCGACTCGGGCCGGCTCGACCCGATCAACAGCAGGGGCAATCCACTCGGTGGTCACGACAACCAACCCAACCACACTCGGCCGACGTGGGCAGACCCTGCGCTCGGGGCGTACCTGAGATTCGTCAGACCGGGATAGTGTGGGGCTATCGCGTGCGCGGCGCCTGCCGCGGTCCGCGACAGAGTTGAGGTCGTCCCACGATGGAGAACGCTGCCGCGTCGGCCCCGATGAGGTCACCGACTCTCGCCGAACTGGCTGCCAACATCCGGGTCGCTCGCCAGCTGGTGGCCGCGATGCGCGTCGCACCGGTGGTTCAGCCGATGCTGCTGTCTGCCCGCGAGGCCCTCCTGCGCGCCATGGAGGCCTATGCGCTCGAGCTGACAGCACGACGGCTGCCGATCCCTCCCCAGCTGCGTGACGACCTCCGCCTGCAGCGAGACATCGGACGCCACCCGACGGCCCGGTCGTTCTAGGCGCGGTCCAGACGGGCCCGGAGCCACGCTTCGATGTCGTCGTTCGCCGCCCGAGCCATCGGGGTGGGATGGGCGGTGAATCCGTGCGGCGACTCGGGGTAGACCCGCAGTTCTACGTCCCCTCCGAAAGCGGACAACCGCGCGGCCAGGGCCAGGTTGTCCTGAAGCAGGACGTCTGAATCGCCCACTACCACCAGGACGGGCGGCAGGCCCTCCAGATCGGCGTAGATCGGGGAGAGGTCCGGATGCCTTCGGTCGAGGGCCGTCCCGGCGTACGCCTCGAGAAAGTACTCGTCGGCGATGAGGTGGCCCGCTGGCGTCTGGGCGCTCAGGTCGTAGGTCCCGAACTGCAGCACGGCGGCGTCGACGGCGGGGACCTCTCGGTCGCGCAGCCGGAGCAGCGTGGTGACCGCGAGCGTGGCGCCGGCCGAGAATCCGACGATGGCGAGGTTCGCGGTGCCGAAGCGGTCCTGGGCGTTCGCGGCGAGCCACAACGCCGCCGTCTCGCAGTCCTGGGGTGCCGCCGGCCACGGGTGTTCGGGGGCGAGGCGGTAGTCCACGCTGACCACAACGACACCCAGCGCGTCAGACAGCTCTCGGTTACGGACGTCGCTGGCGGCCGCCGACCCCAGATAGAAGCCACCGCCATGGATCTCGAGGACCACGCCCATCGCCGGCCGGTCCGGCGGCCTGTGAATCCGGACCGGAACGCTGCGCCCATCGACAGCAACCACCTCCTCGACAGCGGGAGGTTGTGCAGGGACGGGGACGCCGAGGCGGCCCCGGGCCACCGAGAGTTCCTCCCTGTTGCTCGGCCCACGCCCAGCCGGGCGGTTCGCGTAGAAGGCGCGAGTCGCCTCAGCGAAGGGGACGAGGCGCGGATCGACCACGTGGGAGAGTCCGAGGTTCATCGACAGGCACGCTACTGGATCTGCGAGTTGCAGATCCGAAGCCCAGGGCGAATTGACGTGAGCTCACAGGACAGATCTAGGCCTCGCGTCGTACTCTCGGCTTGTGTCCGATTCGCTCAAGTATGCGGTTGTGGAACATGAGCGTCGCTATCTCGTGGCACGTCTGCCCGAGGGCGTCACGAGCACCGACGAGATCATCGACCGGTATGTCACTGGGACGCGTCTGCGCCTGCGCGAAGTGCGCGAGGCCGATGGGACGGTGATCCGAAAGCTCGGACATAAGGTGCGACTGTCGCAGGGGCCAGCCAAGGTTGCCTCCACGAACTTCTATCTCGATGACCGGGAATGGGCCGCTCTGGAGTCCTTGCCGGCGCTGATCGTCCGGAAGAAGCGTCACAGGGTGCACCGGGATGGTGTGGTCGTCGTGATCGACGAACATGAGGACGGCACCTTGGTGGCCGAGATCGACGACCGCGACCAGCCGGTGCAACCGGTCCCGGACTGGCTCGAGGTCATGGAAGACGTGACCGACGACGAACGCTGGACTGGCGGGCAGCTCGCACGCTGACGTCAGCGAGGGGGTCGCCAGGGTCGGACGGTCCTGGCCCTAGGCCAGCTGGTCACGGCGACGAATCAGGAACGCGATCTCGGCAGTGTTCCCCGCCAGCTCGATGGCCTTGTCGTAGGCCGCGCGAGACGCCTGGCTGTTGCCCAGCCGACGAAGCAGGTCGGCGCGCGCCGCGTGAAAGGCGTGATATCCGACGAGTGGGATCTCCAGACGGTCAACGGCCGCCAACGCCACCTGCGGGCCATCCACCTCGGCGACGGCGATGGCCCGGTTGAGAGCAACGATGGGGGAGGGGTCCAGGCGGACCAGCTGGTCGTAGAGGGCGACCACCTGCGTCCAGTCGGTGTCGCGTGCGTCGCGGGCCGAGGTGTGCACAGCGCTGATTGCGGCGAGAACCTGGTACCGGCCCGGCGCCACCCCGGAGGCCAGACGCTCGCGCACCAGTCGATGACCCTCGGCGACCATGGCCGCGTCCCAGGCCCCGCGGTCCTGGTCGGCAAGGGTGACCAGTTCGCCGCTGGTCGAAACACGGGTGGTGCGGCGGGCCTCGGTGAGCAGCATCAGCGCCAGCAGCCCGACGACCTCACCGTCATCGGGCATCAGGCCATGGATCAAGCGGGTCAACCGGATCGCCTCTGAGGTCAAGTCATGCCGGAGGGGGTCGGTGTCCGAGCTTGTTGCCAGGTAGCCCTCGTTGAAGACGAGGAAGAGGACGGCGAGGACCCCAGATACGCGGGCCGGCAGATCGTCCGCGGACGGAACCCGGTAGGGGATGCGAGTCGCTTTGATCTTGGCCTTCGCGCGGGTAATCCGCTGCCCCATGGTCGTCTCCTGAACGAGAAAGGCATGGGCGATCTCAGGAACCGTCAGACCACCAACCATCCGGAGCGTCAGTGCCACCCGCGACTCCAGGGCGAGCGCCGGGTGACAGCAGGTGAAGATCAGTCGGAGGCGCTCGTCGTCGATGGCGCCGGGAGGTTCGGGAGTGTCGTCGACGAACGCCATCTGCGCCTCCTTCTGCTTGTCGTCACGCTTGTTCTCGCGCCGGAGCCGGTCGATGGCCTTGCGCTTGGCGGTGGTGGTCAGCCACGCGCCTGGACTAGGGGGAATGCCGTCGGAGGGCCACCGTTCCACCGCAGTCGCGAACGCCTCGGCCGCCGCGTCCTCAGCGATGTCGAGGTCACCGAAGCGCCGTGTCAGGGCAGCGACCACCCGCGCCCACTCCTGGTGGTGCGCGGTGGTGATCGCCTCCTGGACGTCGACCTCGTTCACTATCGGGACGCCTCTCGTCTCGTGGCCGGTCACCATTGCTACGAACCACCCTGCCCCGATTCGACAGGCCCTCCGGATTTTGTCGAGTGCGTCCTGAGTTGCCGGCAGTCAGGGGACCACTGGGCCCCCTGCTAACGAAGGAGCGATCGGCGGGCCGGCCGGAGGGTCGCCTCTTGCAGGACGTCTACCGAGCGGCGGCTTAGGTCGTCGAGCATGGCCCGCTTGGTACCCGAGGCATCCCACGCTCGGGTGAAGTCGGCATACGCCTCCGTGGACTCGTGTCGTGCGAGGGTGACGAAGCAGTGCACCTCCTCGCGGATCGGGAGGGCAACAAACGTGTTCCGCTCCTGCGCACTGCCCATCGTGGCCACGAGGTCCACGCCGGCGCCCCGCAGGACCGGCCCCATGCTGGCCGCAAAGTGCGCGGCGAACTCGGCCACCTCCGGCGACGGGAGCTGGTACACCGTCAGCGCGAAGATGGCGTCGCTCGGTGAGTCGGCGTTGGACGGCCTCACTGAGCCGTCGTCCAGCACCGGCGGCACCGGCTCGCTCGGTCGCAGCAGCAGCACGTCGTCTGAGTCGACCATGGTGGAGTTGGCTGCGTCGCGATGCTGACCCCAGACCGGGCCGTAGTAGAAGCTCTCGAGCGCCTTCCGGCGAGACCCCATGTCCGCGAACGAGCGCAACCACACGAACCGGTTGTCGTCCTCGGCGTCGTAGAAGTGCCCCAGGACATGCGCACCGACCTGCTCCTGCGGCTCGATGAACTCACGCTCGAACAGGTTCACCAGCAGGTCGCGCCGGCCTGGGTGCAAGGTGTACTGGCGAAGTTCGACAACCCTGCGGTCCACAGGGGCAGCAGCCGTCGACTCCACGCCCAAGCTCGGCAGGTTGTGCATGCCGGGCACCCTATCGATTCGACTGCGCCACCTGAGCCACAGTGACGGCCAGGATGATCGATCCGATGGACTCCACCACGAGCGTCGTGGGCACGAGCTGGTAGCTCAGGACCTCGTGGATGCCGAAGAGCCCCACAGTCAGGGCGAGCACGAGGGCCAGCAGCGTGCCCACCATGAACAGCAGGCTCAGCGCCGTGGCGAGTGTCAGCAGTCGCCCCGACAACGTCGCCACAGCGATGGCCAGCACCAGGGCGCCGACCGCGTTGAGGACGAACAGCTTGCCCAGCACACCGCCCACCCCATGGAACACGAGGAAGAGATGGATCCCGCCCATCACCAACAGCGCGAGTACGCCGAGTAGGCGCCAAAGCACGACGGTCCGGTGGCTGACGCCCAACCAGGGAAGCGAACCGGTTGCTGGAGGCTGCGATGACATGTCCTGACCTGCCTTCCACCTGTGGGCCCGGCCCGGCCGGGGCCTCTACAGATGAACACGGACGATGCGCCCGAACGGTTCAGTCTGACTGAGCTGGCCCCTGGGGAACCCGCCCGAGGAAGCGTCGTACCTCCTGGGGCCAACCGCAGGCCACCGCGACCCTCCCCGCCCACAGCCGCGCCTCCGCCTCGTCGGCCACGTCCACGACGGCAAAGCCGCCCAGGTGCTCCTTGGACTCGACGAAGGGACCATCGGTGAACAACGGCGTCCCGCTCGCCGCATCCACGCTGAACACGGGGGAGCCCCCGTCGAGTCCGCCGCTGAAGATGAAGACCCCTGCCTGCTTCATCTCCTCCATAAGTGCCCCGCCCGCCTCCGCCTTCTCGGTCAGCTCCTCAACCGTGTGGTCGGGCACCCACTCCCTGTTGAACGCGATGAGGTACTCGGTCATGTCTCCTCCTTTGCGCGCATGGCCCGTCGACCATCCTCCATCCTCTCCACGAACAGCCGAAGCGCGATTCGACACGGACACCTAGGACAACCAGGTTGAGCGCTTGCCTAGCCTGGAGTCGCCAGGAGGGCGGCCCGCAGGAGGCGGTCGACGAGGTCGACGTATGCCGTGCTGGACCAGCCCGCTCGGTCCAGCAAAGGTTCGGGAAGGTGACCTGAGACGGCGAGCATGATGTCGCGAGCCTGCTCCACCGATAGCCCGGGACGGAGGGCGCCAGTGGCCGCGAGCAGCCTGGCATTGTGTGTCATCCGTTCGCTTCGGGAGCGTTCGATGCGCTGGTACAGGTCGTCGATGGCGGGGTCGACCACCGCGAGTGCGCGAATGAGCGCAAACAGCTGGCTTGTCTCGCCGGCCACCTCCGCGGACAGGGTGGCCCAGGTGTGGATGATCGAGCGGGCATCGCCCCCCAATGCGGCTGCGTCGGCCCGCTCTTCGGCGGGGGGGCCTGTATTGCCTTCCAGGGCGCGCCACCACGCCGCCTCGAGTAGTCCCAGCTTGCCACCGAAGGTCTTGTAGATCGTGTCGACCGACACCTGGGCGTCGGCCGCCACGGAGGCCACGGTCGTGGCGGCATACCCCTCGGTGAGGAACCTGTCCCGGGCGGCGGTGACAGCCCGGAGCCGACGCGCCTCGGCGCCGGCCCGGCGTTTGGTGGCGTCGTAGGAACGGCCCTTGACGTGGGGAAGGGACAAGCGGATCATCCTCCTTATCCATTCCAGCATACTGGAACTAAATAGGAGCCCGCCATGACCGACCCTCTGGCACTACCCGCGGCGGTGATCGACCACCTGGTCGAACGGACCAACGCCCATGACCTGGAGGGTCTGGTGGCCTCCTTCGCACCGGACTACGTCCTGACGAACCCGGTGCACCCGGCGCGCGACTTCGTTGGCACCGAACAGGTTCGGCGGAACTGGGCCGGCCTGTTCGCCGGCGTCCCGGACGTGGCCATCGCGGTTCACGGCCTGGTCGCGCACGCCGAGCACGTGTGGGTGGACATGACCGTCGGAGGGACTCGCAGGGACGGCGTGCCGGTGCAGCTCGCGGGGGTGCAGATCTTCACCGTTCGGGAGGGTCTGATCCGCAGCTGTCGCTTCTATCTCGAGCCCGTCGAACCCCTCGGAGTCGACGCCGACGGCGCCATCCGCGAAACGGTCGGCCGGCCATGATCACCGTCGTCGGCGGCACGGGTCGACTCGGTCAGCTCGTGGTCGCCTCCCTACTCGCGAAACGCAACACGGTTCGAGTCGTTTCCCGCCACGCCACCTCTCGTGGTCTCGAGATGGACCCACGGTTCACGGGAGTGCAGCTCCTCGACGTCGATGTCGCCAATGCCGATCAGGTGCCCTCGGCAATCGCCGGCAGCACCCACGTCGTCGCGGCTATGACCGGCATGGACCCACGAACCGGCGGTGGCCCACGAGCCATCGACCGCGACGGTGCGATCGGCCTGATCGACGCCGCCGCGGAAATCGGCTGCCACCTCGTCCTCGTCTCCATCGTGGGGGCGGCCCCGGACAGCCCGATCGAGCTGTTTCGGGCCAAGTGGGCAGCCGAGTCACACCTGAGGACGACGGCTCGTTCCGGGACGATCGTCAGGGCCACGGCTTTCGCGGAACTGTGGGCCGACATCCTCAGCGGCTCGGCAGGCCGCGACGGCCGCGCCCGCTTGTTCGGGCCGGCCGGTAACCCCATCAACTTCGTCCCAGTCGCCGACGTGGCCGCGGCCGTCGTCAGAGCCGTCGAGGAGCCCGCGATGGCCGGGCAGTGCGTCGAGGTGGGCGGCCCAGACACACTGTCGCTCACCGAGCTGGCCGCCCGGCTGACCGGTCGCGCTCCGCGGCATCTGCCCACCCCACTGGTCCACGCGGTTGCCCTCGGCGCACGGCCCTTCGCTCCCGGGGTAGCCCGGATCGCCCGACAGGCTCTCGCCATGGAGCGCGTCGACCTGGCGTTCACAGCGACGACGTAGGTCTGGGACAGCACGCACGAAGGAACGGGCCCGAGAGTCAAGACATCCAGGCGCTCCGTTTGGATTCCCTTGAACCTCAGGAGATTTGACATGCGACTCAACTCACGATTCTCGAAAATCAGCTACGCCGCCGCGGGCCTGGTCGCAGGCGGCGTGCTGGCCACGACGCTCGGCGCTCAAGCCGCGACCGTGTCGCCGAGCGCGACGACGTCGACGACGACCTCGAGCACGGCGACCGCTGACCCCCACCCCGGCGACAACGGCGCCGACGGCGTCCCCGAGGCCAACGAGGTCCACGGCGGGGCGCTCAGCCTCAGCGGGTCGGTGACGGCGGTCGGCGCGTCGAGCGTCACGATCAAGACCTCCACCGCCACGACCGTGTACGCCGTCACCAGTGCAAGTGACATCGACAAGAACGGCGAGGCCACTCTGTCGGCCCTGGTGGTCGGTGACAAGGTCACCTTCAGCGTCGCGAGTGGAAACGCCAAGCAGATCGACAAGCTGCACGCGGGCGACGAAACCAAGGACCGGCCCACGGGAACGGCGCCGTCAGCACCGTCGTCGAACGCGGGCTGACGCAACCAGGAGAAGTGTCGGCCGGCCGGCATCCTCCCGGAAGCCCAGGGGGCCCTCGCCAAGGCGGGGGCCCCTGCACGTCGGGTGCCGCGGCGACATAGTGCATGGGTAGGTGGCGGGCGCGGAGCCGGGCTTGTAGCGTGCCCGGAAGACCCCCGAGAGGGTCTGCGTCGGGGCGCCGCAGGGAACACGCCGACGAGCCCCCTGCCAGCGAATCGGGGATCTGGATTGCGTCACGCGGTGCTGGGCGCCGGAGGCGTCGGAGGTCTGTTGGCGGCTGCCCTGGCGC
>DASYGI010000308.1:0-7193 GCA_035999925.1 Pedococcus sp.
GCCGATGAGGGCGCCGTCCCCGATGGTGATTCCTCCGGTGTCCTGGAACCGGCAGCCGATGTTGATGAAGACGTTCTTGCCGATGTTCAGGTTCTTGCCGAACTCGCTGTAGAAGGGTGGAAACACGGTGACCGTGTCGTCGATCGCGTTGCCAGTGAGCCGCGCCAGCAGGGCCCGCACCTGCTCGGGTGTGTGGTATCTGGTGTTGAGCTCGGCGGTGACCTGGAGGGCCTGTTGAGCGGCCTCGTGCATGAATCGGTGCTGTTCGGTGCCGCCCTGGATGAGGTCGCCCCGGTTCACGTGGTCGAGGAAGTTCTGCAGGTCGATGTGCGGCATGTTGCGGCTCCGTTCCAGGGGTTAGCGGCTTGGGCGTTGTCGGGATGTGCGGAGTCAGTCTCCGTGTGTCTCGATCGTCGCGGTGACCGACCCTGCCAGCCGAGCGATTCTCGAGGCAGCGTCACCCTCCAGACGGCCCAGGATGACGATGCCCGGGTAGTAGGACTGGACAATCAACCATTACTTCCAGCCGACCCACCACAACTGATACGCAGAAGCGTGGCCCGGCCCTCCGCCCCCCTGCACCCGGAGGTCCGGGCCACGTGTCGAACGTGCCCCAGATCCACCCGTTCTCCCGCCGGCACGGTGAGGACTTGGCACCGCCGAAGCAAGGCCCTCGAGCCTGACCAGCCGGCGTGCGTCTCGCCGGGCCGACCGACGTGGTCCAGGTCCTCGAGGTCGAGGGCGTCGACAAGTCCGAGACGGCGTGGCGCGAACTGTTGAACCAGGCCACCACGAACCTCCAGAAGGCGGGCCCAGAAGGCAGCCCAAGAGTGACCGCGCTGTCCGTCACCGCGTCCGGACCGGCCGCCGCGGCCATGGACTTGGTGTCTCCCCGTCCACTCAACCGATCTGCACCGCCTCGGACGTGTCATCTGACCACCCTCAATCACCCTGCGGAGCGCCGCCACACCCGTTGACCCCGCCTTGTGTGCGCATATCGAACCTGCGTCACTTCGCCGCGAGCCGGGCGGCCGTGCCGATGAGCCCTTCCGCCAGGATCCGTGGTGTTTCATCGCAATGCCCTGAAGTCCGGGCTGGTCGCCGGCGTTCCCTTCGGTCCTGTCACGCCACGGTCGGATGGGACTCCTCGCTGACCACGGCCACCGCGGCCCTCGGCTAGGTCGGAATCGTCGTGACGGTTGTGCTGCGAAGGCCCGATGCCTAGGGAGATCAATGTCTTCTTGACCACGCCTGATGCTTGGTGCGTCGCCGCTTGGAGGGCCTGCGGTTGGAATGTCCGCGACCACCGTGTCCGTCAGGTTGACGGACACGGTGGTCGCGGACGTTAGCTCAGTGATGCGGTGGTCACTTCTTCTTGGGGTCGCGGATGGTGATGGTCTGGGTGGAGGTTTCGGCGTTTTCTGAGGAGTTGCCGACGTAGACCTGTAGTTGGCCTTCTGGGGTCGTCCACGCGTCGGCGGTGGCGTCCCAGATCCCGAACGGGTGGTTGGATGCTGCCGGGTCGATCTCGAGCTGGACGAGCTTCTTCTGACCCGGCTCGAGCCAGACTTTTTCGAAGGCGACGAGCTGCTTGGGCGGCTCCCCGGCAGCTGGGACCCCGACGTAGACCTGCACGACCTCGGCGCCGGCGATGGCGCTGGTGTTCTGCACGAAGGCCTGGACCTTGATCGGCTTGGTGCCGTCGGTCTTCTTGGGCGTCGCTACGACCTTTGAGATCTCGAAGGTGCTGTAGGACAGTCCGTGGCCGAACGGGAACGCGATGCATGGGTTGGTGCCGTCGGTGGCGCTGGCGCAGTCACCGCTGATGTTGGCGTCGTACCACCGGTACCCGATGTTCCGGCCCTCGGTGTACTCCACGGTCTGCGCGCCGCTGACCACGTCGCCGGGGAACTGCTTCGTCGAGGCGTGGTCGAGAAAACCCTTCCCGACGAACGGGTACGTGAAAGGCGACTTGCCCGACGGGTTGACCTTGCCGAACAGCACGTCGGCGACGATGTTGCCGTCCTCCTGTCCGGGGAACCACGCCTCGAGGATGGCGGGGCCCGACGTGCCGACCAGCGCCGGGTCCATGGCGACTCCGGCGTTGTCCTTGAGCACCAGGGAGGTCTTCTTGGCCATCTCCGGGCCGGCGGTCATGAGGGCCTTGATCATCGCGACGGTGTTGCTGTTCTTCGCCGGGTTGGTTCCCCCGACCGTCGCGATGACGTTGGACCGGTCCGCGTACCAGTCGAGGTCGTCCCCGACGTCGACGAGGGTCTTTCCCGTCGCGTCGGCGAAGGTTGCCCGGTCGGCTCCCTCTTCCGCGATCGTGCCGGCCATGACCACGACGGCGTCCGCGTTGCGTACCTGGGCCAAGACTGCGGCGAAGGGCACACTCTGCCCGTCGATGGTCGCCGTCTGGTTGGCGTCGTCGACGAGCACGAGATGGACCTGCGCACTCGTGTTCCCCGCCGCGGTGAGGGCGTTGCGGATGCCGTCGACCGGTGCCACCGAGTACACCGGCACGACATCCGAGCTGCCGCCGCCGCTGCCGAAGGGCTGGCCCACCCGGGCGCCTCCAGCGACGGCCTGCTGGGCGTAGACCTGCGAGGCTTTACCGACGACCAGGACGTTGCGGACGTCGCTCGACAGCGGAAGCGCACCGTTGTTCTGCAGCAAGACGGTGCCTTGACCGCCGATCTGGCGGGCGGTCTCGCCACCGGCGTCGTAGTCGATCGGGGTCTGAACGAGCGGCCGGTCGAAGATGCCGTACTTGAACATCTTCACGTACCGTCGCTCCAACGCCCGGTCGATGTCCGCCACCTGGATCTGCCCAGCGTCCAGCGCGGCCTGCAGCAGGCTTGGGGCCCACTGCAGCGGGATCGGCATCAGGTTGTCCAGGCCGTTGCGCAGGGTGTTGACGGTGCTCTTGGTGGCGAAGAAGTCCGACTGGACGTAACCCTTGAAGCCCCACTGCTGACGCAGCACGTCAGTCAGCTGGTACTTGTTCTCGCACGACGAGACACCGTTGACGTAGTTGTAGGCGCACATGATCGAGGCCACGTCGCCGTCCTTGACCGCCATCTCGAAGGGGATCATGTAGGACTCGTGCAGGGTGCGCTCGTCCACGGTGGTCTGCAGCGTCATCCGGTTGGTCTCTTGTTCGTTGGCGACGTAGTGCTTGGCCATCGCGATCACGCCCTGGTCCTGCACCGCCTTGATCTCCGCCACAGCCATCTGACCGGTCAGGTACGGGTCCTCACCGAAGTACTCGAAGTTGCGCCCCAAGACCGGCAGGCGAGCCAGGTTCACACCCGGCGCCTCGAAGACGTGCAGTGCCAGGTTGTTCATCTCCGCGCCGACGACACGTCCGAACTCTCCCGCGACCTTTTGATCGAACGACGCGGCCAAGGTCGTGGCCGACGGCAGCGCGGTCGCCTTGGCCGACGAGGGGTGCGTGTAGGCCACAGTGAACGGCACGTTCGGGTTGTTGAGGGACGGGTCGACGCAGTCGTTCTGGCCGACACCCACGGGCCCGTTGGTGATGCGCAGCGTGGGGATGGCCATCGTTGGGATTCCGGTCACATGGCGAGCGCCGTAGCACTGAGGCAGTTCCGGCACGATCTCGGGAAAGGCGCCGGTCAGTTGCTGCATCTTCTGCGGAAGCGAGAGACCCTGAATCAGAAGCGACGCCCGCTGCTCCGGCGTCAACGACGTATTCATCCACGGCAAGGCGGCCGCCACCGCGTTAGAGGCCGACGCGCCAGCGGGGTCGGCAACTGCGATGCCAGCGGTAGCGAGCGACACCAGCGAAGCAGCCGAAACCGCTAAAAGGCCGAGTCGCCGGCGCCGAAGGTGAGGCAAGGAGTGAGCAGTCATAGGTCGGGCTCTCAATCTTGGTAACGGATGCGTGCGGATCTGGGCTCTCTGGACGACCGGGATACGTCACCCCACGCGACGACTACCACCCCGACGGCGGGTAACCCGGATCGGCATCTGGCGCGTAGCCCCTGTGTGACGGCTCAGACTGCCGTTTCCCACAGCCGACACAAAGGTGTTGCCATGTGTTGCCGTGGCATCCCAGCTCGCAGCACTGAATGTGTCTCAACCAGCGGCCAGCACGTGGCAAACCGCTCTTGAGCATCAGTTCGCGCGTCCCAAAGTCCCGACTCCGGCCACAAACAGACAGCCTCGACAGCGGCAACTGGAGCGCCCAAATGGACGAACGCCCAAGCCGCCGTCCGGGTGGACGCCGACCTATGCCGCCGCCGGGGGACGCCGACCTATGCCGCCGCCGGGGGGACGCCCGTTTGTATGCCGCGGAGGGTGGGTCACTCCGCCGCGAGAGCGGCACCGTCACAGCGCCGCGAGTTCGCCATCCAAGCGGCCAGATCCAATGCCCTTCCGTCCGGGAAGGACCGCTCCCGCCAGAGATTGACCCCGGTGCAGCGCCTTCCTAGCCCTCGAAGGCGCCGGGGCCGGCCGGTGCGTATCGGAACGGTAGCGCGGGCGACTGGCCACGATCGACGGGGTGGTGGGTAGCGCGGGGATTAGACAAAGGGCGCTCGTAGGCGTGAGTATCGCGGTCATGGCGAAGCAGACGACAGTGACGGTGACCGATGACCTGGATGGGTCGGCAAACGCGGAGGAAGTCACCTTCGCTCTCAACGGCGAGTCGTGGTCCATCGACCTGAGCGCCAAGAACCGGACCGCCCTGAAGAAGGCGTTGAAGCCGTACATCGCCAAGGCCACCAAGCAGGGGCGCCGCCGTCCGCTGTCCTCATCCAGGAGGAGCCCGGGACGGGCATCCCGCACGGATCTTGCGGCGGTGCGGGAGTGGGCCAAGAAAAACGGCCATCAGGTCAGCGACCGGGGGCGGATCAGCGCCGCGGTGCAGCAAGCCTACGAGGCCGTGCACTAGTCACATGGCGTTAACGCGAACCTCGTTGACGGAGACGTAACGTCGTGGATGAGTACCACATCACCAAGTTGGTTCTCCAGACGCAGGGCTACCCGGACCCCGGTCTTCGACTTCTTCAACGAAGCCCAGCTTCAGGATGTTGCTCAAGGTCTGGGCTTGGACCTCGCCATCTCCCGGCAGGTCTCCTTGACGAGTGCCAAAGGCGCTGGCGTCAAGCGGGTTCGCCGCCATTCGACAACACCGACGACGTCCGGCGGGTGCAGCGACAAGACCTCGGGCACCGCGCCGCAAGGGCGACCCGCCGTACTCGATCCGGCGGGTTCTGCGCCGCGGTCACGAGCACCTCACCGACGTCGCCTGGGACCGGCTGCTGACCGGGCTCGACGCCGGCGACGTCGACGGGCAGGTCGCCGCCGCCTGGATCGCCGCCCAGCACCTGCGGCTGCTGTACCGGGCCAAGACCCGTGACCAAGCTCAGCGGCGGCTGCACCGGTGGCTCGAGGACTGCGCCGACTCGGAGCTCCCCGAGCTACACCGCCTGGCACGCACCATCGACGCCTGGCGCCCCGAGTTGCCCGCCTACTTCGACACCGGCGGCATCTCCAACGGGCCCACCGAGGCGATGAACCTGCTGATCAAGAAGGTCAAGAGAACCGGCCACGGGCTTCCGCAACTTCGACGACCACCGGCTCCGGCTGCTGCTGTACTGCGGCGTCGACTGGCACACTCAACAACCAACGCGGATCAGAGGACGGATACCACGGTTGATTGCGTAGAGCCCACAAACCGGTTGATCTGTGGCTTGCGCAGTAGATTTGATAAGGCACGCGTGGCATGCTGGTGGCAAGAGGCGCAGCGACAACCGGGTGCAGAGGCATTCGGGTGAAGGGACACGTGGGATGGTGAACCGGGCAGGACCGGGGCCCGACCGTGGTGTGTACGGCATATCGGTGGCCGCTGAGCTGGTCGGGATGGGCGTGCAGACTCTGCGCCTGTACGAAGCGCGAGGGCTGCTCCAGCCCGACCGCACCGACGGCGGGACCCGCCGGTACAGCGCCGACGACCTCGACCGGCTCCGCCGCATCGGCGACCTCCTCGACGCCGGGCTCAACCTCACCGGCATCAGCATGGTCCTCAACCTGCAAGACCAGAACACCCAGCTCGAAGACCAGAACAACCTCCTCGAAGACCAGAACACCCAGCTACGAGCCGCCACCGACACCGACTGAGTACGCCCGGCTAGAAGGCCATCCCGGGTACGGCGTCGGCTCACCGGCCCGCAACCTGGCTGAGACGCACCCGGCTGAAGTTTCGGGAGGTATTCGCTCCGGGCTGATTGTGCATGCCGTCGGTGCGCACGTGAGCGGTCACGAGCCCGCCGGAGATTCCGATAGGGGCGGCGACTAGGATCGCGGACGGCGTCGCCGTCGCAAGAAGTCCGCGCAGACCATCATCGGGCGGGCGGTTAGCAAGTTGAAGGAAAGTCGGTTGCCTTCAGCGCGAGGTACACGGCTCCCGCAGGCCGGCCGGGACCTACGGGTGGCTTGCTTCTGGTTCCCGTGCCACTGAACAGTCATGACCAGATCCCCGACGGGAAGACCGGTCCCCCTCTTGACATGATGCCGGAGCGGGCGAAAACCTGATGTCTCCATCGCAGATATCCGGCGACAGTTCGCCAGATGCGGCCCGTGAGGAGCAAGCACCATGCTGACCCGGACCGACCCGTTCGAGGGTACGGGCCTCCGTTTCTGGCTCCGAACCCCAGCCGAGACACCGACAGCCGAGCCAAGAACATCCCAGGCGGACCGCATCAGTCCAACCGGGCCTGGGTCGCGAGCGAGGTCGTGAGGCCGGGAAAGGTAGAAGGAGAAGCGAATGTATCCGTCCAAGGACGCGCGCGAGCTCGCCATCCTGTTGCGAATCAGCCGCGAGCTCGACATCGTCGGCGACATCAGCGCGACCGTTGACAATCCCTCCGAACTACTCGCCTGGGCCACGATCCTGACCGACCCCGCCATCGTCGCGTGGCGCGCGAAGGACTCCGGAAACCGATTCTTGCAGGTCACCGCCGACCACGAACGCGCCCCCGTGCACGGTCGCGTAACCGCAGTGTTGCCTGGCGACCATCACCCCGAGTTCTGGAACGCCCTCGGCCTGGACGATCTCGCCGCCGGCAGCCGCAAACATCTCAACACCAAGGCCCTCTCGGACGCGTGGGCAGCCATGCCAATCACACCCACCGACCTAGGAATCACGGACGAGGCAGGCTCTG